>NZ_JBIRFA010000021.1:0-153533 GCF_044327205.1 Kitasatospora sp. NPDC018058 | reverse complement strand
GTCCGCTGCCTAATCAGACGGGCTTGGACCCTCTACCGCTGGGACACCCGGCCTCGAAGCCCCCGCATCCGATGACCTACTGGCGGACGCCCTTACTGGCAGCAGTCGCTGGACGACGCCGTCTCCTGGTGACACCCGCACCGACCCGAGTTGAAGAGCCATCACCAACGCCCCGGCCCGGACGACGGAAAGGCACCCCACGATGCGCACCACACCCCGCAGGATCGCCCGGCTCCTGGCCGTCTACGCCGGTACGGCCTTCCGGATCCTCGTCCTGGGCCGTTCCGACGACCCGGACCTCGCACGGGGCGCCGGCGTCACCCGACGCTGACGCCCCACACCCCCGTCACACGGCACCGACCACACCGGCAGAGCCGCCGTCACCCGTTCGCGCAGTTCCACGGCCATGGGATGCGGTCGGAGCAAACCATCACATAGCAGGCAGAATCGCCACACGTCTGGAGGGCGATCACGGGAGTTCGGAGCAGGGCTCGGGCTCGGCCTGGTTCGGACCGGGCGATCTCCGGATGCGGGTGACACCTCGGCAAGGGCTCCGGAGTGGATCCGGGCCCGTCCCGCCGGTGCCGACCGGTTGTCAACCGTGCCGTGCCCGATCGAATGTCACAGTCGTGTCCCTGCCATGTCCCGGTGATTGTGACGCCGGGGATGCCACCAACTGCCTTCCTTCTGCCGTCCTTTGATCTGTTCGAGCACATCAGTGCGCACCGCTATCGAGGAGTCCATCATGGTCGTCCGCAACCGTCGTCCGCTGTTCGCTTCCGCCGTCCTGGTCGTCGGGGCGGGGCTGGCGTTAACCGCGTGCGGGCCCGACAACGCGGACACGGCCGGCGGTTCTCCGGCTCCCGTGGCCACCTCGGCGGCCGCCACGCCGTCCACGGCGGCGTCCGGCCCGGCCACCGGTGCACCCACCGCGAGCACGCCCACCGCAGGTGGTGCCTCGCACACCGCCACACGCCCGGCGAAGACGCCGCCCGGTGCGAGGCCGTCGGGCGGCAAAGAGCCCGGTGGCAGCGGCGACGGGGGTGCCGGCACGGACGCCCGGCCGTGTGACATCCAGAACCTCACGGTCCAGGCCGCGGCACGCGCCGGGGCCGCGAGCCAGTGGGTGATCGAGGTCCGCAACACCGGCACGGGCGTCTGCAGCCTGAGCTCCACCCCGGGCGTCGACCTGGGGAACTCCGCAGCCCGCGACCAGAGCAACAACATCAAGCCGATCCTCGCCGCCGGCACGCTGCGTTTCCCCGTGGCGGCGGGTCACAGCGCCTACGTGGTGATCGACCTCGACCCGAGCGGCGCCACCACCGGCACCACCCCGGGCATCAACGAACTCAACGTCCTGGTCGACGACGAGGGCACTAACATGCCCCTCGCCAACACCCGCAACTTCCCCCTCCCCGACGGTGCCCACGTCCTCAACCCGCAGATGGGCATCTACCGCTCCACCGTCGCCGAGGCCGTCACCTCCATGACCAGTGCGGGCAAGTAATCCCGACCACACGGTCGTACGGGTGGGCTCCGCCGCACCGTGACTGCCTGCAGGGTGAGGTGGCCGGCTGCGAGCATCGCGCAGGCCTGCGCCTCCGCCCCGCTACCAGGCGGAGCGACTCGACCGGCGTCGGCCGTGGTGCGCCTCGGTCTGCTCGGGGCCCGGAACCGCGTGCCGTGCCCGACTGTCGTCGGGATGTCAGTGGTCTGCCGGTGACATGAAGGTGGGCGGGTGCAGGCTGGTGGGCATGACCGAGCTTCGCGCATTCTCCGACGACGGCCGTCCCGTCACCGCCCTGGACGACGGGTCCGGGCCGGTCCTGCTGGTGGTTCATCCGGGGGGTGGGGACGTGACGTCCTGGGACGGCGTCGTCCGCTGCCTCGTCGACGACTTCCGCGTCGTCAGGGTCCGGCGGCGGATCTACGGTCCCGGCGCGGACATCGCCCTGCCGCACTCGATGGCCGTCGAGGCGGCCGACGTCCTCGCCGTCGCGGACCTCCTGACGCCGCCGGTGCTCCTGGTGGGGCACTCCTCGGGCGCCGTGGCCGGGCTGGAGGCCGCCCTCCTGCGGCCGTCGGCGTTCGCCGGACTCGTCCTCTACGAACCACCCGTCCCGACCGGTCAGTTGGTCGCAGGACCGGCGGGAGCGCGGGCCCGCGCGGTGCTCGAGGCCGGCGACCCGGTCGAGGCGATGCGGATCCACCTGGGGGAGATCGTGCGCGTGCCCGCGTACCTGGTCGATGCCATGGTCGCCGACGGGCACCTGCGGGAGGCGCTGTGCACGTACGCGGCGGCGCAGATCGCGGAGGACGAGGCACTCGACGCCCTCGGCACCGGTATCGACCGGTTCGCGGCACTCGGAACCCCGACGACCCTGATCGAGGGCGACCTCAGCCCCGCCCACCTGCGCGAACGCCTGGCCGACCTGGCCGGTGTCCTGCCGCGGGCGCGGGTTGTCACCCTCACCGGCCAGGGGCACGCCGCCCACCTCACCGCCCCCGACGCGCTGGCCGCCACCATTCGGGACGCGGCGGCTCGGAGCGGGCCTTCGGCCGACGCCGGCTGCTAATCGCCCGTCAATATCCGCACGCTCTCGGAAAACAGGCGGTCGGCCTCCGTGGAACCTCAGTATCAGCATCAATGTCAGTGCCCCCTCGTAGTGTGGAGACAACGCTGGAGGGAACGCCGGAAAGGCGTCGAAGGGGCGTTGGAAAAGGGGTAGAGGTATGTCCACGAACAGGATCAAGCACAAGGTCAACCACGTTTCGCTCGTGGTCGACAAGTCCGGCTCGATGCGTCAGCACGCGGCGCAACTCGTCCGCGTGGTCGACGAGTTCGTGAAGGGTCTGCAGGAGGAGTCCGACCGGCTCGGCCACGAGACCCGCATCAGCCTCTACGCCTTCGACCACGAGGTGCAGAACCTGGTCTGGGACATGGACGTCAAGCACCTGCCGTCCCTGCGGGGCCTCTACGAGGTCGACAACGGTGCGACGGCGCTGATCGAGGCGGCCGTGAAGTCCGTCGACGACCTGAAGAACATCTGGGAAGGGTACGGGGAGCACTCCTTCCTCCAGGTCGTCGTCACCGACGGCGAGGAGAACGCCTCCGGCTGCTCGGAGAGCGGCCAGATGCACACCCGTATGAACGCCGGCAAGGGCGCCGCCGTCCTGCGCAATTGGATAAGCCGCATCCAGGGCGCCATGGACGACCTCCCCGACCACTGGACCTCGGCGATCCTCGTCCCGAACTCCCTGGCCAAGCGCACCGCCCAGGAGTACGGCTTCCCGGCGGGCAACATCGCGATCTGGGACGCGGACTCCAGCCAGGGCGTCGAGGAGGCCATCGGCACCGTCAAGTCGGCCGCCACGAGCTTCCTGCGGGGCCGCGAGCAGGGCGTGCGCGGCACCAAGAACCTCTTCGCCATGGGCCAGGACCTGAACACCGCCGAGGTGAAGGCCAACCTCGACGCCATGGACACCGGCAAGTACATCCTGATCCCGGTCGACCAGCAGACCTCGATCCGCGAATTCGTCACCAGCGCCGGCCACGCCTACAAGACCGGCTGCGCCTTCTACGAGCTGTCCAAGCGCGAGAAGATCCAGGGCAACAAGCAGCTCGCCGTGGCGGAGAAGGACCCGGCCACCGGCCGGATGACCGGTAGGGTGTTCTCGGGCCCGGCGGCCCGCCAGCTCCTCGGTCTGCCGAATGCGGAGGCCACGGTGAAGCCGGGCGAGAACCCGTCGTACACCCTGTTCGTCCAGTCGACCTCCGTCAACCGGAAGCTGGTGCCGGGCACCAAGCTGCTCGTCATGCTGTAACCGGGAACAGGGAACCGGTAACCGCTATCCGGTCACGGATTCGGCGGAGGCCGCCGACTCCATGCGGCCCATCCCGGGGCGCCCCGGGATGAGCGCGGGCGGGGCGACCGGGGCGCCGTGCCCGCCGTGGGACCGGCCCGACGGGCTCAGCGCGGCCGCAGCCCGTCGAAGACCACCTCGAAGATCCGCTCCCGCGCCGCCTGTTCATCCCCGAGCTGGTCCATCGTGGCGCCCGTGCCGACCAGCAGGGCGATCAGCTCGGGCAGGCCCAGGTCCGGGCGGACGGCTCCCGCCCGCTGGGCTCCGGCCAGCAGCTCGGCCAACTGCGCCCGCATCGCCGCGCTCGACTCCCGCAACGAGGCGTGCACGTCCACCCCGGCTGCGGCGAGCGTCCGCGCGAACTCGCCCTTGCCCGCGGACTGCTCGACCACCAAGCGGAAGCATGCGAAGAAGGCCTCGGCGGGCTCGGCCCGGGCGATCAGCTCCGCCGTGCGGGCCGTGATCGTCTCCAGCCTGCGCACCACCACCGCCTCCAACAGCGCTTCCTTGGTGGGGAAGTGCCGGAACAGCGTGCCGACCCCGACCCCGGCGGCGCGGGCGATCTCCTCGGTCGGCACCCCCGCGCCGCGAGTGGTGAACACCTGT
Source organism: Kitasatospora sp. NPDC018058 (assembly GCF_044327205.1). NCBI lineage: Bacteria > Bacillati > Actinomycetota > Actinomycetes > Kitasatosporales > Streptomycetaceae > Kitasatospora > Kitasatospora sp. NPDC018058. Next base: position 149,063 of record NZ_JBIRFA010000021.1, on the reverse strand, counting down.
GTGGCGATGTCCAGCAGTCTGGCCCGGTTGCGGGCCGCGTCCGCCCGCAACGGTTTCTCCTGAGCGCCACTCATCCGGCTGGTCTCCTCTCCCACTCACGGCGGATCCACCTCTGGACAACCGGAGTGTCCAGTCCGTATCGTCGAAAACGGACTCCCTAGTCCGATTCTAGTCGCAGGCCGATAGGGGTTGATCATGGCCGGAACGCCGTCGCCGCGTGACGTCTTCCTCAAGCTGCTGGAGGGCATCACCGCAGGGAGATTCCCGGAGCTGGCCGAGCTCTACTCCGAGGACGCCGTGGTGGAGATCGCCTTCCAGCCGGTCGGGCCGCGCCGCATCGAGGGGCGGACCGCGCTCGCGAAGCGGTTCGCCGACATCGCCGCGCATTCGCCCCTGGAGCTCACCGCGACGAACGTGGTGATCCGTGCAACCGACGATCCGGAGGTCATCGTCTCCGAGTTCGACTACCAGGTGCGCCACCGGACCACCGGGGGGACTTCCGAGGTCGCCAACATCCAGGTGCTGAAGATCCGCGACGGCCTGATCGTCCACAGCCGCGACTTCCACGACCACCTGGCTCTCGCCGTGGCCGGTGGCGGCCTTCCCCAGCTCGTGGCGGCTCTCGAAGGAAGCGGATGCGAGCAGCCGCAACGGCGGTGAACGCCGCGCGGCCCGCAGGGGGCGGCTGTCGGCGGTGGTCGGGCTTCCGGCCATACATAACTCTTACGGCACATCAGAACGGTTAGTGGATTAGGGTGGTCGCCATGACCCCTGAGATCCGCAGGACCACGATGCCCGCCGTCGCCTACCGCAAGAGCCTGCCGATCGACGATCCCGAGAGCCTGGTCGACGTCGAGCTCCCGATCCCCGAGCCCGGCCCGCGCGACCTGCTGGTCCGGGTCGAGGCCGTGGCCGTCAACCCGATCGACTGCAAGGTCCGGCACACCACCGACCCGGCCGGCGAACCCAAGGTGCTCGGCTGGGACGCGGCAGGCACGGTCGTCGCCGTCGGCAGCGACGTGCGGCTGTTCCGGGCCGGCGACGAGGTCTACTACGCCGGCGCCATCGACCGTCCCGGTGCCAACTCCCGCTACCACACCGTCGACGAGAGCCTGGTCGGGCGCAAGCCCGTCTCCCTTTCGTTCACCGAGGCGGCAGCGCTGCCGCTGACCTCGCTCACCGCCTGGGAGGGCTTGTTCGAGCGGCTCGGGCTGCGCACCGGCGCCCTGGAGCAGACCGGCACGCTGCTGGTGACAGCGGCCGCGGGCGGCGTCGGCTCGATGGTGGCCCAGCTGGCGCGTGCCCTCACCAGCCTCACGGTGATCGGCACCGCCTCCCGCCCGGAGACGACCGCGTTCGCCCGTCGCATGGGCGTCGACCACGTCGTCGACCACGCGAAGCCGCTCGCCCCGCAGCTTGCCGAGGTCGCGCCCGGCGGCGTCGACCACGTCTTCAGCACGACCGGGACGGAAGGCAACCTCTCCGTCTACGCGGAGGTGCTCAAGCCGTTCGGCCGGATCGTGGCCATCGACGACGTCGACTCCCTGCCGATGGGCCTGCTCAAGGCGAAGAGCATCGCGTTCCACTGGGAGTCGATGTACACGCGCTCACGGTTCGCGACCGTCGACCGGGCCATGCAGCACCACATCCTCACCCAGGTGGCGCGCCTGGTGGACGCCGGCATCCTCCGCACCACCGCCACCCGGGACCTCGGGCCCGTCAACGCCGCCAACCTCCGCGAGGCGCACCGGCTGCAGGAGTCCGGCACCGCCGTCGGGAAGACGACGCTCACGGGGTTCTGAACGCCCTTCAGGTGAGCAGTGCCACCCCGACGCCGACCAGGCTCGCCGCCAGGCCCCTATCCCGACCGCCCAGGCCGCCGACAGCGCCGTCACCCCGTGGCCCGAACCCCCGGGCGAGTACGGGCCAGCGGCAGGAGGTACTGCCGCAGCTCCGCCAGCGAGGACACCCACGTGTCCGCGTCGGCCAACCGGTCGGCCCCGTGTGTCGTGGTGATCCCGATGACCGTGCAGCCCGCCGCCTTGCCCGCCGCGACGCCGGCCGGGCGTCCTCGACCACGACGCACCGTGCGGGCTCCGTCCCGAGGCGGGCCGCAGCCAGCAGGTAGGGCTCCGGGTGGGGTTCGGCGTTCTGCACGTCCTCGCCGTAGACCTGGACCTCGGGCAGCGGGAGGCCGGCGCGGCCGAACCGCTGGTGCACCGGCCGACGACTGCCTGATGTGACGATCGCCCAGGAGCCCGGCCGGAGTGCGCCGAGGAGGTCACCGGCGCCCTCGACGGCAGGGAAGGCGTCACCCTCGCCGCGCATCAGCTCGTTGAGCACGTGCCGCTCCGCGACGGGATCCAGCTGCGGGGCGACCTCCCGCACGGTGTCCTCCGGGCGACGGCCGAACGTCCGCCGCCAGACCTCGTCGGCATCCAGACGGTGGAGCTTCGCCCAGGCGGTCCAGATCCGGTGGTGGGTGGCGGCGGAGTCGAGGAGGGCACCGTCGACGTCGAACAGCACGGCAGCGAGCTCCACGGTCGTCGGCTCTCCTGCCCCCGTGGTCAGGCCTTTCGCCGGGCCGCCGCGACCGCGCCCTGGACGGCGTCGATCCGCAGGTCGATGAAGGACTGCCGGGGATCGTTGAAGTTGGTGAACGGCTGCGGGATGAACCGGCCCAGCGCGCGGTACTGCTCCAGCGCCTCGGTCGGCCGGCCGGCCCGGCTCAGGGCGTAGGCGAGCCACCCGCGGGCGTACCGGATGCGGGGGTGGTCCGGGTCGGCGGCCGCGACGTCGGCGAGCGCGGCGTCCAGGGCGGCGCCGACCTCCGGCCGCTGCCAGGCGGTGAGCTTCTCCCGGTCCTGGCCGAACTGCTCGAAGTACGCCTCCAGCTTGATCGGCGCGAGCAGGCTGCCGGCCGGCGCGGCGGCGATCGCCCCGTCGATGAACCCGTGCATCAGCTCGTGGCTGCCGTGCCACTTGGCGCACCAGTACTGCAACGCCCGGGCGTGCGCGGCCCAGTGGTACGGATCGCGCTCGGCCAGCTCGGACCAGACCTGCCGGAAGCGGTCGTTGGACCAGTTGAGGCCCATGGCGATGGAAATCTGGACGACCCACGGGTTGGGGTCGTCGGCGGGGGCGAGTGCCGCCGCCGCCTCGGCCGCCTCCGCGGCCTCCAGCAGGACCCGGTGGAAGCCCTCGAACTGCTCGCGGGTGACCTGGTTGGCCCGGGCCGAGGTCCGGATGTTCCACGCCAGGTAGACCAGGGCGTCCGCGTGCAGCAGTGCGGCGGTCGGGTCCTGCGGCCGCTCCGCGCGCCAGGCGCGCAGCCAGGTGTCGTCCTCGGCGGCCAGCAGGGCCAGCGAGCGCTGGCGTATCCAGCGGACGTTCGCGGACCCGTCCACGGCGAGGTGGGCGGCGGCCGGCCGCCAGTCGCCCCCCTTCGCGGCGGCGAGGACGGCCTCCTCCTCGGGGCCGGGCTCGTCGTCCAGGACCAGCTCGCTGCCGAGGAGCAGCCCGTGGTCGGCCGGGACGATGGTGTTCTTCGCCCGTTCCTCCGCGGCGAGTCGCGCCTCGTGGTTCGCGATGGTGGCCTTGGCCCGCTCCAGCTGGGCCAACTTGCGCTTGGCCAGCCGGGTCATGACGACCGGGAACAGCAGCACGAGGCCGATGACGGCGAACACGATGATGCCGATCAAGGAGGATCCTTCCGGGGTGGAGCAGGTCGGGGCGTGGTGCGGGGGGAGGCTCAGACGGCCGGGGCGGCGGGCGCGGGGAGGCCGGCCCCGGCGAGCAGCGCGCGCAGCGGTGCGGTGTCCGCCGTGTCGTTGCAGGCGGCGTTCAGGGCTGCGTCGAAGGCGTCCTCGAAGCCGTCCGGCAGATGGAGTTCGGCCGGCCCGGACCAGGAGAGCTCCCAGCCGGCCAGGCCGGCTCCGGCCAGCGCGACGACGGCGGCGTGCCCCAGCTCCTCGCGCAGCACCGGGCGGGCGAACTCGCGGGCGGCCCGGCCGGTGGCGGCGGCGGCCTGGTCGCTCTTCGGAAGCCGGTCGGTGAACTCCCAGGCCCGGCCGGCGTCGACGGCGTCGAGCAGGCCGTGGACGGTGGGTGCGAGGCCCAGCCCGGTCAGGGCCCGGTAGGCCGGGGCGGCGGCCTCGCGGGCGCGCGTCAGCAGCGCCGCGCGGACCAGCTCGGGCCACTCCACCCGCTGCTTGCCGGCGGCCTCGGGGACCAGCGTGACGACCTCCAGTTCGGCCAGCACCCGCTGCGCGTCGTGCAGCAGCGCGAGGGCGGGGCCGGCGGCGCCGGGGCCGCGCCCGTCGTCGGGCAGTGCCTCGATCGCGGCGACCCGGCGGTCGATCGGCGGGTGCGAGTCGTACGGGTCGGGCTCCTGCTCGGGCAGGTCCAGCGCGTGCTCGGCGAGTTCCTCCCGGCGCTTGGGATCGCTCAGCAGGTGGAGCAGGCCGCCGTAGACCTGGCCGGGCGGCGGGAGCAGGCCGGCGTCCCAGCCGATGGTGGCGTAGCGGCTGAGGTAGAAGTCCTGGGCGGCGGCCAGTGCGGGCATCCTGCGCAGCGCCGAGGCGGTGGCGTCCCGGCCCGCCAGCTGGGCGGCGACCTGGTCGGCGGCGTACTCCTGGCGGCGGCCGACCGCCTCGGAGACCCGGAAGTAGAGCTTGGCGTAGAGGGTGAACAGCCCGGCGAGGACCCGGTCGACGCCGCCGCCGGCCTCCTCGCCGGATGGCTTGCGGCCCTTGGCCAGCCGCTTCTCGGCCTTGGCGGCCAGCTTGGCGGCCTCCTCGGCCTGGTGTCGGTCGGCGCGCTGGTGGAGCCCGCCGACAGTGCGCAGGAGGGCGCGGCGGCCGGCGACCGTGACGGCGGCCAGTCGGACGTCCCGGTTGCTGTAGTGGCCGAACTCGTGGGCCAGGACGGACTCCAGCTCGCCCTCGGTGAGGCCGATCAGCAGCGGGGCGCCGATGACCAGGTGGCGCTTGCCGGGGATCAGGCCGAGCAGCCTGGTCTCCTCCAGGACGCCCGCGTTGACCTCGGGCACGAGCCGGATCTCGGCCGGTCCGCGGACGCCGGTGCGCTCGGAGATCCGGTCGACCATGGCCCAGACGGCGGGCTGCTGCTCGCGGGTGAGGAGCACACCGGGCAGCTCGCCGTCGTCCTTGCGGCGGCGGGTCAGGAACACCACCCGGACCACCGGGTAGCCGATCGCGGCGCTCAGCGCCCAGAGCTTGATCAGCCCCGCGCGCAGCTGGCCCGACGCCTGGTACAGGGCGATGTCGAGGGCGAGCAGGCCCACGATGATGCCGATGGCGAGCAGGTAGAAGCCGATGAGCAGGGCCACGGCGGTGACGGCTCTGACGGATGTGCTCATGCCGGCGGAACGCTGGGGCGCGCCCATGCGGTGATCCTCCCCCTGGGCGCGACGGAAGGACGGCGCGCGGTCGTTGCATGGTGAACAGGTGTGCGGCAGGTGGAGATCGTAGCGGCCCGCCGGAGGCCGGCGCACCAGAGTTTGCGCCCGCCGTATCCCCGCTCCCACCTGCGGGTTCGTCAAGTCTTCCGATTCGTGCGGACTTGACGGCATTCGGTCGGGTGGGCCGTTGGCGGACCTGCCCGGCCCACCCGGCCCAACCGACATCGGCGGCCCGCGTCCGGACGGTCAGAGCCTGCAGTACCTGATACAGAACATGTGCGGCGCCTCGCCGGCCCACTCGCAGCACAGGGGTTCGTCTTCAGGGTCGTCCTCGAACTCGTCGCGGTTGCGGAATTCGGTCACTATCCGGTCTCCCTCGATGCGCGACAACCCGATCTGCTTCTTGAAGTCCACCTTCAGCACTTCGGTCTCGCCGTGCAGGCACTGCACGGAATATCTTCTCGAGGTGTCCGGGTGCTTCGCGAACACCGCGGCCAGGTCCTTGAAGAACTCCGGGTCCCGTTCCGGCCCGCAACGAGTCTTCCGAGTCATGGCGACCTCCTATGACTCCGTGCCTCAACTCCAGCCTCTCGCCGATGGCACACCGGCGCGCGCTCAGAGCGCGGGTCCGGTGGGAGTCGTCGCCGCTACACCCGGTTCGCGGCCTGCTTGACGGTCCTGATCACCGGCGCCGTCTCGACGTGCGTGACGGCCGGCAGCGCGGCGACCCGGGTGGTCAGGTACCGGTACAGCGCCCGCTGGTCCGCGCAGACCACGGTCGCGTACAGGTTCGTCGGTCCGGTCGTGGCGGCGGCGAAGGCGACTTCGGGGTGCCCGGCCAGCGTCTCGCCGGCCTCCTCCAGGTGCGGGGGAGCGACCGAGAGCCACAGCAGGGTCCGGGCGCCGATGCCGAGCAGGCGCCGGTCGCAGTCGATGTCCAGGTAGAGCACCCCGTGTGCGCGCAGTTCCGTCATCCGGCGTCGGACGGTCGTCGGCGACCAGCCGGTCACCGCGGCCAGCCGCTCGAACCCGGTGCGGCCGTCGGTGGCGAGCGCGGCGAGCAGCCTGCGGTCGCCGTCGTCGAGCCGCACCGGTCCAGGCCGGTGCGGCGGCGGGGACGGGCGCAGTGCTGCGACCGCCTCCGGGCCCAGCGGGCCGAGCTTGGCGATGAGGCTGTCCGGGCCGCCGTAGAAGGTGTGCAGCACGGAGTGCGCGCTCACCCCTTCGACGCGCGGGGTGCGGGGGAGGCGGGCCAGCAGCAACGCCTCGCTGTCGGCCTCGCTCTCGGTGCGGACCGTGCAGGTGATCTCGGTGCCACCGGAGGTGAGGCTCACCCAGGAGGTGTCGGGGCGTCGGGCCAGCGCCTCGGCGACCGTGACCGACGCGGAAGGCGCGCAGCGCACCCGCAGGAGCCACAGCACCGCGCCCAGCGCGGTCGGGTCGACCCCGCCGAGCACCTGCACCGCGCCGGTCGAGCGCAACCTGGCGTAGCGGCGGGCGACGGTGCGGTCCGACACCCCGAGAGCCCCGGCTATCGCGCTGAAGGGGGCCCTGCCGTCGATCTGTAGGGCGTGGACGAGCCGACGGTCCAGCTCGTCGTAACCGGAGGAGCCGGAGGAGCCGGCGTAGCGGGAGTAGTCGGATTCCACCGCGACGAGCGTAGTCGGCGTCGGATACCGGCACCATCGAGCCGGTCACTGGCCCAATGACCCCCGGCGGGAAGAGCGTTGATCCCGTTCCGGGCGCAACGCACCGGAACGATCGATCGACGCGACCAGGGAGAAACCATGAACACCGACGTACTCGTCGTCGGCGCGGGCCCGACCGGGATGACGACGGCCAACGAACTGCTGCTGGCGGGAGTGGCGACCGTACTGGCCGACGAACTGCCGCGGCGCAGCGCACTGTCCAGGGCCGGCGGCGTGCAGTCCCGCACGCTGGAGGCGCTCGACCAACGCGGCCTGCTGGAACCGCTGCTGGCCGCCGGCGACCACCCGGTCGGCACCGGCCACTTCGCCGGCATCCCGCTGTCGCCCGACTTCGCCCCTCGCCGCCTTCCCCCGCGCTCCATACCGCAGGTCGCGCTGGAGGGCTTCCTCGAACACCACCTCGCCGCGCACGGCCTCCGCGTCCGGCGCGACCACGAACTGGTCGCCCTCGCCCAGGACGAGGACGGGGTCACCGCGACCTTCGCCGACGGTCGTACCGTCCGCTCCCGCTACCTCGTCGCCGCCGACGGCGGCCACAGCACGGTGCGGTCGCTGCTGAAGGCCGAATTCCCGGGCCGGGCAGGTACGGTGACCACGGTCGCCGCCGACGTACGGCTGGTCGGCGCCGATGACCTGGCGACGCACACCCGCACCGCGGACGGCCACTGGGTGGGAGTGTTCCCGCTCGGCACCGACGGCCGGGGCAGGCCGCTGCGCAGGCTCGCCATGGGCGGGCCGGGTCGGTCGCTGCCGAGGGACGTCCCGGTCACCGAGGACGAGATCCGCGACGGCCTGCGCGCCGTGTTCGGCGAACGGGTGCACCTGCTCGAACTGTGCTACGCCCGCCGCATCACCAATGCGGCCCGGCAAGTCGCGCGGTACCGGCACGGGCGGGTGTTCCTGGCCGGCGACGCCGCCCACGTCCACCTCCCGCTCGGCGCCCAGGGCATGAACACCGGGATGCAGGACGCCTTCAACCTCGGCTGGAAGCTCGGCGCCGCCGTACGGGGCTGGGCACCGGAGGACCTGCTCGACAGTTACCACACGGAACGCCACCCGGCCGGGGCCGCGGTGCTGCGCAACGTTCAGGCGCAGGGCCTGCTGATGGACTGGGCGGGCACCTGCGACCCGGACGTGACGGCCGCCCGGGAGCTCTTCACCACGATGGCCCAACTGCCGGACGTCCAGCGCCATCTCGGCGACCTGATGTCCGGGATGGCCACCCGCTACCCGATGCCGGACACCGGACCCCATCCGCTCCTCGGTCTCCCCGCACCGGATCTCGACCTCGGCCCGGCCCGCCTGCACGAACTCCTGCGGTCCGGACGCGGCGTCCTGCTCGACCCGCAGGACACCCTCGCCAGGGCCGCGGCCCCCTGGTCGGACCGCGTCGACCGCACCGGCCGGGGCGCCCCCATCGAACCGATGCTCATCCGCCCGGACGGCTACGTCTGCTGGGCCGGCACACCGGACACCCTGCAACCCTCCCTCACCCGCTGGTTCGGCACTCCGGGCCCCACCGCCACGCCGACCATCCACCCACGGTGAAGCGCGGGCGGAACCAGACGGTCCGATTCCTCGTCCACTACGATGATCGTTTGCTGGGGCCGGCCGACTGGGGGGAATGTGCCGACATCTGACCGTCCGCCTGCTCCCGGCCGGGCTGCCACGCGGGTCCGCTCGACCGGCCCACTGCCGCGCCTGTGAACTGACGCGCCCGCACGTGGCGCACGGTGACCGCGCCCCGGAGCAGCGCCCGCGCCCGCGTGCGCCTGCCCGCCCGCCCCCATGAAACCGAATGGCGAAAGGCCGACCGACATGACCACGGACATCGACAGTGCCACCGAGCAGCCCGAGCAGCCCCCGGCGGACCCCGCCGACCGGGCGGTGTCGCGTCGCCGGCTGCTGCGGCTCGGGGCCGGTGTCGTGGGTGGCGGTGCCCTGCTCGGGGCTGCGGCCGGGGGCGGGATGCTCGCGGGCTGGTTGCCCGGTGGGGTCGGGCTGAAGAAGGTGCTGGGGATGACCGGGACGGACGGCACGGTGCCGGACGTGGCGCCGGGAGCGGTGCACGTCGAGAAGGTGCGCTCGGCGGCGCGGAACCGCGAGGTCACGGTGGTGACCATGCTTCCGCCCGGTGCCACGGCGAGCACGAACCTGCCGGTCTGCGTGATGCTGCACGGGCGAGGGAACGACGCGCACGGCATGGTGGCGCTCGGGGTGCCGCAGTTCCTGGCGGCCGCGGTCAAGGGCGGCGTGCCGCCGTTCGCCGTCGTCGCGGTGGACGGCGGGGACGCCACGTACTGGCACCAGCAGGCCGCCGGCGGCGACGACCCGCAGGCGATGCTCCGCGAGGAACTCCCCGGCTGGTTGCACGCCCGCCAACTGCCCACGCCGCGCGCCGCGATGGGGATCTCCATGGGCGGCTCAGGCGCCCTGCAGTACGCCATCGGGCGCACCCAGGCGGGCCGCAACCTGGACGCCGTGGCGCTGCTCAGCCCGGCCGTCTTCCGCACCTGGGCGGACGCCCGCACGACCGGCGGGTACGCCGACGAGGCGGACTGGCAGGCCCACGAGCCGACACTCCGTCTGGACCGGCTGCAGGTCGGCACCCTCGGCGTGTGGTGCGGCCAGGAGGACCCGTTCTGCCCCGCCGCCCGCGAGGTCGCGCGGCAGGCGCGAGCCCGGGAGCAACACTTCCCCGACGGGGAGCACACGGACGGCTTCTGGCGGCGGGTGATGCCCGACGCGATGTCGCTGCTGGGGCACGCGCTCACCACCGCGTAGGAATCCGCCGGGCCGCCCGTGACGGCAGGTGACACCGTGACGGTTGGTGTGCGACGCTGCACCCGCGCGCTGTCGCGCGCAGGGACGCGTGGGGAACCGGGGGGGTTCGCATGAGCGGTGGGTCGCCGTCGCATACGCGCGGGCGGAGCGGCCGGCCGGCGGGGGTGCTGCTGGTCGTCGTCGGGCTGCTGTCGGCCGCCGCGGCGCTGCGGCCCGATGGCGGGCTCCTGGGGTCGGCGGCGACCGGGCCGGTGGCCGGCCTCGGGTTCGTGGTGCTGCTCGGGCTCGGGTGGGCCGCGCTGGTCGGCAGGTTCGCGGTGCGCTTCCGCGAAGAGGTCCGCCACCTCGACGGGCCGACACCCCGGGCCGAGCGCCTGCGGGGGACGGCCATGCTCCTGCTGCCGTTGGCCGCCGCCGTGGTCCCGGTCCTGCTGCTGGTCCTGCACGGCAGGGCGGGCTCCGGGCCGTCCGCGCCGCCCCACCCACACCGGGTGGTGTCCAGCCTCAGTCCCGAGGCCATCCCGTCCGCCCCGTCCGAACCGCGCCCGCCGGCCGTCGGCGAGGGGCTCGGGGCGGTGTTCATCGGACTGCTCGCCCTGGCGGCCGCGGTCGGGCTCGTCCTCGCCGTCGTCCTCGTGCTCCAGCTGCGCCGGCTGTGGGCCCGCCGCCGGGAGGTGCCCGCGGTGCTGCCCGCCGCGCCCGCGTACGCGAGCCCCGAGGCCGCTCTCGCCGAGGCCGTCGCCTCCGGCCGCCGGGCCCTGGAGGGTGCGGACGCCCGGGCGGCGGTGATTGCCTGCTACGCGGCGATGGAGGGCTCGCTGGCCGCCTCCGGCCTGCCCCGACACGCGTGGGAGAGCCCGACGGAGCTGCTGCGCCGCGCGCTGTCCGACGAGCGGATCGACGCCGCCGGGGCACGGGAGCTCACCGAACTGTTCCGCGAGGCCCGGTACTCGACCCACCGGATGGACGACAGCCAGGTGCGCCGGGCCCGTACGGCCCTGGACGCCATCGCCGCCCGGCTCGCGGACGCCGCCGCGCCGACGGACGCCGCCCCGCCCCGGGACGCCGCCCCGCCCCGGGACGCCGCACCCCCGGCCGCCACCGGGGCGCACGCTGCGGGGGAGCACCTGTGACCAGCGCCGGGAGGCCACCGATGAGCAGCGCGGCGCCGCGACACGACGGGCCCGAGGACGGGACGGACCGCCAACTCGCCCAGCCGGGCTCGGTGCGCCACAGCCTGATCGAGCTGGCCGTGCCCGCCGTCCTCGCCGAGGTCCTGTTCGCCCTGGTCGGCGGCTGGCCCGGGGCGGGGGCCGGTGCGGTCCTGCTGGGCGCCACCGGCCTGCTCGTCGCCCGCCGCGTGGCCGGAGCGGGAGCCGAGACCTTCTCCCTGCGCAGCCGGCCGCGGCAGATGGCGGTGTACGAGCCGGGCCTCGGCGACTGGCGTTGGACGGTCCGTCAGGGCCTCGACCCCCGGGGCGACGTCGCGCCGCTGCGCTCCCGGCTCCAACGGCTGTACGCGGTACGGCTCGCGGAGGTCCACGGCCTGAACCTGTCGGCCGACCGTGACCGGGCCGCCGAACTCCTGGGGCCCCGACTGTGGCCGTGGATCGACCCCTCCGCGCCCGCCCCGGCCGAGGTCCTCCCGGCGGAGGTCCTGCGCCGGCTCGTCGACCGGCTCGACTCCCTGTGACCCGCCTCCTGTGACCCGCCTCCTTCGCCCCACCCCCGGTGACCCACCGCGCCCCGGGACCCGGGGCGGGCACGCAGCCCAGTTCCGATCACCTCACCGACCGAATCGTTTCCGCAGGAGCGTCATGCCCGACCTTTCCACCAACCTCCACGGCCCCGCCCACCCCGCCGACCCGGGCACGGCGCCGGGGGAGGAGCCGGAGGCCGTACCGGCAGCCGTCCCCGCAACCCCGCCGGCGCTGACCCCGCAGCAGGCCGGAGAGCGGGCCCGCGCGGTGATCGGGGAGATCGAACGGGCCGTGGTCGGCAAGCCCGAGGCACTGCGCCTGGTCATGCTCGGCGCCCTCGCCGGCGGACACGTCCTGATCGAGGACCTGCCCGGACTCGGGAAGACCTTGCTGGCCCGCTCGTTCGCGACCACCCTCGGCCTGGACTTCCGCCGGATCCAGTTCACCCCCGACCTGCTGCCCTCGGACGTCACCGGCGCGCCCTTCTACGACCGCAACACCGGCGAGATGGTGTTCCGGCCCGGCCCGCTCTTCACCCAGCTGCTGCTGGCCGACGAGATCAACCGGACCCCGCCCAAGACCCAGGCCGCCCTCCTGGAGGCGATGGCCGAGGGCCAGGTCTCCGTCGACGGCGCCACCCGCCGCCTGCCGGACCCCTTCCTGGTCATCGCCACCGCCAACCCGATCGAGTACGAGGGCACCTACGCCTTGCCCGAGGCCCAGCTCGACCGCTTCCTGCTGCGTGTGCGCATGGGCTACCTCCCCACCACCACGGAGGCGGCGATGCTGCGCGCCAGGATCGACCGGGCAGCCCCCGAGCCGGTCCTGGAGACCGTGGCCGGCCCGGCGGAGCTGCTCGCCATGCGGGCCGCGGTGGAACGGGTCGAGGTCGACGACGACCTGGTCGACTACGTCATCGCCCTCGTCGACGCCACCCGCAACGACCAGCAGATCCAGGTGGGCGCCTCGCCCCGCGGGGGCCTGGCGCTGATCCAACTGGCCCGCGCCCACGCCATGGTGGAAGGCCGTGACTACCTGACCCCCGAGGACGTCAAGGCGCTCGCCGGTCCCGCCCTGGCCCACCGCATCACGCTCAAGCCGGAACTGTGGGTACGCCAGATCGAGGCGGACGACGTGCTGGCGCGGCTGGTCGCCTCCGTCCCGGCACCCCGGACGCTGCCCCGCGCGGTGACACCGTGAACCCCGCTCCGGCCGAGCCGGACGCCGACCCCGCCCCGAACGCCGCCGGCGCGGACCGCCTCGAACGCCGCGCCCGGGCCCTGGCCGTCGCCCGCAGCGCCCGTGCCAGCGCCGCCGGCCTGCCCGACAGCCCGCCGTCACCCCACTGGCGGCCCGGTGAGCAGACCCTGCGCCTGCTCACGGTGGCCACCGTGGCGGCCGTCGCCGCCCTGCTCACCGGCCACGCCTGGCTGCTCGCCCCGGCCGCCTTCGCGGCCGTCCTGCTCGTCCTGGCGGCCCCCGGACACAGCCGCCCCACCCGGCTGTCCGCCGAGAGCACCGTCCGGCCGCAGCGCTGCTTCGAGGGCGAGCCCGTCACCGTCCACGTCACCGTGCACCACGACGGCCGGATCGGCCCGCCCGAGCCCACCGTGGCGCTCGGCCCCGGCATGGCCCTGGATGCCCTGACCGTCACCCCGACCGGCGTCGACCTCGTCCTCCACGCCGACAGCTGGGGCCGCCGCCACCTGGGCGTCGTCGACCTCGACGTGCCCGACGCCCGGGGCCTGACCCGGCGCACCGTCCGCACCGACCTCGGCACCGTCGACGTCTTCCCCGTCCCCGAGACCGCCCGGCTCACCCCGATCCCGGTCCGCCTGCCCGAACGGATCGGCGAGCACACCACCGCGCACGAGGGCACCGGCATCGAGGTCGTCGGCGTCCGCCCGTACGTGTCCGGCGAACGGCAGCGGCGGATCCACTGGCCGTCCACGACCCGCCGCGACGCCGTCCAGATCAACCAGTTCGCCGCCGAGCGCGCCGCCGACGCGGTCGTCCTGCTCGACACCCTCGCCGACTACATCGACACCACCACCGGGCTGAGCAGCCTGGACGAGACCCTGCGCGCGGCCACCGGTCTGACCCGCGCCTACCTGCGCCGGCACGACCGGATCGGCCTCGTCGCGGTCGGTGGACGCCTGCGCCAGCTCACCGCCTCCACCGGGGACCGGCAGCTCTACCGCATCGTGGAGAGCGTGCTGGAGGTCCGTCAGGACCGCCCCCACCGCGGCCCCCTCCCGCCCCTGCCGCTCGCGGCGATGCCCGGCCACGCCCTCGTCTACGCCTTCACCCCGCTCGCCGACCAGCGCATCCTCGACGTCCTCGGCCAGGTCCGCGAGCGGGGCAACCCGCTCGTCGTGGTGGAGATCCCGGCCGGGGAGCCGACGGCCCGCCCCGGCGACGAGGTGGACGCCCTCGCGCTGCGCCTGTGGCACGCGGAACGCGAGGCGATGCGCGCCACCCTGCGCGGCCGCGGCATCCCGGTGGTCCGCCACTCGCCCGGCGAGACCCTGGACCTGGCCCTCGGGCCCCTGCTGCGCCGCCGGATCACGGGAGCCGCCCGATGACCCACACGGTCGAAGAACCGGCCCACGACTCCCGCACCGCTCACCGCTCCCGCACCGCTCACCGCTCCCGCACCGCTCACCGCTCCCGCACCGCCCACCGCGCCGACCGGGCCCCGCGCCTCGAACGCGCCGTCCTGCGCGGCATCGGCGTCGCCCTCGCCCTCGCCGCCGCTGGCACCGGAACCGGCACACTCACCGACCGGTGGGGGCCCGTCTGCCTCCTGCCGGTCGCCGTCGGCGCCCTCTGGGCCGCCGTCGCCGCACCGGACGGCCCGCCCCCCGTGACCTGGCACGCGCGGCTGTCCGCCGCCCGCACCACCCTCCTTGCCGCCGGATCCGTCCTGTTCGCCGCCCTCGGCGAGCCGTCCTGGTGGCGGGCGCTGGCGGTGACCGTCCTGCTCGCCGGCCACCTGACGCTGCTCGACGCGTTCGGCCCGCGCCGCCCGAGCATCCGTCCGGCCTCGGCGGCCGTCGCCCTCGCCGCCTCGCTGCTGGTCCTGCCGTCGGCCTTCGCCCCCACCACGGCGGGCGAGTGGTCCCGCCCCCTCGCCGTGCTGGGCCTGGTCACGGCCGCCGTCGGCGTGGGTCTGGCCCTGCGCCCGGAGCGGACGCCTCCCCGGGCCCCGGGGGAGCAGCCCTCGGACGTGGTCCCGAAGGCCTGACGGCTTGTGAACACGGGAGTGGGGGCGGCCGTTCGTGCCGGCCGCCCCCACTACGGTGTCATTCGGTGCCTACCTGCCGTCCCGGCGCAGTTCCTCGAACAGCGCGGACTGGCCCTCCAGGAGGCTCTCCAGGAACCGGCCGTGCTTGGTGAGCGTGCTGCTCTGGGTTTCCAGGGCCTGGGTCTGCGCTCGCAGGAGCATCGTCTGCTCCGCCTGGTCGGAGACCATGACGCCGACGGCATCGGCGAGGCTGGTCATCGACTGGGGCTGCTCGGCCTGGTTCGCACGGACGGCGTTCGGCACCCGGGTGCGCTCGGGCGCCGAGGAGCGGACCCCAGCGCCGTCACGGTCGGCCGGCGCCGCCGGCGCGCGGGTCGCCGCGGACTCCTCGCGCAGGCGGTCGACTTCCGCTTCCAGCGCCGCCAGCCGTGCCCGCAGGTCGTCCAGCTCGCCCTTGTTCTTCACTGTCCCGTGCCCTCCCCGGCCGTCCACGGCCCTTGACGTGCTGCTTCACCCTAGCCAGCGACCTGCCCTACGGGCGAGGCCGTCCGACCGCTCAGCGACCCGAGCGCCCCTCACGCGGCGGCGGCCGGCAGTCCGCTGTGGTCGAGCAACGCGTGGAGCCGCTCGACGGGCGGCGACGGATCGGCGGCGACGCCGCGCAGCCACAGCTCGGGGAGGGGCGAGGAGGACATCGGCGCTGGTGGCAGCGATCGAGGTACCCCGTCGGCACGGGCCGTCCTCTGCCGTGGGTCTGGGGGTGTCAGGCGGGGCGCAGGCCTTCCAGGACGGTCTCGACGAGGAGAGGACTGCGTAGGGTCTCCTCGGGTCCGGCGCCGAGCAGGATCCGGTAGTAGACCGGGGCGTAGAGGATGTCGACCATCGTGCGGGTGGGCAGGTCGGCCCGGAGTTGGCCGGCGGCCACAGCGGCGTCGAGGCGGCGGACGCACCGCTGGATCCGGGGTTCGAGGAAGGTGGCGCGGAGGGCGGCGGCGAGGTCGGGGTCGCTCTGGGACTCGGCGATGATGCCGCGGTAGAGCGTCCCGGTGTCGCCGGTGAGCATGGCGGCGACGGCGGTGAGCTGGGCGGTGAGGTCGGCGGCGATGTCCCCGGTGTCGGGGAAGTCCATGGAGTCGCCGATCCGGTCGTTGACGGCGTCCAGGGCGATCGCGCCCTTGGACGGCCACCAGCGGTAGATGGTCGGCTTGCCGACGCCCGCGGTCGCGGCGATGGCCTCGATGGTGGTCTTGCCGTATCCCTTGGCCCCGGCGACCTCGAAGACGGCGTCCAGGATGGCGCGGCGGGCGCGTTCGCTTCGGCGTTCGGGTTTCGGCTGGGGGGTCATGGTCCGAGTCTAGCCCAGGCGTGACGTTACGTTTCGTTTTGACAGTGGACGTGGATCGTCCTAGCCTCATGGCGTTACGGAACGTTCCGTAACGTCTAATCCTCTTCACGAGCCGCAAGGAAGACCGCCATGACCGCTGTCGCAGCCCCGTCCCTGTCCGTCTCCTCGCCCGCGTCCACGCCCGCCTCCCCGTCCACCGACCGCTTCTCGCGGGGCCATGCCCTCCTGTGCGAGATCGCGGGCCCCGGGGGCTCGGACATCCTGAACGGCCTCGGCGACATAGCCCCCGACCTCGCCCGGCTGACCGTCGAGTTCGGCTACGGCGATGTGTACGCCCGGCCCGGCCTCACCCTCGCCCAGCGGCAGCTGATCAACGTCGCCGCCCTGACCGCGCTGGGCACCGCGGCCCCCCAGCTGCGCTTCCACATCGACGGCGCGCTCAACATCGGCGTCGAGCCGGCCCGTATCGTCGAGACGGTCCTCCACATGGCGGTCTACGCCGGGATCCCGGCGGCGCTCAACGGCATGGCCGTGGCCAAGGCCGCCTTCGCGGCCCGGCCGGAGCTCGACTTCACCCCTGCGCGAAGCGACACCGACGGCACGCGGACGCTCGGCGAGCGGCACGAGCGCGGGCTCGACGCACTCGCCCGGGTCGACGGGGAGGCCGGGGAGCGCGTCGTCGCCTCGCTGGCGGACATCGCCCCGGTCCTGGCCGACTACATCGTCGACTTCGCCTTCGCCGACGTCTACTCGCGTCCCGCCCTCGACCTGAAGACCCGTGAGCTGGCCACCGTGGCCGCCTGCACCGCGCTCGGCACCGCCGCCCCGCAGCTGCGGGTCCACCTGCACGGGCTGCTCAACGTCGGCGGCACCCGGGAAGAGGCGATCGAGACGATCGTCCAGATGGCGGTCTACGCGGGCTTCCCGGCCGCCCTCAACGGGATCGCGGCCGCCCGCGAGGTGTTCGCCGAGCGCGACGCGGCAGGTCGGGCGGGGGAGTAGGCGCCATCAACCGGGAACGGGCATTCGACGGCCACCCCTTGCGGAGTACTGAGGCGCCGTCACGACCCCAGGTGGGCGGGCCGAGGATGCGGATTCCGGGTGAACGGCTGCGACGCGTCGCCACGATGGCACGGGAGGCGCGCGGTGGACGGCTAGGACGGAGGGATGCGCCTTCTGCCTCCGACCGCCCTCCTGGCGGCTTCGCTCGTCATGTTCCCCAGTGCCGTCCACGGGCACGCGCCCGACAGGTGGGAGCCGGCCGCCGTACGGGCGGCCGCACCTTCACCCGTCCGTCCCGCGCCCCTCGCCGCGCCGCCCGCCGGTTCCGCGGACCCGCTGCCGGAGTACCGGTTCACCGGGGTCGGGTTCGACGCCTGCTCGGCCCCGTCGGAGGAGGCCCTGTCCGTCTGGAGCACCGCCTCGCCGTACGGTGCGGTGAACATCTACAGCAGTGGCAGCCAACGCGGCTGCCAGCAGCCCCGGCTGACGCCGCAGTGGGTCGCCGCGGTCCGGGCGATGGGGTGGCAGCTGGTGCCCACCCACGTCGGTCTCCAGGCGCCCTGCGCCGAGCGCCCGGACAAGCCGCTGCGGATCGACCCGGCCCGGGCCGAGGAGCAGGGCGGGCAGGAGGCGGGGGCGGCGGCGGCGGCGCTGCAGGCGCTCGGGCTGGGTCCGGGCAGCCCGGTGTACCTCGACATGGAGGCCTACCCGACGGGCGACGCGGTGTGCAGCCAGGCGGTGGTCGACTTCACCGTCGGCTGGACCCGGGCGCTGCGGGCGGCCGGGTACCGGTCGGGCTTCTACTCCAGCATGGACTCCGGCATCGCGGACATCGTCGCCGCCGCCCAGGCCGGCCGCGCCCCGATGCCCGACGCGATCTGGTACGCCCGCTGGGACCGGCGCCCCACGACCAGCGGGCAGGCCGGGCTGCCCGACGACCTGTGGGCCGGCCACCGCATCCACCAGTACCGGGGCAGTGCCAACGAGACGTACGGAGGGGTGACGCTCAGCGTCGACCGGGACGAGCTGGACGGCCTGGTGGCCGGCGGGGCGGCCTGAACCACGACGGACCTTCCGGGAAGGGCCTCGACCGACCCACATCCGGAGCGTGAACCACCGGATCATGCAGGGCCGGATCACCATGCTCTCCTGAGCCCGCACCGCCGTCGCGGGAGCTGAGACGAAGCCGAATGGTTGGGACGCTGTGCGAATCACCCGAATCGTGACCTCCCGGACCGGCGGGCCCGCGACCCGCTGTTCACGGGCTGCGTCCCAGCCGGCGGCCGCGGTGCCGTAAGGTGCGTCGCCGCGAAGCCGAGCAGGCAGTGACGGGAAGAGCGCAAGGCGATGGACGACAGACAGACCGAGGGCGACAGACCGGCCCGGGACGGCATACCGGGCGGGGACGACACGGCACCCGCCGCGGGCGGTGCCCCGGCGCCCGGGGGCGAACACCCCTGGGAGCTCCCGGACTACCTCCACGAGCGGGAACTCGGCGCCGGTGCGAGCGGCCGGGTCGTCCTGGCTCGCCACCGGGAGACCGGCACCCCGGTGGCGATCAAGTACCTGCGCGCCTCCGCCGGAACGCCCGCGCTGCGCGCGGAGGCGCAGGTCCTCGCCAGGATCGACTCCCCGCACGTCACCCGGCTCTACGAGTACGTGGAGGGGGAGCGGGGCTCGGCCATCGTGATGGAGCTGGTGGACGGGATCGCGCTGCGTGAGTTGCTCCGCGCGGAGGGCGCCACCACCGCGGAGGCCGCCCTGGTGGTGCTGAAGGGCTCGCTGCTGGGTCTGGCCGCCGCCCACGCGGCCGGCGTGGTGCACCGCGACTACAAGCCCGCCAATGTGCTGGTCGACACGACCGCCACGTCGAAGCTGGTCGACTTCGGCATCGCGGTGGCCAGCGGCGACGACCGCGACGTCTCCGGCACCCCCGCCTACATGCCGCCCGAGCAGTGGGCCGGCCGGCCCGCGTCCCCGGCAGGTGACGTCTACGCCGCCACCGTCACGTTCTTCGAGTGCCTCACCGGCGCCCGCCCCTACGCGGGCACCACCATCGCCGAACTCGCCGTCCAGCACACCGAGGCCCCGATCCCGGCCGAGCTGGCCCCCGACCCGGTCCGGCCGCTGATCCTGGCGGGCCTGGCCAAGGACCCGCAGGCCCGGCCCGACGGCGCGGCCGCGTTCGTCGAGGAACTGGAGGCGGTCGCGGCGGCCGGCTACGGGCCGCAGTGGGAGGAGAAGGGGCGCCGTGATCTGACGGCCCTGGTCGCCCTGCTCGCGTTGCTGCTGCCCGGCGCCCAGGGCGGGGCCACCGGCGGCACCTCGCTGGCCCACACCGCTCTGGGCGGCGCCGACGGCTTCTCCGGCTTCTCCGGCACCGAGATCAGCGCCGTCCCGGCCGCCGACACCCTCCCGGCCACCGCCCAGCGGACCCTGACCCGCCGTGGTGCGCGCCTGGGCACCCGCGGCAAGGCGCTCGTCGGCGTCGCGGCCGGCGCCGTCACCCTGGCCACGCTGGCCGGCGTGGCGATGGCCGGGGCCGCCGACGGCGGTGCCCGTACGGTCGTCGGCGGCGCCTCCCCGGAGGCGACCACCAGCCTCGCCGCGCACGACCAGGCTGGCCCCTCGCCGACGCCGAGCAGCGCCGACAGCCCAGGCCCGACACCGTCCGCCTCGGCGGACCCGACGGCCACCGCGCCGACCACCCCGGGCACCCCGAGCGGCAGCGCCTCGGCCGCGCCGACCGGCAAGACGGCCCCGGCACCGGGCGCGCCTTCCGCCGTCCCCGCCACCGGCCCGGCCCCCGCACCGCCCGGCCCCGCCGGAGCGCCGTCGGCGCCGCCCGCCGCCCCCGCCCCCACCCAGGCCGGGCCGAGCCCCGTGGCCAGCCCCTCCACGCCGAGCCCGACCGTCGCCCCCGCCACCATCACGGTCAGCACGGTGAACCTGGACTCCCTGGTCTGCGGCGGCCGCTGGAGTCTGACCGCCACGGTCACGGTGGCCGCCCAGGGCGCCGCCACCGGAACCCTGACGCTGAGCTGGTACCACAGCTCGGGCGGACGCGCGGTCACCGTCGCCACCGACACGGTGGCGGTCCAGAACGGCCGCGCCACCATCACCCGCACCCACGACTTCGGATCGGCCGACACCTTCCCGACCTGGGGGGTGCGCATCGGCACCACCCCGGCGGCGGCACAGCCGGGCCGGACGTCGGCCGAGATGAACGCCTTCCTCTGCAACCCGCCCCGCTGACCCTGCCGCGCCTGCCGGTCCGTCACCCGTCCATCGTCCTGGAGAAGCCATGCCCACGCCCCGTCCCGACTCCGCCCCCGCCCCGGGCGCAGACCAGACCGTCCGGCTCGGTCCGGGCACGGGCGACGGCGAACAGCTCCGTCTGGAGCCCGGTTCGGCGGGGGAGGCCCGGACCGTCCGGCTGGACCGCGGCGCACCGGATCCCGAGGCCACGGTTCGCCTCGACGGCCACGAGGCGGAGAGCGCGACCTTCCTCGACCCCCGGGTCTGGGGCAGCGCGCCGCGCCCCACCCCGCCGTCACCCGGGGCGGACGCGGACGCCGCCGCCACGGTGCGGCTCGGCGCCACGTCCGCGTCCGGCACGACCCCCGTCGATGCCACGCCGGACGAACAGCCGCTCGCCTCGGGGGAGTTGCGCCGCTTCGGCCCCGGCGTCCCGCCGCAGGCCGCCGCCGCATGGCGCGGCGAGACGGCACCGGAGGCGCCGCAGTCACGACGGCCCCGCCGGATCCAGCGGTGGCTGGTACCGGCGGCCGTGCTCCTGGCGATCCTGGCGCTCCTGTTCTGGCGCCTGCACACGCCGGCCCTCGCCGTCACCGCCGCCGACGTGACCACCGACCCGGCCGGCCCCGGCTGCGCCGGCACCGCCGTGATCACCGCCGCCGTGGAAACCAACGGCGGCAGCGGCACCCTCCGCTACCGCTGGCTGCGCAGCGACGGCACCACGTCCGCCGAGATCGTCCAGGACCTGCCTGCCGGCGCCCACCACACCGACCTGGTCCTGCGCTGGACCTTCGAAGGCCATGGCTCACTCCAGGCCACCGCCACCCTGGAGATCCTCTCGCCCGCCCCCCGAACCGCAGCCACCTCCTTCGCCTACCACTGCCCCTGATCCCCCGCCGGGGGGCGGGGGATCAGGCCCGCGGTGTCCAGCCGTCGGCGCCGGGAGCTCGCCGACGACCGGATGGTTCACGGACCGGCGCCGGTCGACGGGGCGATGACGGGGGATCTCCGTGGTGGTGTTGCTCGCTCTCGTCGGTGGCGGCGTCGCCCGCCTGGGCGGTCCCGAGGGTCGGGACCGCCCTTCGCCGTACGGGTGGAGCCGGGCGGCGGTGAGGTGCCGTCGGACGCCGGTGACGACGGCTCGGACCGTCCGGTGGCTGAGGCCTGCGGGCGGGCTACTTGGACTCGACCCGTCCGATCGGGTCGGCGCCGGCCGTCAGTGCCTCGCACGCGGTCTGCCAGGCGCGGTCGCCGGGGTGGAGTTCGGTGCGCAGGTAGGCGGCGGTGAGGCGGGCGAGGGCGGCGACCCGTTCGGGGTTCTCGTCCGTGGTTTCGGCGGCGTCGTATCCGGCGATTCCGCCGAGTCCGTGCTCCGCGTCGAACAGGGTGAGCAGGGTCTTGCGGCCGGGGGCGAGGGTGTAGGGATCGGCGTGCCAGTCCGGACCCATGTCCGTGAAGTGCCGGGGGTCGTCCTTGTCGCCGGTGACGACCAGTGCGGGGGTGGCCATGGTGGAGAAGTCGATGCCCCGCAGGATGGGCCACTGTTCGGCCATGGGGCCGTTCTGGACGTCGCCCCTGCCGGGCGCGGCGAGGAGGACGCCCGCCTTGATCCGGTCGTCGGCGAGGTGCGCTCGTTCCCCGGTCCCGGGGTCGGTGAGCCGGGCGCCGAGCAGCAGGCTCGCGGTGAAGCCGCCGAGTGAGTGTCCGGCCAGGGCGACCTTGGTGTGGTCGATCCGCCCGGCGAGCTGGGGCACGGCGTTCTCGATCGCGTCGAGCCGGTCGAGGATGTGCGTCATGTCCTCGGCGCGGGAGCGCCAGAAGTAGGGGGCTCCAGGGGCGTCGGCGACCAGGTGGGTGAGGGTCCTGGAGGTGAGGTGGGTGGGCTGGATGACCACGAATCCGTGGGCTGCCCAGAAGTCGACGAGCGGCGCGTAGCCGTTCAGTGAGGAGAGGTTGTTGGAGGGGCCGTGGCCGTGGGAGAGGAGGAGGACGGGGAGGCCGCTTCCGGTCACGGGTGCGGAGACGCGGATCCGGAGGTCCACGGGTCGTCCGGGAGCGGGGAGGACGAGCGGGCTGAAGGAGAGGACCGGGACGGGCGTGCCCAAGGTGTCGGCGGTGGTGACGGTGGATGTGCTCACGATGTGGGTTCCCTTTCGGAGGCGCCGGCCGTTCGCCGGCCTTGTGCGACCGGCCGTTCACCGGCCTTGTGCGACCGGTCGTTCGCCGGTCTCACGCGGCCGGTCGTCGGGCTCCTGTGACCGGCGGCGGACAGGGCGATCTGCGGCGGCCGGTTCGGCTAAGCTGAAGCGGAACGCTGCTCCACTTAATATCCGGATCAGCGCTCCGTTTTGTCAAGCGGCGTCGAAGGAGCAATAGGTGTCGAAGGAGAACGTGAACCCCGCCGAGGGCCCCGCCGGGGAGCCGTCGACCCCCGGCAAGCGGGCCGACGCCCAACGCAACCGGCGGACGGTGCTCGCCGCCGCCGCCGAAGTGTTCGTCACCTCCGGCGTCGACGCCCCGATCCGGCAGATCGCGGCCAGGGCGGGCGTCGGGATGGCCACGATCTACCGCCACTTCCCGACCCGGGCGGATCTCGTCACCGCCGTCTACCAGCACCAGATCGAGGCGTGCGCCGAGGCCGGCCCGAACCTGCTGGCCGACGTCGACTCCCCGTTCGACGCGCTGCGCCGGTGGATCGACCTCTTCGTCGACTTCCTGGTCACCAAGCACGGACTCGCCGACGCCCTGCAGTCCGACAGCGACCGCTTCGCCGCGCTGCACACCTACTTCCTCGACCGCCTGCTGCCCGTCTGCGCCCAGCTGCTCGATGCCGCGGTCGACGCCGGCGAGATCAGGCCCGGTACGCAGCCCTACGAGCTGATGCGCGGCATCGGCAACCTCTGCATCGGACGCGACACCGACTCCCGCTACGACCCCAGGCGCTTGGTCGAACTGCTCCTCCAGGGGCTGCGGCGGCCCTGACCGGCCTGTCGGCGACACCCGACTCGTCCAGACGCGGGGGTAGCCGCCGGCCGGCCGGCGGCTACCCCCCCACGACTCGACTGCGGCCCGGCATCTCGGCGTTGAGGACCGTTCCGCCCAGACTGAATCAGGCCTGTCCAAGGACGTCGCCACGCGCCTGCGCAACTCGTTCCAGCAACCCGGCAGCAGGGGCGTCACCGTCCTCGCGCCGCCCGCCACCGCAGCGGTCGGCGGGCGGCGCGGCGGTCCGCAGCGCTGTCGAAGTCCTGTGAGCGGCCGAACCGAGCGTGCTCGCGGACGAGCTCAAGGAGATCGATCCACCTGCCTACGACAACCACATCGGCTACGTCCGGGCCGACTCCCTCGACCGATGGCTCCGGTAGTCACCCTCCAGCCCCACAACGCCCGAGCCATCACCCTTCGTGAGCGTCGTGTCGAGCCGCCTCCGTTACCAACCGGCCGCCGCACGGATCGGGCAGCGGCCGGCCCCAACCGCGCAGGAACTGCTCCCGGGGTATCGGCTACGTGGCGGTGTCGCGTTCCATCCCGTGTCCGGCACTCGGCCGGCTTCCGCCGCTTCCCGGGGGCTGCTCCACCCCCGCGGAGTCGGCCCGTCGGTATTCCGGGCCTCGGGAGTGTCCTGGACCAGGATGCCGTGCCTCCGCATCACGATCTCGATGTTCCCGTTGCGGGACGATGCCACGGCCCTCTGGCGCAGGCGAATGTCGGACACCTCAACCCTCTCTACCGCTATCCGAGTTCCAGCGGAGACGCCCCTCGAACGAGTTGGGCCCCGGCTCCTCCGGGCGCAGTCGGACCAGGCGTGCCACCCCGCAGAGAGGATCATGGTCGGCGCGCCTGTCATGGAGCTAACATGCAGCGAAGATCGGCTTTGGGGACGGGCTGCCCGGCCCGGTAGGGGGATTGAGGGATGCAGTTCAGCGTTCTCGGCCGACTGAGCGTTCACGACGGATCCGAGAAACTCACCCTCAGCGGTCCGAAGCTGCGCGCACTGCTGGCTGTGCTGCTCCTGCACGCGAACCGGCCGATCGCGACGGATCGGCTCCAGGACGTGTTGTGGAGTGAGAACCCACCGACCTCGGGCGCTGCCGCCGTGCACAACCTGGTGGCACGACTTCGCCGCGCGCTGTCCGACGACACGGGCCAGCGGCTGTCGGTGACGCCGCTGGGCTACCTGCTCAAGGTCGCCGACGGCGAGCTGGACTGCCAGGTCTTCAAACACCGTTTGGCCCGGGCCCAGGCCGCGTTCATGGACCAGGACTGGGACGCCGTCCGCCGTGAAACGGCCGCGGCGCTGGAACTGTGGCAGGGAGAACCCCTGGCCGAACTGGCTGACCTCGATGAGGCGCGGGCGCCGCGCGAACACTGGCGTGAAGCCAGGCTGCAGGCCCTGGAATGGCACTTCGACGCCCAGCTGAACCTCGGCCGGCATCAGGGAATCAGCGCCGATCTCGCGGCCCTGACCGCGGAACACCCCTTCCGGGAGGCGTTCCACCGGCAGCTGATGGTCGCACTCCACCGCACCGACCGCGCCGCAGAGGCCCTGGAGGTCTACCGAGCCCTGCGCAACGCTCTCGTCGACGAACTCGGCATCGATCCGAGCCGGGCGACCCAGGACGTGCACCAGGAGATCCTCAGTTCCGGTGGAACCTCCGGCAGCCCTTCCGGTGGCCCCTCCGGAAGCCCTTCCGGCGGCCTCTCCGTGCCCACGCCCCGGCCCACCCGGGACGCGCCGTCCGGGACGGCCTCCGTAGTGAGCGCCTCCTTGCCGCGGGACATCTCCTCCTTCATCGGGCGCCGCGAGGAAATCGATCTGGTCCTCGCGACGTGCCGGGCCGGCGCCGCGACGGGCGGAGTCGTGGGGATCCACGCCGTCGACGGCATGCCCGGTGTCGGCAAGAGCGCCTTCGCCGTCCATTGCGCCCACCGCCTGGCCGCCGACTTCCCCGACGGCCAGATCTTCATGCCGCTGCACGCCCACACTCCGGGCACACCGGCCATCGAGCCGACCGACGCCCTGGCCACGCTCCTGCTGGCGACCGGGGTGACGCCACAGCAGATCCCCTCCGATCTGTCAGCCCGGGTCGGCCTCTGGCGCACTCAGGTGGCCGGCAAGAGGATGCTGGTGCTGTTCGACGACGCCCGCAGCAGTGAGCAGCTGAAGCCCTTGCTCCCCGGGACCTCAGGAACCCTGGTGATCGTCACGAGCCGTCGCAGGTTGGTGGACCTTGAAGACACCGTGCCCATCACGTTGAACGTCCTGCCCCCGCAGGATGCCGCCCGGCTCTTCACGGCCAAGGCCGGTCGAGCCGGTCTGCTCCCCGAAGACCCGTCGGTCGTCGAGACGGTACGCCTGTGCGGGTACCTGCCGCTGGCCATCCAGCTCACGGCGGCTCGCCTGCGCCACCATCCGTCCTGGTCGGTCGCCGACCTGATCTCGGACCTGACCGCCGCCGCCGGCCGCCTGGCCACCCTCCATGCCGAAAGCACTTCGGCCGCCGCCGCCTTCGACCTCTCCTACCGGCACCTCTCTTCCGACCTGCAGCGGCTCTTCCAGCGGCTCGGCCTGCACCCGGGCAACGACTTCGACGCGTACACCGCCGCCGCGCTGGACGACACCGACCTTCCCACGGCCCGCCGGCTGCTGGAGGTACTCGAAGACCACCACCTGATCGACGAGCCGGTGCGGGGCCGCTACCGGATGCACGACCTGATCCGCGAGCACGCCCGCGCGCTGGCCGACGCCAACGAGCCGACCGCCAACGAAGCCGCCATGGACCGGCTGCTGGACTACTACCTGGCCGCCGCAACCGCGGCCAACCGGCCCCTTGCCCGCCACACCCCCGTTCCCGCCCCCGTTCCCACCGCCGGCCCGGCGACGCCGATCACCGTGCCCGACCTGTCCACCGTCGCCCTGGCCAACACCTGGCTGAAGGCCGAACGGGCCAATCTGCAAGCAGCCGTGGAGTTCGCCGCCGCCCACGGTCGCTCCGCCCACGCCGTCCGGCTGCCCGCGGCGATGCACGAAGGTCTGCGCAGTCAGGGCCACTGGCAGCAGGCCCGTTCACTGCACCAGATCGCCTTCGACACCGCGCTGCGCACCGGCGACCGGCAGGGCCAGGCCGACGCCCTCACCAACCGAGGCATCATCTGGCAGCTCTCAGGGCAGCTGGAACCCTCGGCGAAAGACCTGCTTCGAGCCGTGGACCTGTACGACGAGCTGGGCGATCGGCACGGCCGGGCCAACGCGCTGACCAGCATCGGCCACACCCGGCATCTCGCCGGGCACTTGACCGAGGCCGTCGAGTGCCACCAGGAGGCTCTGGTCAGCTACCGGGAACTGGGTGACCGCCTCGGCGAGGCCAACACCCTCATCAGCCTGGGCCATGTGCTCATGCTGTCCGGCCGCTGGACGGAGGTCGGAGAGCACCTTCAGTCCAGCTTGGAGTTGTGCCGCGCGCTGGGCAACCGTCTCGGCGAGGCCAACGCGCTCTATTGCCTGGGCATGATCAGGGAGTTGACCGGCCCGTTCGAGGTGGCCGTCGCCAACCACCGGGAGGCGCTGGAGCTCTACAGCGTTCTGGGCAACCGTCTCGGCCAGGCCAATGCGCTCAGCGGCCACGGCAACGCCGAGCGCCTCACCGGCGACTTCGAGGCGGCGGAGTCGAGCCATCTGAAAGCCCTGGAACTGCACCGCGCCATCGGCAGCCGCCAGGGTCAGGCCAACACCCTCAACTTCCTGGTTCTGCTCCGGAGGGACACCGGTCGCTACGCGGACGCCGTCGAGAACATCCGCGCCGCCCGCGAGATGTACAGCGCGGGCGGCGACCGGCGGGGAGAGGTGATCAGCCTTGCCTACCTGGGGTGCGTCGAGCAGCGGACCGGACAGCACGAGGCGGCTGCGACCACCCTCCGGGAAGCCGTGCGCAACTTCCGGGAGCAGGGCTTCGCGCTCGGTGAGGCCCGTGCCCTCGCCCATCTGGGCGATGCTCAGCTTTCGCTGGGCGAGTACGAGGCCGCGGCCGAGAGCCTGGGGCTGTCCCTGAGCATGTGCCGGGAGATCCAGGACTCGGGCAGTGAGGCGGAGTCCCTCAACCTGCTGGGCAAGCTCCTGTCCCAGACCGGCCGCTGGAGGGTAGCCCGCACCCACCACACGAAGGCACTCGAGATCGCCCGGGCCATCACGTACCCGCTGCAGGAGACACACGCGCTCGAAGGCATCGGGGACAGCCTCCGCCGGGAGGGGAACACCCGGGAGGGTGAGGCACACCTGCGTCAGGCGCTCACAATCGCCCAGAGGCTCGGTACACCCGACGTCGAGCGCATCCGGGCAAGCCTTCGGGCCGTGCATGCGTGGCCCCCACACACAGCCTCGATGCAGTCGGAGGAGCGCGCAGTACCCGTCGATCGGCCCGGGACGGCGCGCCTTCCCGGGTGATTGGTCGACAGGTCACCGAGCGCCACGGCGAGTACTCCGACGGCCAGGAGCGGGACGACGGGGCTGAGTTCTGGCGGCTTCTCCTCACGGCGTCGTCTCCCCGTGCAGCCCCAGTGGATCCTCGACGAGGTGGACCGGTTCGGTGACCGCGGCCGCGTAGGCGGAGCGGGCGATGACGTACGGGCCCATGGGAAGCTCGCCCCACTCCTCGCGGAAGGGCTGCCGGAAGGAGGACCAGGTGACGGTCTCCGCCGTGGTGGTGATGACCGTGAGCAGGGGCCAGCAGCCCCAGATCCCGCAGGAGCAGCCCAGAACCGGAGTGGTGCCGGCGTAGGCATCGGCGACGGCGCGGAAGAAGAGTTGGAGACGGCCGCGCCCGTCGTCGGCGTCGAGGTGGTGCAGCGTGTGGACGAGTTCGAGGTCGTCCTCGACGAGGGTGATGCCCAGTTCCTCCTCCGCCTCGCGCGTCATGGAGCGGGTGACGGGCTCGCCCCGCTCCATGTGCCCGGCCGGGAGGTGCCAGAGGCCGGCGGCGTAGCGGGTGTTGCGGCGCCGCCCGAGCAGCACGGTGCCGTCGTCGGCCAGGACGAGGTGGACGCCGACGATCAGGGTCAGCGGGTCCGTTCCGGGCGTGCGGGGTGTCGTGCCGGCCGGGCGGCCGGTGTGGTCGAGCTGGGTCACGAGGTCCTCCCGGTGGACTGGTCGGCCGCCGCGGCGAGTAGCGGCAGGTAGTGGTGCAGGTAGGGCGGGACCTTGAGGTCGAGCACCTCATCGAGGGGGACCATGCGCACGGCCAGGCCCTCGTCACCGAGGCGCAGGTCGCCGTCGGGGCCGTCCCAGACGGCATGTAGGACGCGGGTGAGCGGGAGGCCGAGGTCGTGGTGCGGGTCGGGGAGGGTCCGCAGCCCGGTGATCTCGATGCCGGCCTCCTCGCGGACCTCGCGCACCGCGCTCTCCCGGGCGCTCTCGTCGGCCTCGCGCCAGCCGCCGATCGGAGTCCAGTAGCCGGGCCAGGCCATGTCCGGCCGGTCTTCGCGCAGGTGCATCAGCAGTCGACCCGCGCGGTCGGTGACGAAGACCAGGACGCCCTCGAAGTCGTCGCCGTCCCGGGTGGGGCGCTCCAGGTAGAGCGGGACACCGGAGCGGTGGGCGCGCAGCACCTGCCGGAGCCGCTGGTAGTGGGCGGGGGTCATCCGGGAGCGCCAGTCGTGGGCCGTATCGAACCGGAACTCGGTGTGCTCGGCCGGATCGAGGCGGATCCGGGCCTGCTGTTCGGCGGTGAGGACGCCGCCGTCGAAGACGTATCCGCAGACGGGGAGGGGGTACTCGGTGCCGGCCTGCTCGTGGATGACGGCGACCAGGCGCCGCCGGGCGATGACCTCGGGGTTCTCTGCGGCGAGGTCGAGGCCCAGTTCCTCCTGGGCCTCGCGCAGGGCGGCGGCGAACGGGGTTTCGCCGTGCTCGACGTTGCCGCCGGGGAGGTTCCACACACCTGGGTTGATGGCGGAGCGCATTCCGAGGACGCGTCCCTGGGGGTCGGTGACCAGGAAGCACCCGTAAGAGCTGGGCCGGGCGATGGTGGTGACGTACCCACCGACCGGGCGCCAGCCGGGGAGGGCCAGGCGGCCGGTGAGCCATTCGATCACCGTGCGCTGACCGTCGCTCGTCGGCGGCAACTGGTCGGCAGTCGCCCACTGATGGCCATCGTGGTCCGGTGAGAGGACGATCGGCGTGCCGTCCGGCACGACGGCGGTGAAGACGAACTGCCGCACCCGCAGGCCGCGCTGGTTGGTGAAGTCCAGGCTCCGCGCGTACTCCAGTGGCAGGCCGGTGAGCCCGGTCTCCTCGGCCAGCTCGCGTGCCGCGCCGGCCGGTACGGGTTCGCCGTCCTCGCGACCGCCGGCGTTATGAACAGTTCGCATGTCTCAGGCCTTCGGCTGTCTCAGTGAACAGTGTGGTTGACCCTGTGCCTCCTGGTCCGGCAAGGCCCACCCTGCTGTCTCAATCGGCATCGAAGATTTTGCCCCTTCGTGATCCGAGATCCAGCGAAACCAGTCATGCGCCGAGACGGACCGGCAGCGGGAGGAAGCGTGAGGCTCACCGCACGTGAGATACGTCAGTACCTGCTTCTGAACCCCAAAGCCACAGGTCATCCAGGGGTGTCCGAAAGGAGAGGTTTGCGGAATCGTTCGGTGACCGTTCGGCGAACGGACCCCTGGGATGCATGAGACAGGTGAGTCTCTGGGGCACGGTCACCACGGTGACCTTCACTCAGGGGTCAGCGAAGTCGCGCTGTTCAGGAAGAACTCGGCCGTCAGCTCATCTGCTACCAAGCTACCGCCCCCACCCCCGTCAGCTCGCCCCGACCCGGGTGGCCGCATCCCTGCCGGTCAGCGATGTCCGTTGCTTCGCGGCCGATGACACGGAAACCCCGCGACCAGCGGGCGACCGATAGCACCGTGGCGGGCCGAGCAGCCCCTTCGCCCATTGTGGCGGCTGGTGACACAACCGTGAGCGGCACCGTAATTTCGTGGGCGTAGCGGGGTAGGAACCGGGGAAACCCGCGGCCACGTCGTACCAGCGGCCGTGAAGCTACGCCGTGCAGAAGGGGTCTTGGCATGACGAACCGATCGGGTGAGCTCGTCGCTGGGCGCTATCGCTTGCTGGAGCGAATCGGTTCGGGCGGGTTCGGAAACGTATGGCGGGCGATCGACGGCTCACTCGGCGTTGAGGTCGCGCTCAAGGAGGTGCGGCTGCCCGACAACCTGCCCGAGGACCTGCGCCACCAGATGGCAGTACGGGCCCTGCGCGAGGCCCGGCACGCCGCCCGGCTGCGTGGGGTGCCACACGTGGTAGCCATCCACGACGTACTCGAGTCCGCGCAGGGCCCGTGGATCGTCATGCAGTTGGTCTCCGGCCGCTCCCTCGCCCAGGAGCTCAACCGCCATGGCCCGCTCGACCCCGCCTATGTCGCCGGCCTCGCACGGGCCATGGTCCAGGCCCTGGCCGCCGCCCACGCCGAAGGCATCATCCACCGCGACGTCAAACCCGCGAATGTGCTGCTCGCGGACGACGGGAGCATCCTGCTGGCCGACTTCGGCATCGCCATCGACCACCGCGAGACGAAGCTCACCGGCTCCGGGATGGTGATCGGCACTGTCGGCTACATCGCCCCCGAGGTGATGCGGGGCGCGCCCGGCGACTCCCGTTCCGACCTCTACGCCTTGGGTGTAACCCTCTACGAGGCGGTGGAGGGCGTTGCCCCGTACGAAGCCAACACCGCACGCATCCGCCCACCCCGCCGAGCAGGTGCTCTCGCCCCACTGCTCGCCGCGCTCTTACGGGACGACCCGGCCAAGCGGCCCACTGCCACGCAGGCCCTTGACCAACTGAACGGCAGTGACGCGGCGCCCACCCTTGAGCGCGAGATATCCGTCCCACCACCCGCCAAGCCCGACGAAGCCCGCTCGATCACCATGTTGCCCGCCAGGCAGAGATTCATGACGGCCTGCCTAGGTGCTGGGTGCGCCGTGCCCGTCGGCTTTGTCTTCGGCTTCATCATCGGCTTCGCCCGCTATCCCAAGCCGGTCGTGAGCCTTGGCACCTTCGCCCTGGGGGGCGGCAACAGCCTCGGGACGGGCGACGTGAGCTCCCCGTGGGGGAACGGCATGCTGGGGGCGGGCCTCCTCGTTAT
This sequence comes from Kitasatospora sp. NPDC018058, assembly GCF_044327205.1. Classification (NCBI taxonomy): domain Bacteria; kingdom Bacillati; phylum Actinomycetota; class Actinomycetes; order Kitasatosporales; family Streptomycetaceae; genus Kitasatospora; species Kitasatospora sp. NPDC018058. Next base: position 117,461 of record NZ_JBIRFA010000021.1, on the reverse strand, counting down.
CATCCTGATGGTCGTGTTGGCCGTGGCCGGTGCCATCGCGGGCCCCAGCTTCGAACCTGACGTTATCTCCGCCGACTCCACCGGCCTGACCATCACTCGAAGGCCGCTGGTACGGCGGACCACCTTCATGCTGCCCTGGGCCGTCATCGACGACATCCAACTGCGCCTGGATACCCATGATGGGCGCGCGGGAAGTATCCTGGTGCGCTTCAAGCCCGGCTGCGAGCCCCAGCAACAATGGCTGACCGATCAGCATATTGCGCCAAGCCGCGGCGGTACTTACCGCATCTACCGCGCCGGCGAGTTCCTTCCCGGGTTCCATCCCCGCGAACTGCACCGCTTCCTCAGCACGAACTCCCGCGGACTCTACAGCGCCCCCAAATCCAGGGTGGTGAGCGGATGGTGAGTGGGTGACCAAGCCGAAGAGCCCATGTCCGACACGGAGAGCGGCTTCACCGTGATCGCCGTGGGAGGCACACCACTCACCCTCTTCGCCCCCGATACCCCCTGCGGCTGACCCTCACCGATCAACAGGGCCCGGCAACCTTCGGTTGCCGGGCCCTTCGTGACGCAGACGAAGCGCTCGGGTCGGATGCGGTGCGTGTCTGCTGCAGCGCGAGCAGCCCCCGACCACGGCCCGGTGATCAACAGCTGCCTCGGCACCAGGCTCGTGTGGCCGATGTACTGCACCGGCCGGGGGCGGACGCCGCCCACGTCATTGCCCCGCTCGTCGGCCTGCCCGCCTTCGAGCACATCAAGTTGCCTTGGCTGCCGATCACCACCACCCGCCTCGACGGCCACGCGTAGAAACGCGACTCCGTCTCCGCCAGGACGCCGACGCCCCGGCGTCCTGGATCGACGATATCTCCACCACCTCGACTACCAGTGGGCCGAACGCACCGCCAGTGGTCTACCGACCCTCCTCGTCCAGCCCGACCCCCGCATCGGTTCGTCCCCCGAGCACCCCTCCGAGATCACGGCGTGAACGGCCCGCCTCGCCCCAACCAACTTCCCACTGTTTGAGTCCACTCGCCCCAGGCCAGCGCCATCGCCTTCACCTCCGCCTCCGTGCGCGAGAACTCCCAGCTCGCGACGAGACTGGAGGGGGCCCGCGCCCCGAGCGGAGGCGTTATCGATGCACCAACCAGCCACCCGGAGCCTCGTTCTCGCAGCCGACCGACTCGGTCGAGCGGCTATCTTTCCACGGGATGTGACGGCACATCCAGGGTTCGCGGGCCCGTCCTGGGCAGGGCTCCCAGGACTCGGCGCTACCCGCCCGACGCATGTCGGCGGCCGCATCGCTGTTGGGGATCGAGGAGGGCATGCCATTCCAGCCTTGCAGGTGCTGTTGTGACTTGCGTGGCGATGGCGCCGGGGTTTCGGTGCGCTTCGGCCTGGTCTACTGCTCCGAGTAGGTGGTCAGATACTGGAGCGCGGCGGAGAAGGCGGTCACCATTTCTTTCAAATCGACTGTGCTCTGGAGCACCACGGAGCTTCCCTGCCCACCTCCGCTGTATCCGTAGTACTCCGGGTGGCCTTTCCCGTTCCACTTTTCGGTCTTGAATCCGTGGCCTTCCGGTGCCACCACCATCTCTTGGACGGGCGAGCCCGCGTGCTGCACGAAGCTGCAGCGGGCGAGCCAGTCTCGATGTTGGTCCGCAAGTTCTCCGTCGGTCTCAGCCGTTCCCCCCGAGACCCCAACCATGATGCGGATCTCGAAGGGAGTGTCAGTGCCGCCGTTCGGACGCCTCGGGTTCAGGCGTTGGATTTCGGCGACAACGTAGCCGTCCGCCGTCTCTCGCCAGGCGCAGATGTTCGCGGCTCCGGTCTGAGATCGCTGCTTCGGCTCGAAGATCGTGCCGGGCGGGGCAGTAGCCTGCGTCAGGCTCGCCAGTCGCCGCAGACGCAATGCGTCGCTCAGCGCGATCGAGGCCTCGTTCGCGGGGCCCGTTGCCTCTGCCTCCAGTTGTGTGAACTGCTGGAGCGCTCGGACGGACAGGAGTCGGGCGAGGTCGTCAGTCGAGCGGCTCCAGCCGGAGAGGAGACCGGGGACTGTAAGCCGACGGGACCAGTGGGTCGGCTCGTTCGGAATGGGATCGGCGTTCGGGCCCACCAGGTAGCGGGCCGATAGCGGGAAGCCCTTCGCGTCCGCCCAGGCGTCGTACGCCGCAAACTGATCGCCGTGAGCGCCAGCACCGAGCTTCACCTCCATCACCGATCGCTCGATGTCGTCCAGCAAAACGACGAAGTCGGCCCGGCCCGCAGAGGCCCCTCTGCCTGCCTTCACCCGGGCCTCTCGCCAGACGTTGAGCGTGCCCGGGGCCAGGAGCAACGCAGACCGGAGCGGCTCAGGATCCAGCTCGGCGAGGAAGCACAGCAGGTTCGACCAGTCGTCTTCTGTTCGCAGCAAGCGCGTCAGTCCGTACGTCACGGCCGGGACCCTACACGTCGCCTCTGACACGTAGGGCCAGCCCTTGGCCGGGGCGTCATTCTCGCCAGGGCCCACTCGTGGGCAGGGGCGCGACCTTCGCGGTGCGCTGCTTGGTCAACTGCCCCTTGAGGGAGAGGTTCTCATGGTAGAGGTTGGCCGTCACGGTGGCGAGCGCGTCGAGCTTGGCTTGGAGTGCGCCGGCCCGAGCGGTCTCTTCACGCAGTCGCTTCTTCAGCTCGGCGATCGTCTCATCGCGCTTGACCTCGCCGGGGGTGCGGAGCACGGGTGCGGTGACCTGGGCGTCCCAGTCGGCAAGGACGGCCTCGGCGCGGTGGACGGTGGCGTGGCTGACGCCAGCTTCGCGGGCGAGGTTCTCCTTGGTCAGGGTGCCGTCGCTGTTGGTGGGCTGTCCGGCCAGGAGGCGGGCCATGGCCTCGCGCAGCTTCGTCTCGGTGGTGGCGGACACCGGCATCAGACGGACTCCTTCATCTTGGCGAACTGGACGTTCGTGGAGCGGATTTCGGACAGCCGGTTCTCCGCCTGCTCGCGCAGCGGCCGGGACAGCTTCTTCTTCAGGAACTCCACGAGGTCGGCTTCCTCCATGCGCCAGACGCGCTCGTGGGCGATGGTGAGGACGGAGTTTCTGCAGCGTGCGGGCTGGCAGGCTCCCAGGAGTGGGGTCGTGCCGCGTTGGTCGGGCGGGAGCTGGTTCTGGCACTCCGCGGTGGGCGCGTTCCACAGGCAGTGGTTGATCGTGCCGAGATGGAGGTCGGCGAACTCCTCGCGCAGCAGGGTGATCTCCAGGCGCTCGTCGGCGATCTGTGCTCGCAGGCTGATGCTCTGCTCGACGGCCTTGTTCACGCGGTCCAGTCCGGCATGGAAGCGCGCGGCGCCAGGACCGACCGCGATGGTCTGGCCGGCGCGGCGGGCCTGGAGCAAGGTGGCCAGCTTCTTGGCGGCGACGGTCTGCAACTGGTTGTCGAACTCCTTGGCCCACCGGGCGTCAGGTTTTCCGTAGGCGAGAGTGGTCCGGTTGGCGAGGGCGCGGCGGGCTGCGTGCTTGAGCTGGATGCCGAGAGCGATCTCTCCGTCCGGCTCCTGGGCGGCGATCACGGCCATCGTCTTGCGGAACATGTGGGGCCGTACGAGCCCTGCGGGGATCTCGTCCAGGCCGGTGAGGTGTCGGTTCGCGTTGACGAGGGTGATGAAGTCCTCAATGTCCCGGATCGGCCTGAAGCCGTCGCCCAAAGCGGGGTTGATCGCGCCGAAGACCCTGGTGTCGTGGCGGGACAGCGCCTCGGCGACTGCGATCGCCTGGGCGACGGCCTCGATGATCCACCAGTGGGACCGTGGGCGGGAATCGTCGTGCTTGACTTGCCGGGAGGCGACGGCGGGGGCGCCGTAGTACTGGGTGACGGCTCCGCGGGTGATTTCGAAGATCTCGCTGTCGCGCATCGCGGTCAACGCGGCTACCCAGATGTACCCGGCTGCTCTGAGTACCCGCGGGGTCTGGCTGGTGTCCACCGGGCGTGTGCGCTCGGGAGCTGAGGCCACGACCTGGCGTATCCAGGCGCGTCGTGCGGCGGCCCGGTGGTGGCTGCCGCCGAGGCTCAGGGCATCGGAATACTCCGCCTCGTACACCAGCCTGGCCACCTCGTTCCAGTCCGGCTCTGCGGGCTCACCGGTCTGTGTGTCGGGGGATCGGAGCGGGATGAGGTTGGCGGGGGCGTCGAGCCAGCGACGCAGGATCTCGTCCTGCTCCGCTGGCGAGAGGCGCTGCGGGGGACGCACTTCGACGGCACGGTCCTTGCGCTGGCGCGGGCTCTGGGAGACGGTCCGGTTGGTCTGTTGGATCCAGAGCTCGACCCGTTGGCGGCGTGCTCGCCCGGCAGCACTCCTTGGAACGAAGAGGCTCGGGTTGGGGCTCTTCGACACCTCGTGGCTCAGCGTCGCCCACAGGGGGCGGCCTTCGTCAGGGGTTCCCGCCAGGTGCGCGTTGATCGGGACGCGAGAGCCGGGGGCGGCGAGCCATTCCTCCAGCAGGGCATCGAGTTGCCCCTGGGTTCGCATCCAACGTTCTCGCTTCGGTTGTGTCGCGTGGTCATGGCGGGCGAGGATCTCGGGAGCGAACCGGTCGATGTAGGCCCAGGCGGCCCGTAGAAGGGGCCACCACACCTCGGGCGCGATCGCCGCGGTGGACAGTTCGTCGGTCCAGGGGCACTGGGCGACCGCGGAAGCCGACTGGCCCGGCCAGGGGTCCTCCAGCGTTGGCACCCCGGTCAGGACGGGCGAGAAGACGATCAGGTGGCGGACTGCGTCAACCATGCGGCGCACTGACCCGGGGGCGGTGATCTCCGCCCTGGCCGCGATGAACCCTTGCCAGTCCTCCACCTGCCACAGGCCGAAGTCGGCTGGCATCTGCTGCTCGTCGGCCCAGAGCCGCAGCTTGTTTAGCGCGGAGCCGAAGGCCCTCGTGGTGCTCAGCCCCCAGGTGCCCGGAGGAAGGAAGATGCCAGCGGCCTGCAGGGCGGGGTGCTGGGGGTTCAGCATGGCGAAGGAGGTCTCTCTGGCCAGCAGGTTCCATCGCGGGTCAGCAGGAAAGGAGCAGAGCCACGCTCCGGGCGCCTTGTTCGCCGGCCGACGGATGCAGTCGCCGGGCCACATGTCGGCGCGGCCGAAGACCGGCATTTCCTTGTGTGCGAGCCGGCCGGGCATGTTGGCGTACACCGGCTCGTCGTCGGCGAAGGTCGCCGACCGGAGCACCAGGGTGGGGACGGGGAGGGTCATCGGTGGTACTCCGTTCGCATGCCCAGCGGCAGGTTCAAGGTCACCGCGCGTTCCGCGATGAGTTGCCGAGCGGCAGGAAGATGGTCAGCACACTCCTCGAACACCTCAGCGAGGGCGCGGGACTGGCGGCCCCAGACGGCCTCCCAGGTCGGCGGCGTCAGGACCTGACGCATGTGCTCGATGTGATCGTGCAGCAGGAGCTGCTGTGGCAGCTGCGAGACGAAGACCACCGCGTTGCCGCAGGCCATGCACATGGCCGGAGCGACGTGGCAGAGCTTGCCCGGCACGCTGTGCGGCGAATTGTGCGGGTCCTTGCAGTTGCTGACCCCCATGTCGAGCTCGCCGTCGCGCAGCTCGACGCCCTGCTCCGGGGTGACTCCGAGGGCCGCGGCGACCGCCGGCTCACCGAGCTGTGCCTGTGCGTCGGGCAGGATCAGAGTCGGCTGCTGGGTGACCTTGGCGAAGACCTTGGCCTGAGCACGGTTCATCGCTCTGCCGGCCAGGACGTGGGCGGTGGTGCCGTGCGCGTAGTGGTCGCGGAAGACGCGGATGCTGTGGTCGTCGCCGGCCAGGTCGGCCAGCGTGCCTCCCAGGGCCACCACCCGGGCCGTCTTGACGGTCTTGCGCAGCCGCCGCGCATCGTGCGGAAGAGAGATCCCGTTCGGGAACGACGCTCCGGGGCCGGTGTGCGAGGCGATCCAGTCGGTGAAGCGGCGCCCTGGGTCGCGCAACGGAGCGTGACGGGGTTCCATGCCCTGGCTCTGCCGGTACTCCACCGCCGTGAACAGCCACGGCTCGAACCGAAAGGTCTCCCGCGTCAGTGCGTTGACATGGATCAATCGCCGCAACAGGCCGGGGACGTCCCATCGGCCCCGGCCCGCGAAGACCATGTCCTCGGTGGCCGCAGAGGTGACTGATGGGTCGGTGAGGTGGAAGTCCGCGCGGACCCGCTCGGCGCGGTGCTTCGCCTGGACGAGCCTGGCCCCCTCCGAGCTGAACTCCACATCGGGCACCTGGAGCACGTGCAGTTCCTCCGGCGTGCAGTCGGACATCGCGAGCAACAGCAACACCCGAAAGGGGTGCAGGTCGATCTCCTGGGGGAACAGCATCCGGTGCAGCGCCCGGACCAGGCCGGAAAAACCGAGGTCACCGGGTACCTCCGCAAGGAAGTCCCGCAGCTGTCTGGGCCAGCTCTTCGTGTGGGCAGGCAGGTGCTGCCGCAGAACGTCGATCCTGGCCAGGCCGTGCCGGGCGGCCCACACCAGGTTCGGCAACTCCCTCCAGCCGGCCCCGTTCGGGTCGAGCCCGGCAGCGAGAAGCTCTCGGCCGCGGTCCAGCCGAGCCTCCAGCTCACGGATGTCGCTCTGCGCGGCCTTCTGCAGTGCCGCGCGTTCCGCGTTGCTGAACTCGTCCAGCACCTGGTAGGTCGCCTTACGCATACCAGGTGGCGCCTCGATACGTCGGCGCAGCCGTTCGGGGACCCGAGGCGCCCGCGCCGCCCAGTGGCCAAGGAGCGAGAGCAGACCGCGGGATTGTGCCCAGGGCTCCCCCGACTGCTCGGGGTATCGGCTGAGCTGGTCCTGTTCCCAGGCGTAGATCAGCGCGGGCACATCGAACCGCTCGTCGGCCAACTGGATCTCGGCGGGGTCCAGCCCGATCGTCGGCAGGTGGGTGGAGACGAACGCCGCGAAGGACTTGACGGCCTTGGGGTAGGAGCCTTGCGTCTTCAAGGAGTTTTTGTGGTGGTAGTCGATCCACACGTCCGCGAGTTCAGCCGCCAGTGCCCGGCAGGCGAAGGCGGCCGGATCGACACGCCGATTGCTGGGCCGGCCGCGGCTGACAAAGGTGATCTCGCGAATACCCACGCGCGCCACAGGGGCAGGTTGAGCAACAGGCGGGTTGGTGCTGGAGCGGGGACGTCGGTCGCCTCGGCGTGGCATCAGCTCCACCGCCCGGCGTGCTGGCTGGCCAACTGCCCATAGGTGGAGTCCTGTTCATTCCACTGACTGATAGCCTGTGTGACCAGCAAGTTCGTCGAGCGCTTGTAGGTCAGGTACCGCATCGTCGAACCGGGACTTCGGTGACCGAGCAGCCGCATGACTGTCAGGAACGGGTTGCGCGCGATGTGGTCAGCCGCGTACGGTGCCACCCGCCCACTGCGGGCGTACTCCTCGGCGTCCTTCGCCCGCTGCAGTTCGGTCAGCAGCTCCAGCATGTAGACGGCGAAGGTGTGCCGCGTGTCGTGGATTCTGACCCTGCGCGGCATCTCCAGCGGCAGCTCGTACTCGGCGATGATCCGCAGGGCGCGCGCGTGGGCGTCACCGAAAATCTGCTCCCACCGCTGGGCACTGATCATCAGCCCGCTCCGACCCACGAACAGTGCCATCGGCTCCAGGCCATGGTCGCCCTCGGTTACGGCGATCCGCCGCACCTCCGCCGGCATGGCCTTGATCGTCCAGGTCTTACGCTGGCCGAACTGCCGACCGCGGACCTTCATCAGCCGCAGATCGATGTCGTCGACGACATACAGCTCGTCCCGGCGGCCCGCGAGGTTCTTCGCCGCCTTGCGGACCGCTACGGCCCGCTCGCTCCTGCGATACCAGTCGAGTTCACGCAGCGTCCGGTCCTGGATCTCCACGGTCCGGGGCAGACCGAACTTGGCTATCGCCTGAAGCTCGACCTCTCCCGCTGCACCATCGCGCCGCGGCACCCCGACTTCGACGTCGAGCAGGGCTCGGAACTCGCGCAGCCGCAACCCGGTGGTGATGGCCAGGTTACCGCCCCCACTGTTACGCAGTGGATGGGCATTGCGAAAGGACCGGTCCACCGTCCCGTCCGGCAGCAGACCACGCAGTCCCACCCTGTCCAGGAACGACCACTGGTCGAAGGTCAAGTGACGGATATCCAGCTCGGACGTCGACCCCCAGCTCAGGACGTCCCGACCATTGGCCTTGCGGAAGTACGGCCGCTCAGTCAGCAGCTTCGTCTCCACAGCCCAGTCGTAGAAGTTGTTGATCACCGCCCGGTGGCGCTTCCACGTGGCCGGCGCCATCGGCTCGTCCCGATGCTCCGTGCAGTACCTGCGGTAGGCGAGCAGGTCGTCCTCAGTGGCCGCCAGGACATCGCTCGGCGGGTCCAGGCTGGTCAGGAAGTCATCGAGGGCAAGGAAGTCGTACGCGTAGTCCTGCAGCGATGACGCCTTGAGCGTCTTGGCCATCTCGTGGAAGAAGGAGGAGTGCGGCTCCAGCGGCCGCATGTCCGGGCCGAGGAAGAACGGTGTCCCGTCCGCCAGGGCCCGGGGGCCGCTGACGTACCGAACTGCGTCGAGATCGACGCCGGCGATCGGCTCGAAGCTGCGTCGGACTCGGTCGCGCGATGTGAAGAAGTAGTCCACTGCTCTCCTTGAGACAAGAGGTGAGCAGTGAACCTAACCAAGATCGTGGACCTACAACATCCCTTCCTGCAAACGCTGAGACATGTGCAGACCCTTGTCATAACCGCCCGGGTACTCCCACCGGCCGGGCAGGACGTCGTGCGGTGCCCGGCGGATCATCAGGACCCGGCCGGAGGGGTCGCGGACCACCACGCCGACGCCGATCCGCTCGATGCCCTCGCTGAAGGCCAGGTCGGTCAGCACGTCGAAGTCGATCACCGGGCGGACTCCTCGATCTCTCGGGCGGGAACGGCCCGCCGGTCGGTGTCGGTCTTCGTCATAGGTCCTCCAGGCGCGGGTCGGTGCGCGGGCGCGCGGGATGCTGGACGGGATACTCCGATCACCAAGTGGCTTACTCGGAAGCCGAGTTCATGGAAGTTCCACGGGCGGCGTCGGCGTCCGATGATGGTGCTGTTCGAGTGCGCCGTTCAAGCGGATTACCTCCGGGCGAGCCCGGGTCGAACGGGGACTTTTCGGGCACCATGCGGGCGCCGGCAAGGGCGTCCTCCAGTTGGTCGCGAGCGGGCTCGGGTAGGACGGCGGAGCCCAGTGCGCAGGCGGCGAGAGCCTGTTCGAGCGCGGCCGTCCGGCCGGGTTCGAGGCGGTCGTGGACGCCCTGGTGGGCGAGGAGGTCGCGCAGCGCGGACCCGTCGCCCATTTCACCCGTTCGGCTGGACGGTTGCTCGATCAGGTTTCGGGTGGCGGGCGTGTCGAGGCCGGCGGCGTCGAGGTGCTGGTGCTCGGGTGGGCCTGCGTCGGGGACAGGCCGTCTCCTCGGTGCGCTCGTGCGGTCGGCGAGCTGACGACCGGTCGCATGTCGGGGTGTCACAGGAACGTTCACGCGCGGGGCGAGCGCGTGGCGGTTCGCTCCGGCCGGGTGTCACGGGCGGTACCCGGCGAGGCCGTGGGCGGGCTGCCAGCCCTGGGTGTGGGCGCGGGTGAGGTCGAGGACGACGCTGCGGGTGAGGAGGTCGACGGTGTAGGGGGTGAGGCCGGGGATGCGGGTGGTGCGGGCGGCGAGGCGGGCGAGCGGTGCGGGGAGGTGGGCGATGCGGGCGGGGAGGCGGTGGACGGTGAGGACGTGGCGCAGGGCGTCGTCGCGGCGGTAGGGGGTGGCGTCGGCGATGTTGTAGGCGCCGGGCGGCCAGGGCGGGGTGCCGGTGAGGCCGAGGGCGGCCAGGCAGGCGTCGGTGAGGTTGGCGACGGCGGTCAGGCTGAGTGGGATGTCGCGGCCGGGCAGCGCCAGTAGGCCGTGCCGGACGCGGGCGAGCAGCTGCGGGAGGAGGTGCGGGTCGCCGGGGCCGTAGACGGCGCGGGGGCGCAGGACGACGGCGCCGGCCGCGAGGGCGAGTCGTTCGGCGGCGGCCTTGGTGCGGCCGTACGCGTTGAGGTGGCCGGTGGCGGTGGGGTGGTCCTCGGTGAGGACGGGGGCGGTGGCGCGCGGGTCGTAGACGCTGGCGCTGCTGACGTGGACGACGGGTCGGCCGGCGGCGGCGCGCAGGACGCGCTCGGTGCCGGTGACGTTGACGGCGTGCTGGTGGGCTTCGGCGGGGTGGCCCGGGGGCAGGTCGGCGACGGCGGCGGCGCAGTGGACGACGAGGTCGGTGCCGGTGAAGTCGGGGTCGGTGGTGGTGGCGTCCCAGGGACGGTGGTGGCCGACCGGTCCGGGGCGGCGGCCGTGGCAGGTGACGTCCAGGCCGAGGGCGGCGGCGGTGCGGGCGAGGTGGGCGCCGCAGAAGCCGGTGGCGCCGGTGACGGCGATGCGCATCAGGACCTTCCCCGTCGGAGGGTGAGTTCGGCGTAGCCGGGCAGGGCGGATCGGCGGTCGACCCGGGCGCGGGCGACGACCGGGCGGTGGGGGGCCAGCGCGAGGAGCACGTCGGCGAGTTGGGTGCGGGCCAGGCCCGCGCCGGGGCAGGCGTGCGGTCCGGCGCCGAAGACGGCCTGGGTGGCGGCGGGATGGCCGGCCGGGACGCTGCGGTGGGCGTGGGCGGCGTGCCGGGCGACGAGGATCAGCCGGTCACCGGCCCGTACCGGGTGTCCGGCGAGGGTGGCGTCGGCCGCGGCCGCCCTGGGCAGCAGCGGTGAGGGCGCGGTCAGACGCAGGAGTTCGGCGGCCAGGCGGGGTGCGCTGGTCTCGTCGACGGCGGGCCACAGGCGGGCGTCGGCGCACCAGGCGACGGCGCGGGGCACGGCGGCGAGGGTGGTGTTGACGGCGGCGACGGCGACCATGGCGTCGCGTGCGTCGGGCAGCAGGGCGGTGAGACGGGCCGCGGCGTCGACGGCGTCGGCCGCGGCACGGGCACGGCCCGCGCGCGGGCCGGGCAAGTGGTCACGGGCTGCTGTCGCGGCGGCTTCGGCCGCTGCGTGGGCGAGTCGACGTGCCGGGGTGTCCGCACCGGTCAGGGCGGCGGCGGTGGTCCCGGCCAGCTCCCGTACGAGGTCGACGAGTTCGAGGTGCCCGGTGGCGAGATCGGGGACGCGTGCGGCGAGGACGGCCTGCCAGAGCGGGCGGATGCGGGCGCGGGCGGCGGTGTCGAGGTCGGCGGCCAGGGTGCGGCGGGCGGCGCGGTGGTCGCCGCCGTCCTGGTCGAACAGCAGGCCGCCGTCGGTGAGCCGGGCGGCCGCGCCGCCGGTGGTGCCGGGTGCGGTGCGTTGCATCGGGACGCGGGTGAGAGCCTCGTGGAAGGCGTCGGTGCCGTGGACCAGCAGGGTGCGGCCGAGCCGCAGGACCGGGCGGTGGCGGGTGGCGCAGAGCAGGGCGAAGAGTACGGGGTGACTGCGCAGGTAGACGCGGCGGTCGCGGCGGCGGGCCCGGCGGGAGGCGGCGGCCAGGGCCGCGACGTCCCGGGAAGCGGCGTCGCGGTGAGCGGCGGCCCCGGGAGCGGCGGCCCTGGAAGCGGCGGGTGTGCGGTCGGGCGGGTTCATCGGGCCAACTCCCGTGCGCAGTGGGCGGACGCGGCGCTCCGGTCGGGCTTGCGGGAGCGGCCCGCGAGCGGGACGGTGCCGAACAGGACGGCGTCCGGCCGGGCGGAGCCCATGCGGTCGAGCGGGATGCTCAGCGCGGCGCGCAGCTGCCGCGGATCCGCCCCGGGCCCGGGCTGCACGAGCGCGACCAGCCGTTCGTCGCCGTGCCCGTCCGGAACGCCCACGAGCAGGGCGAGTTCGACGCCCGGGACGTGCAGCGCCGGCTCGTACAGGCCTGGGTAGATGTTCTCGGCGCGGCGCAGCACCATGTCCTTGAGACGGCCGGCGAGCACGATCCGGCCGTCGGGGGTGAGGGCGGCGCGGTCGCCGGTGCGGATCCAGGGGTCGGGTTCCTCGCCGAGGTAGCGGTGGCGGGCGCCGGGTCCGGTGAGCAGGAGTTCGCGGTCGTCGGCGAGGCGGGCGCGGATGCCGGGCAGCGGGTGGCCGACGAGGTCGCCGTCCCCGTCGTGGGCGCTCTTGTCCGATTCCTCGACGGCGGCCGCGGGGAAGAGCTCGGTCAACGCGTAGACGCTCCAGGCCTGTTCGGCACCGGCCTGCTTGACGCGGTGCAGCAGGGCGGCGTCGGCGGGTGCGGAGCCCGTCCAGACCCGGCCGCTGAAGCGGGCTCCGGCGGAGAGGGCGGTGCGCAGCTGGGGCGGGGTGAGGTAGGTGTGGGCGGGGGCGAGTCGGGCCAGTTGGCGGGCGAGGGCTTCGGGTCTGCGGGCCGGGAGGGCGACGGTGGCGCCGGCGGCGAGGGCGGGGACGAGGACGAAGAAGGTGCCGCCGAGGACGCTCGTCCCGGGCTGCGGCGCGACCAGGTCGGCGACGGTGCGCAGCCCGGCGGCGAGGCCCTCGCGGGTGTGGACGACGGCGCGCGGGCGGGCGGTGGTGCCGGAGGTGAAGACGATCACGGCGTCGCCGTCGCGTTCGTCGCGCCCGGCCGGCACGGGGGCGGTGGCGGGCCGGAGCCGGGGCGCGCAGCCGGGCAGCCGGCGGCCGAGGGTGGCGACCGGGCCGAGGGCGGCGAGTCGGGGCAGTGCGAGGTCGGCGCGCCGGGCGAGCGGTCCGGCCCAGCCGGCCAGGGCCTGGGCGGCGGCGTCGGCCAGGACCAGGTCGGGCCGGGCGAGGCCGAGCCGGGCGGCGAGCACGTCCGGGCCCGCGGTCGGGTCGAGGACGGCGATGCGCAGGCCGAGCCGGTGTGCGGCGAGCATCACGGCGAGTGCGCGCGGGCCCGGCCGGACGGCGACGCCGACCGTGGCGCCGGGGGAGAGGCCGCGGGCGTGCAGGGCGGCGGCGTAGCCGTCGGCGAGGTCGGCGAGTTCGCCGCGGCGGATCGCGGTCCTGGTGGCGCCGGTGCGGGTGTGGTGCAGCACGGCGGGCCGGTCGGGGTGGTCGGTGCGCAGGGCGTGGGCGAGCCGGTCGAGCATGATGGGCTTCCTCAGTGGCGTGTGTGGCGTCAGCGGACGTCGACGGCGTGCGGGCCGGCGCCGCGCTCCAGGTACCAGCGGGCGGTGCCGAGGACGCCGTACGCGCGGATCCGGCGGGTGGAGTTCTGGACGACCATGTCGGGGCGGCGGACGACCGCCGTGGTGTGCCGGCGGACCCGGTTGAGGAATGCCCGGTCGGTGGGCGAGGGACGCCGGGGCATGCCGCCGACGGCCTGGTAGAGCTCGGCGGTGATCGCCATGTTGTTCCCGGCGTGCATCCGGTACGGGGCGAGGTAGCCGTGCCGTCGGCGGTGGGCGGGTCGGATCCGGCCGAAGAGCGCGCCGAGCGCGACGAGCAGCCGGAACACCGCCCGCCCTGCCGGTCCGTGCTCGTCCCGCCGGGCGGTGACGCGGCCACAGACCAGCCCGCCGCAGGCGCGCAGGCCGGCCCGGGCGGCGGCCGTCCAGCCCTGCTCGGGCAGACAGTCGGCGTCGGTGCGGGCGAGCAGGGTGGCGCCGTGCGCGATGGCGTACCGGAAGGCGGTGTCGACCGCCGAGCCGACGCCCTTCTCCGGTTCGACCAACACCTCGACGGGGAACGGCGCGTCGGCGGCGAAGGCGCGGACCGTGTCCACCGTGCCGTCGGTGGAGCCGTTGTCGGCGACGAGCAGCGTGAACTCCCGGTCCCGCTGGGCGGCGAGGGCCCGCAGGGTGGCGCCGATCCGGGCTTCCTCCTGGTACGCGGGGATGATCACCCAGAGCGTCACGACGCCTCCCAGACCATGGTCATCAGGCTGACGCCGCCGCCGAGGCCGATCAGTAGCACCTTGTCGCCGGGAAGCAACTCCGCTCGTATCCTGTCGAGTTGGACGCCGAGCGTGGCGCTGGCGATGTTGCCCAGCTCGGGCACGGTGAGCACCAGCTTCCCGGCCGGCACCCCGGTCAGCTCGACGAAGCGCTCCAGGTACGGGACGGTCACCTGGTGCACCAGCACCCGGGCGTAGTCGTCCCAGCCGAGGCCGGTACGGGCGGCGAGGCGGGCCAGGACGGCGGGGCCGATCTGCTCGAAGATCCCGCGCAACTCCTTGCCGCCGCCCCGGAAGTAGCTGTACTCGTCGCCGCGCGGGTGGCGCGATCCGCCGCCGGGGATGCCGCCGGCCTCCCAGTGCTCGGAGGCGGTCTCGGTCTCGACGTGGAGGATGCCCCCGCGCTCGACCGCCTCCACGACGACGGCCGCCCCGGCGTCGCCGAAGGTGTAGCCGGCGAAGCCGTCACGGAACTCGGCGGCGCCGGACGGGTCGCGACGCATCGCGCGGCTGGGCGTCTCGCCGGTGACGACCAGGGCGCGCCGGGCCCGTCCGGCCAGGATCATCGCGCGGGCCAGGTCGATCCCGTTGAGGAAGCTGTTGCAGGCGTTGCTGACATCCAACGCGTGGGCCCGGGTGCCGAGTTCGGCCTGCACGATGTGGGCGGTCGCGGGCTCGCAGACGTCCCGGGTGGCGGAGGCGAACAACAGCAGATCCACGTCCTGCGGGTCGAGGCCGCGGGCGTCGAGGGCGCGCCGGGCGGCGCCGAGGGCGAGGGTGGAGGCGTACTCCTCCTCGGCGGCGAAGCGCCGGGTACGGATGCCGGTCGCCTTCTCGAACATCCGCTCCGGCAGGGCGAGTCGGCCGCCCGCGGTGACCTCGTCCTGGAGCTGCTGGGAGGTGATCCGCCGGGCCGGAAGGTGGGAGCCGACGGCGGTGATGCCGATCCTCGGTGTCGCTGCTGGTTGCATGCCCCCATGCTCCGGCGGCCACGGCCGGGCCGGCCTGAGTACGGGTACTCAGACCAGCCCGACGGGCTACCCGATCGCGTCTGTGCAGTGTGCGCGCCTCGCACAAGTTCACCGCAGGTTGGCTCGAGGCCACCGACACCCACAAGGCGATCACCGACGCGGCCGTGCAACTGGCCCGCGCGGGCACGCTCACCGACGTGCGCTTCAACCACGTCTACGCCTACGACCACGGGTACGCCAGCGTTCCGAGCAGGGCCAGCAGGAGTCCGGTGCGTCGGGGAGTGGACCTCTGTCCCACAGCAAACCTCCTCAGCGAAGTGATCTGACGTGATGTCAGATCGACTCAGCCTCCGGGTCCGCCCAGGGGGAGTCAATCAGCCACGCAGGGCCGTTCCAGTGCACCGCCTCCATGGATGTCGCAAGGAACGACGACCCTGCCGGGGGTGAGCGTCCCCGGCGGGGTCGAGGGTCCGCCGCCCATCGGCTCGGCCCCCGCCGCCCTCGCCCCGCACGTCGGGGCGATGCGCGGTCGGGAGGCCCGACTCCCGGAACCGGTGGGGCGGTTGGCCGGTCGACGAGGCTCAGAGGCCGAAGCGGGCCCGGTGGGAGGTGGGGACGAGGTCGGTGTACTCGGGGTGCTTGGTGATCCAGCCACGGATGAAGGGGCAGTAGGGCAGGACGGCGAGGTGCTGGTCGCGGGCCGTGTCCAGGGCTGCTCGGGCGAGTCGGCCGCCCAGTCCGCGGCCCTCGAAGCGCGGGTCGATCTCGGTGTGGATGAAGGCGATCTCGCCCTCGGAGCGGTGGTACTCGGCGAAACCGGCGAGTTCTCCGGCGTCGTGGATCTCGAAGCGGGACTTCTCGGTGTTGTCGGTGACGGACTGCTCCATGGTTCCTCCTCGGATGCGGCGTATCGCCTGGCCGGTGACTCGCCGCAGTATAGTTGAAAAATGAACAGTCCGCCTCGCTGCCCGGTGGGGGACTCCCGGCGGCCACGGTTCAGGTCGCGGCTCAGGCGTCGGTGCTCGCCCGGTGCAGCAGGTAGGCGCCGGAGGCGGCGGCGAGGAGGGCCATGCAGGCGGCGAAGACCAGGCCTGCGTCGGCCAGGCCGAGCGGCGCGGCGAGCAGGCCGACGCCGATGACGGGGATCGAGATGCCGAAGTAGGCGACCACGAAGAGTGCCGAGAGCGCGCCGCCGCGGTGCTCGGCGGGGCTCGCGGCGGCGACCTCGCCCACCGCGCCACGCAGGCCCATGCCCTGGCCGGCGCCGCCCACCAGCGCAGCGAGCACCAGGGGCGGGAGAGTGGCCCAGGCGAGCGAGCTCGCCAGCAGCGCCAGCCCGGCGATCAGCACCAGGCAGCCCAGGGGGACCGCCCGTGCGGTGCCCAGTCGGGGGACGAGGAGCTGGCCGAGGGTGGAGGCGAGGAAGGTCACGAAGACGATGAGACCGACGACTGCGCGGTTGTGGATGTTCAGGCCCTCGGCGAGGAACGCGGGACTGACCGAGGTGAACAGGCCCAGGAGGGAGAATCCGGCGAAGGCGGCGATCCCGGCCGGGACGAACACCTGCCGGACCTCCGGCGGCAAGTCGGGCCGGTCGGGCCGCGCGGTGTGCAGCGGGCGGGCGCCGGCGACGGTCTCCGGCAACACCAGGAGGAGACCGAAGGACGCGGCGATCAGCACCAGGTGCACGGCGAACGGCAGCACCAGGGGGTGGGGCGCGTACTGGGCGAGCAGACCCGACAGCAGCGGTCCGCAGCCGAGGCCGCCCATGTTGGCGGCGGTCGTGACGAAGCCCGCGCGGCCCTGGTGCCGTGGCGGGGCGAGCTCCAGCACATACGCCGTGGCGGTGCCGGTGAACAGGCCCGCGGACAGGCCGGACAGCAGACGGCCGAGGCAGAGCAGCGGCACGCTGTCCGCGGCCAGGAAGGCGACGGCGCTGCAGGCCGCGAAGACGAGCCCGCAGAGCAGGACGGGGCGGCGCCCGACGGTGTCCGAGACATTGCCGACCAGCAGCAGGACACCGATGACGCCGAAGGCGTAGACGGTGAACACCACCGTCACCGTCAGCTCGGAGAAGCCGATCCGTTCCTGGTACAGCCCGTACAGCGGAGTGGGCAGGGTGGTGCCGATCATGCAGACGGCGAAGGCGAAGGCGGCCAGGAGGTAGTCCGTCCGGGCGGCAACGGGCCGAACAGCGCGATGATCGGTCACCAGCCCACGATAGGCGCGCCACCCGGCCGGGCCCACGGCTCACCGGCGCGCTGGGCCGACCGGCCGTAACCCCCGGCCGCTCGTCCCAGTTCGGTGACCGGCGTCACACCCGGCCCCTGTCAGCAATCGGGGCGCTGTCTCGTTCAAGGGGCGCGCGAACTCAAGGGGCACGCGAACGAGACAGGAGCAACACCATGAAGCACCGCATCGTCGTCCTCGGCGCCGGATACGCCGGGGCCTTCGCCGCCGGAAACCTGGCCCGCCGGCTCTTGCCCGACGACACCGAGATCACCGTCGTCAATGCCGCGCCCGACTTCGTCGAGCGGATGCGGCTCCACCAGCTCGCGGTCGGCCAGGACCTCGCGTTCCGCAAGCTCGCCGACGTGTTCGCGGGCACCGGGGTGCGGCTGCGCCTGGCGCGCGTCACCGGCGTCGACTCCGACGCCAGGACCGTCGCCGTGACGGACGAGGGCGGCGAGGGCGGTGAGGGCGGGGACGACGAGCTCGCGTACGACACGCTGCTCTACACGCTCGGCAGCTCCGTGGCCCACCACGGCGTCCCCGGCGTGGCCGAGTACGCCTTCGACGTGACGGGCCTCTCCTCGGCACTGCGTCTGCGCGAGCGTCTGGCGCAACTGGGCGAGGGCGGCACCGTGCTGGTCGTCGGCGAGGGGCTGACCGGCATCGAGACCGCCGCCGAGTTCGCCGAGTCCCGGCCCGACCTCTCGGTCGCGCTCGCCGCCCGCGGCGAGCTGGGCGCCTGGCTCTCCCCGAAGGCCCGCCGTCACCTGCGCCAGGCCTTCGACCGGCTCGGCATCGTCGTCCACGAGCACACCGGTGTCGAAGCGGTCGAGCCGACACGGGCGATCGCCGCCGACGGTAGGTCCATCCCGGCCGACGTGACCGTGTGGTCCGCCGGATTCGCCGTGCACCCCATCGCGGCCGCCAGCGGCCTGGAGGTCGCCGGGACCGGCCAGATCGTCGTCGACCGCACCATGCGCTCGGTCTCGCACCCGGACGTCTACGCCGCCGGCGACTGCGCCTACGCGATCGGCGAGAACGGCCGTCCGTTGCCGATGTCCTGCGCCTCGGCCGGCTTCACCAACATGCAGGCGACAGCCGCGATCATCGCGCGCCTGACGGACAGCAAGGTCCCGACCGTCGGGCTGAAGTACTACGGCAACCACATCAGCCTGGGGCGGCGGGACGCGATCTTCCAGATGGTGGACGGGGACGTCCGGTCGAAGTCCTGGTACCTGGGCGGGCGGACGGCCGCGCGGCTCAAGTCGGGTGTGCTCAAGGGGTCCGGATGGAGCGTCGCCCACCCGACCTTCGGCATCCCGACTCGCAGGCGCCGCCTGGTCATCGTGCCCGGCCGGGCCGGTGTGACGGTCGCCGCGTAGGTTGTTCCGCATGGACAGTGCAGCCATCGACAGGTTCGAGGCCGGCCGGGACCGGCTGGCCTCGCTCGCGTACCGCCTGCTCGGCTCGGCGGCCGATGCCGAGGACGCCGTGCAGGACGCTTTCCTGCGCTGGCAGGCCGCGGACCGCGACCGGGTCGAGGTGCCGGAGGCGTGGCTGACCAAGGTCGTCACCAACCTCTGCCTCGACCGGCTCCGCTCGGCGCAGGCGCGCCATGAGCGCGCGGTCGGAGACTGGCTGCCCGAGCCCCTCCTCGCGGGCGACCCGATGCTCGGCCCCGCCGATACCTTCGAGCAGCGCGAATCGGTGTCCCTGGCCGTACTGACCCTCATGGAGCGCCTCTCGCCGGTCGAGCGGGCCGCCTACGTCCTGCGCGAGGCGTTCTCGTACCCCCACGCCGAGATCGCCGGGATCCTCGGCATCACCGAGTCCGCGAGCCAGCAGCACGTCCACCGGGCCCGACGCCGGGTCGCCGCCGAGCGCCGCGGCGGCGACGAGGTGGACCCGGCGTCCGCGCGTCGGATCGTCGAGGAGTTCCTCGCCGCCGCCACGTCGGGGCGCACCGAACGACTGGTGGCGATGCTCACCACCGACGTGACCATGGTCTCGGACGGCGCCGGACTGGCGAGGCGGCTGCTGCGGTACGAGACGCGCGAGCGCGTCGCCGTGTGCGTGCGCGCCGGCTTCAAGCCGACTCCGGCGAAGCGGCGGCTGGCCGGCGGCTCCCCCGCGATGCACATCGCACTGGTCAACGGCTCCCCGGCCGTCCTCGCCGTCGTCGGCGGCCGGGTCGTGGGCGCCGTGGTGTTCGACGTCAGCGACGGCAAGGTCGCGTCCCTCCGCGGCATCGCCGCCGCGGACCGGCTCGCGCGCCTCAACGAGGCCTGGCGGCAGCGCGAACCCGACGCGCCGGTCATCAGCGCATGGTGACCGGCGCCGCCGGGGCGCCCGCCTCGCCGGTGCGGACAGGGCGTCGAGGAGGTCGGGGAGTCGTCAGGCGATCCGCCGCCTGCGCTGCCGCCGGGCGGGGCGGCGGCCGGTCAGGGCGTCGACCGCCAGGACCGTGCCCTTGACGGTGGCCACGTACACCACGCCGTCCGCGTAGACCGGGCTGCTGGCCGTGGCGTCCAGAGTCCGTCGCCAGCGCACCGTGCCCGTGGCGGGGTCGATCCGCAGCAGCCCGCGGTTGCGGGCCGAGCTGACCACCCAGGCGTTGGCGCCGCTGACCGTGACCGCGGAGGCCCCGTGCGGTCCCGGGAGGTACCAGCGCCGGATGCCGGTGGCCCTCTCCAGGGCGTGGACGCCGGTCTGGAAGTCGCCGATGAGGAGCAGGTCGTCCGTGATCGCCGGGCTGCGGTCGATCGCGCTGCCACCCACCTCCATACCCCAGCGCTGCTTGCCGGTGGCCGCGTCGAAGGCGTGGGCCAGGCCGGCGCCGGTGCCGATGTACACGGTGCCGTCCGCGACGCTGGGTGCGCAGAAGGCCAGGTAGCGCTCGGCGTTGTCGTCGTACCAGACCCGCTCGCCGTCCTCCACCCTGAAGGCGCCCAACTGCCCCTTGACACCCGTCACGTAGACCCGGCCCTCGGCCACCGTGGCCGCGGAGCAGGAGCCGTCCCGCAGGTGCTGCTGCCACCGCGGCCGGCCGGTGCGCGCGTCCGTCGCGACCAGCGTGCTGGAGGGGGTGTGACGGAGCGTGAACACCGACGTGGTCACGGTGTAGACCACGCCGTCGGCGACGGTGGGCGCGGACGAGGCGCCGACGCGGGTGTTCCAGCGCTCGACGCCGTCGGACGTACCGACCGCACGCAGCAGGCCGTCCTCGCCGACCAGGTAGACGGTGTCGCCCGCGACGGCCGGGGTGGTGATCAGCCGGTCCGGTACGTGATGCCTCCAGCGCAGCTCGCCGGTGAGGGCGTCCAGGGCGTAGCAGTGCTGGCCGGCGGTCTGGTAGACGGTCCCGGCGCAGACGGCGGGGGCCGAGCTGGGGCGGTCGGGCAGGCGGACGCTCCAGGGCCGGAAGCCGGGCGGGGTCGCGGCCTCGGGGTAGACGCCGGTGTGGGCGGGCCCACCGAGGTACATGGCGGTCGGGCCGGTGACCGTGGGCCGGGGCGCTTCGTCGGTCGGGGTGGTCAAGGCGGTGGGCGTCCGCGCAAGGCGGTGCTCCCCCCACAAGGCCGGGTCGGCGAGTTCGACGAGCCGGATCAGGGAGCGCAGGACGGGCAGGGGCTGCTCGGTCTCCGCGGCGAGTCCCGGGCTGCCGACGTGGCAGAGCCAGCGGTCGTCCACACGCCACTCCAGCCAGCGGCGGTCGTCGGCGAACTCCCGGACGGCGTGGGTCAGCAGGCGTCCGGCGACGTCGAGGTCGGTGGTGTCGACCAGGTGGACGGCGTCGTACTCGGGGTCGCCGCTCTCGTACAGGTGGTGGCCGGGTGTCTCCCGGACCTGACGGCGCAGCAGCGGCAGCAGTGTGTCGACGCCCAGCGTGTGGCGGGAGACCACCACCAGGGGGAGCGGGCAGGGGAGTTCGACTAAGGAGACGGCGCGTGTGTCCTGGCCGGGCTGACCGTCGACCCAGTCGAACACGGTGACCCGGTGGCCGTCGAGCGTGCCGCTGACCGCGAACCGGGCCCGGGGCACGGCGTCGCGGCCGTCGGAGAGCACCGCGCCGCGCCAGCGCTCGGCCAGTTCCGGGCTCTCCTCGCGAAAGTCCCAGCCCTGTTCGGCGGCCAGACGCTGCCGTTCGGCCCGACGCCGGCGCAGCTTGGCGTGCCCCGTCCCGATTCCCCAACGACCCATGCCCCACCTCCAGTTGCGAGACTATGAACCGTATCGTGCGGAGCGGACACACGGGCCGGGTCAGGTCGACCGCACACGATGTGCCCCTGCTAGCCTGAGCGACATGATCAGGAGGGGGTCCGGGCGGCGGGTGCGCGGCGAGCCGACTTTCGGTCCGCAGCGAGCGCTGATCACCGCCAGTTTCGTCAACAGGGTGGGCAATGGTCTCTTCAACACCGCTGCCGTCCTCTACTTCACGTGCGTGGTGCACCTGCCCGCCACACAGGTGGGAGCGGGTCTGACGATCGCCGGCCTCAGCGGCTTGGCGGCCGGCGTACCGGCGGGGAATCTGGCCGACCGGTACGGGCCACGCACGATCTGGCTGACGGCCCTCGCCCTGCAGGCCGCCACCATGGCGGCTTTCGTCCTCATCGACAGTTGGCTCGCGTTCACGCTCGTCGCCACTGTGGACCGGCTGGCTGCCACGGCAGGCGGCGCCGCGGGCGGGGCGCTCATCGCGAGAGCCGGCGGTGAACGCCCCGCCGCCTTCCGGGCCAGACTCCGGACCTTCGTCAATCTCGGCGTCGTCGTGGGCACCCTGGGCGCGGCCTGCGCCATCCAGATCAACACGCGCCCTGCCTACACCGGGCTGATCCTCGCGAACGCCGCCAGCTTCGCCTGTGCCGGACTGATCGCGTTCCTGGGCGTCCCGGACTACCGGCCTCTGCCCCGGCCCGAGGAGCACCGGCAGTGGTCCGTCCTGGCCGACCGGCCGTACCTGTCCTTCGTCGCGCTCTACAGCGCCATGGGCCTGCAGTACCAGACCGTCTCCCTACTGCTGCCGATCTGGCTCACCGCCCACACCGACGCACCGCGCTGGACCGTGGCAGCGGTCTACGCGATCAACAGCGGCGTCTGCGCGCTGCTCCAGAGCAGACTCGGCGCCAAGGTGGAGACCCCACGGCAGGGCGGCCGCGCCTTCCGCCTCGCCGGGCTGCTGTTCCTCATCAGCTGTCCGTTGATGGCACTGACCGCCGATGTTCCCGCGTGGGTCGCACCGGCGCTCGCCGTCCTCGCCGTGTGCGTCCACAGCGTCGGAGAGGTGTGGGAGTCGTCGGGCGGCTTCGCGCTCGGCTTCGGTCTCGCACCCGACCACGCCCAAGGGCAATACCAGGGCCTCTTCGGTATCGGCTTCGACGCCGGCCAAGCCCTCGCCCCGGTGATCCTGACCGGAGCGGTCCTCGCGCTCGGACACACGGGATGGCTCTTCCTCGGAGCGTTCTTCGCGGGCCTGGGCGCGGCCGGGCCTCCGGTGGCCGCATGGGCCGAGCGAAACCGCCCCGGGAAACCAGGCACGGAAGCCTCCGCACGACGTCGGCACGGCGAATCCCCGCTGCCGGAGGCCGACTGCCGAGGTTGAACCGGCGATGTCGCGGGGTGCTGCAAGGTCGGCTTCATGGTGGACCACCGCACGGTGCGCCTGCGTCGCTAGGACCTGATGCCCGGCCGCAAGACCCGCTCCCGGCGGCTGTTCGCCGAGTGCCGGGCCCGGATGCGGGCGGCCGAGGAGGCCTACCGGCCGATCCTGGAAGAGATCGAGTCCCGCCTCGCGGACACCCCCGCAGACCCGGCCTGAAGCCGTCGCCGCCGGGGACGGGACGAAGGGGCGGCCGGCCGGAGCCGAGACGCAGGATGCCGAGGGAGCCCGACGCCGGACGGGCAGGTGAAGTGCCTGCCGACTGGGCACCCGTCCCACCCAGACCCTCTTCATCGACGACACTCCGGGACACGTCGCGACCGCGCGGTCACTCGGCATGGCCGGTCACGTGCACACGAGCACCAGCGACACCCTGGCCCGGATCCGGGAATTCCTGCGGCCGAGCTGAACCGCTCGCCCGCAGGCCGCCCAGGATGAGGTCAAGGCCGGCGATGAAGGACTGCTCGCTGTCAGACGGCTTCTCGGCCGTCCACCGCGCCAGGTTGGGGTGGTGCTCCTTGGTGATCTCGGGCATCGGGGCTGCCATGGGCGGTGCGGCCTGCTCCTGGAGGACGAAGCCGGTCACGTAGCAGGCCACGGTATGCCCGAAGTGAGCTGCTCGGGCGAGTGGCAGGCCGGTGGCGCGCAGCAGGGCCAGGCCCGCCTCGGTGGCTTCCAGGGAATCCGGGGTGAGCGGGAGATGGCCCGCGACCACCCGGGCGCCGTCACGGTGGGCGAGCATGGCTCGGCGGGTGCGGTGTGCGAACGCGGCGGTCTGCTCCGCCCAATCACCCTGCCCTCGATGCGGATCGGTGAACGCTGGCCGCATGATCTCGGCCGCGATCGCGCCCAGCAGCTCGGCCTTGCTCCGCACGTGCCAGTAGAGCGCACCGGGGGCCACACCGAGCCGGGTGGTCAGGGCGCGCGTGGTCAGCCGATCCAGCCCGACCTCGTCGAGGAGTTCGACCGCGTTGCGAATGACGTCTTCCCGATTGAGTCGCACGGGACTTGAGCTTAGCTCAAGTGTCTTGAGTAGGCTGTACCCGAGCAAAGCTCAAGTGGTCACCGGGAAAGGGCGCGGGGCATGGGGGAGTACGTGACGGTCAACGGTCTGCGGACCTACTGCGAGGTGCTCGGCGAGGGCGACCCCGTCGTGCTGCTGCACGGCGGCGGGGTGACCGCCGACAGCTGGTTCGGTCAACTCGCCGCGCTGGCTGAGCGGTACCGGGTCTACGCGCCCGAGCGGCGCGGGCATGGGCGGACCCACGACCTGCCGGGGCCGGTCAGCAGCGAGCTGATGGCCGAGGACACCGAGGCCCTGCTGGCGGCCCTGGGTGTCGGGCCGGTGCATCTGGTCGGCTGGAGCGCCGGTGGCACGGTCGCTCTGCGGCTCGCACTGCGCCGCCCGGACCTGGTCCGCAAGCTGGTGCTGATCAGCACCGGAGTCTGCCGCGACGGCGGGACTGAGGCGGACCTGGCGTTGGTCGACGAGGCCAACACAGGGTTGCTGGAGTCGATGTTCCGCCCGCAGTACGAGCCGCTCTCGCCGGACGGGCCCGGGCACTTCCCGGTGGTCTTCGAGAAGTGGCTGCAGATGTGGCGCGAGGAGCCCGACATCGGGCTCGACGCCCTGGCCGGGCTGCCCATGCCGGTGCTGGTGATGCAGGGTGACGACGACGGTGTGCGGATCGAGCACAGCGCCGCCATGGTCAAGGCGCTGCCCGACGCCCAACTCGCGGTGCTGCCCGGCACTTCGCACGCGGCGCCGATCGAGAAGCCCGAGCTGGTCAGCAGGTTGCTGCTGGACTTCTTCGCCGAGGAGGGGTCGGCCCGGTACCTGCCGCTCGGCGCCCTGAAGGCCTGACAGGGGTCGGTGCTGTGACCGCATGGGTTCGCCGGGTTGCTCGTCCATGCGGCGAGGGCAGGTCTCAGCATGTAGAAGGCGACTTGTGGCGGGAGACCGCTGGGCGACCCCGTCGCGGCGTAGGAGGCCGGGATCGGGACAGTGCGCGATCCCGCGCGCGGGCCCGGGGGGCGGAACGTGGACGTCCGCCCGTCGGGGCCGCGGCGCGTCCGCGACCGGCATACCTACGGAACGATGACGACCTTGCCTGCGACGGTGCGTGATTCGGCCAGTGCGAGCGCCGCCGCGGCTTCGTCCAGCGGGAACCGCGCGGCGACCTGCGCGGTGAGCGTACCGTCGGCCAGAAGCGCCAGCACCTGGGTGAGGTCCTCGCGCAGTCGGGTGCGGAAGGCGTCCGGGCGCCGCTTGCCCGCCCAGAAGTTGTAGAAGTGCGCGGACTTGCCGTTGGGCAGGAAGTTCCACAGTGCCAGCCGGGTGAACAGTTTCAGCACCGGGAGCCGCGAGTTGCCGTCCTCGTCCTTGGTGGCGGCGGTGCCGTAGGACACCAGCACCCCGCCGCGGCGAAGGAGCCGCCACGAGTCCTTCAGTCCGGCGCCGCCGACGTGGTCGAACACCGCGTCCACGCCGTGCGGCGCGAGCTCCCGGATGCGCTGGTACACGGACGGGTCACGGTAGTCGACCGGGATCGCGCCCAACGCGCGGACCGTGTCGTGGTGTCGCACCGACGCCGTGCCGATCACCGTGATCCCCGCGCGCCGGGCCAGTTGCACGAGTGTCGACCCGACTCCGCCGTTGGCGCCGAGGACCACGATCGTCGCGCCTCCGGGCACCTTCGCGGTCCGGTGCAGCATCTGCCAGGCCGTCACCCCGTTGACCACGACGGTCTCCGCGTCGGCGGCCGTCACGCCGTCCGGCACGGGCACCAGATCGGCGGCGTCGAGCAGCAGGAAGCTGGCCCAGGCGCCGGTCTTGGTGACGGCGGCGAACCGCCGTCCGATCATCGCGGTGTCGACGTCCGGGCCGGTGGCGACCACCGTGCCGACCACGTCGTATCCGGGCACGAAGGGGAAGGGCGGCTGGTCGTAGTACTTGCCGCGACGCATCTGCTGCTCGGCGAAGGACACGCCGGTCGCGTCCATCCGCAGCAGGACCCGGCCCGCGGCGGGCGGCGGGAGGTCGCGGGTGCGCACCCGGAGGCCGCTCGCGTCGACGGTGCCGGGCAGGACGACCTCGGTGGCATGGGTGACGACAGTGTGGTTCATGACGTGCTCCGTATCGGCTCAACTGTGGGTACGGCCGTAAAGTTACACATGTAATCCTAGGTCGTACAAGAGCTTGGCTCTGTAAGTTTTCACCTGTAAGCTCACGCCATGGGCAACGAACCGAGCGCGACACCCACCCGCCCCCGCAACCGCCGAGGGGAAGGCGCCCGCCTGCGCGACGACATCGTGGCCGCGGCGGTCGAACTCCTCGACGAGGCCGGCAGCGAAACCGCCGTCACCCTGCGAGCCGTCGCCCGCCGCGTCGGGATCGCTGCGCCCTCGATCTACCGGCACTTCCCCGATCAACCGGCCATCATGCTGGCCGTGGTGAGGCAGGCCTTCGATCAACTGGAGGCGCAGCTGCGCGCGGCCCTGGACGCGGCCGGCGCCGACCCCCGGCAGCGACTGTTCGCCGTGTGCCGCGCCTACCTGGGGTTCTCCCAGGACCACCCCGAGCGGTACCGCACCATGTTCGGCGGCCTCTGGGTGCCCGCGCTGCAGGGCACCACCGTGACGGCGGGCGACGTGGAAGCCGTCGGCCAGGCATCCCTGCAACTGTTCACCGAGACCCTGGGCGCGTGCGTCACCGCCGGCCAGGCCGCCAGCACCGACGTCCACGCGGACACCGTCGCCCTCTGGCTGGGCCTGCACGGACTGGCGCACCAGAGGGCCGTGACGGTCGCCTTCCCGTGGCCTCCGGACATCGCCGACCGCCTCATCGCCACGCTGGCGCACCTCAAGAGCGCATGAACCGTCTCGCGCGAGGGGCACGCGAGGGGGCGACGGTCGCCGCAAAGCCGTCCACCGACGTCGCAGTGCCGAACTCCTGCGGCGTCGAACTCCCGCTGAGCGAACGGGTGGTGTCGCAGCCGTTGCCTGCCGACGGCTCCGGTGCCGGCATCGCGCCGTGACCGACGGCCGCACCTCCGCGATCCGTGTAGCCGCTCCCGGCCGGGAAGTCACCGTCGCGGCCGGGCGCGGGACGTCGCACGGGCCTTCGGGTCGCCGCCGCGCCCGGCGCAGGGGCCGGCCGCGGCGGCAGCGCCTTCAGGAGGCGTTCTTGACCGCGAGGACGTCGACCAGGCGGATGTCGGGCGCGGCGGCGAGCAGCTCCGGGCCGACCTCGGACAGGGCCGCGGGGATGCGACCGGTGAGGTGGGCCTGGCGCGCGTCCTCGTCGGCGAAGGCGTCGAAGATGCCGAAGGTCGCGCCGTCGACCTGGAACGCGTACCAGACCCGGGTGCCGGGTTCGTCCTCGACGACGGCGCGGCCGGCGTCCAGGAAGGCGGCCAGGTCCGCTTCCTTGCCCGGCTTGGCGGTCAGCAGTGCGAGGACTCCGAGCTTCAGGGTCATGACGGGATCTCCATGGTGAGGTGGGAGTCCGCGATGCCTCGGGTGGCTTCGCGGTGGCGGGCCGGAGAGTGGAATTCCGGCCCGGGAAAGACGCTATGGCCACGGTCGATCTGCCGCGAGCGGCGGAAACGACGTTTCGAGTACCGTTTGCGCCATGCGGATTGTGATGGCGGCGGTGGACGGTGTCTTCGACTCGGGGCTTTCGGCGATCATGGACGTGCTCGGCGCGGCGAACTCGCTGAGCGCGCGGGACGGTGGCGCGCCGCCGTTCTCGATGACCGTGGTCGGCGGCGAACCGCAGGTCCGCACCGGGAACGGGCTGAGCCTGGCGACCGTTCCGGTCGGGGAACTCCCGCACGGGACGGACCTGTTGCTGATGCCGGCGGTGGGCTTCCAGGCCCCCGACCGGGTGGTCGCGGCGGTCCGCGAGCCCGCCAACGCCTGGCTGCTCGACCTCGCCGCCGCCTCCGCCGCCGCCGGAACCCCGCTGGCCGCCGCGTGCAGCGGAGCGTTCTTCCTGGCCGAGTCGGGCACGCTCGAACGCAAGCGTGCGACGACGAGTTGGTGGTTGGGCCCCGCCTTCCGCGCCCGGTACCCCGGTGTGGTGCTGGAGGACTCACGGACGCTGATCCAGGACGGCCCGGTCACCACCGCGGGTGCGGCCTTCGCCCACATCGACCTCGCCTTGTGGGCGGTGCAGCGGTACAGCCCCGCCCTCGCCGCCCTCGTCGCCCGGTACCTGCTGATCGGGGACCGGCCGTCGCAGGCCGCCTTCGCGCTCCCCACCCAGCTGGCCCAGGCTGACCCGCTGATGGCCGCCTTCGAACGGTGGGCCCGCGCACACCTGGCCGATCCGCCCCCGCTGGCCGAAGCCGCCCGCACGCTCGGCGTGAGCCAGCGGACCCTGCAGCGCACCGCGCAGACCGTCCTGGGCAGATCACCCCTGGACTTCGTCCAGGACATCCGACTGGACGAGGCCACCTTCCTGCTGCGCACCACCACGCTCAGCGCCGAGGCCATCGCCGGCCGGGTCGGCTACCGCAACGTCAGCACCCTGCGCGAGCTGGTCCGGCGCCGACGCGGCTCGTCCCTGGAGACGCTGCGCCACGGAGGTGCCGACGCTCCTGCGCAGTCCCCACCGCTGTCGTCGTAGGCGCCCCGACGGAACCTGCGGCAGAGCGGGTCTCGTCTCGGACCGCCCGGTCGGCGCGCCGCCTACGGGCGGGCCGTGAGGTAGCGGTCGGCGGCCTGCGGCGGGGTGAGGCCGTCGGCGTCGATCCGGGCGTCGAGTTCCTCGCCACATCCGCAGGCGCCTGCGCCCGGCCACGTCGGGGTGAACGAGGACGGCGAGCGGCGATGCGCCGCGCGGGCTCCGGGCCGGCACCGATGTTCAGACCGCGTGCAGTCCGTGTGCGGCGAACACCGATCGGGCCTCGGCGACCTGCGCCGGGGTGGGCACCGGGGTCTCGGCCAGGGGGAAGTCGAGGCCGAGTGCGCGCCACTTGGGGGCGCCCAGCTTGTGGAAGGGCAGGACGTCGACCCGGGTGACGTTGCCGAGCGAGGCGGCGAAGGCGGCGACGCCCTCGACGTCGGCGGCGAGGTCGGTCAGGTGCGGGACGAGGACGAAGCGGACCCAGACCTCGGTGCCGAGGTCGGCGAGGCGGCGGGCGAAGTCCAGGGTGGGGGCGAGCCGTTGCCCGGTCAGGTGGCGGTAGCGGGCGCGGTCCCAGGACTTGATGTCGAGCAGGACGAGGTCGGTGTCGGCGAGCAGCGCGCCGGTGGCACGGGCACCGAGGAAGCCGGAGGTGTCCAGCGCGGTGTGCAGACCGAGTTCGTGCTTGAGGCGGTGCAACAGCTCGCCGGTGAGGGCGGGTTGGAGCAGCGGTTCGCCGCCGCTGATGGTGGCGCCGCCGCCGGAGGCGTGGATGAAGGCGGTGTACTTGGCGGCCTCCCGGACGATCTCGTCGGCCGTGCAGGGCCGTCCGTGCCGCATCGACCGGGTGTCGGGGTTGTGGCAGTAGAGGCAGCGCAGCGGGCAGCCGGCCAGGAAGGCGACGAAGCGGGTGCCGGGGCCGTCGACGCCGGTGGACAGGTCCCAGGAGTGCAGCACGCCGGTGACCGGGGGCTTGGCGGTGGGGGGCATGGGGGCTCTTCCTGCGGGGGCGCGGTGCCGACGCCCTCGGTCGGGGAGGCGTCGGCACCGCGAGCGGGGGCGAGGACTACAGGGCGTCGTGGAAGGTGCGGCCGATCACGTCGAGTTGCTGCTCCCGGGTGAGCCGGACGAAGTTGACCGCGTAGCCGCTGACCCGGATGGTGAGCTGCGGGTACTTCTCCGGGTGGTCCATGGCGTCCAGCAGGGTGTCCCGGTCGAGGACGTTGACGTTCATGTGGAAGCCGTGGCAGGTGGTGTAGCCGTCCAGCACGCCGACCAGGTTGCGGATCCTCTCCTCGGGGGTGCGGCCGAGCGCGTCCGGGGTGACGGTGTTGGTGAGCGAGATGCCGTCCTCGGCGTGCTCGTACGGCAGTTTGGCGACGGACAGCGCGCTCGCCACGTAGCCGTGGGCGTCACGCCCGTTCATCGGGTTGGCGCCGGGGGAGAAGGGCTCGCCGGCCCTCCGTCCGTCCGGGGTGTTGCCGGTCTTCTTGCCGTAGACGACGTTGGAGGTGATGGTCAGGACGGACTGGGTGTGTTCGGCGCCCCGATAGGTGGGGTGCTTGCGCACCTTCGCCATGAAGTCCTCGACCAGCCGGACCGCGATCTCGTCCGCCCGGTCGTCGTTGTTGCCGTACGCCGGGTAGTCGCCGTCGACCAGGTAGTCGGTGACCAGGCCGGTCTCGTCCCGTACCGGCCTGACCTCGGCGTACCTGATCGCGGACAGCGAGTCGGCGGCCACCGCGAGTCCGGCGATGCCGCAGGCCATGGTGCGCCGGACGTCCCGGTCGTGCAGCGCCATCTCGATCCGCTCGTAGGCGTACCTGTCGTGCATGTAGTGGATGACGTTCAGCGCGTGGACGTACGTCCCGGCCAGCCACTCCAACTGCTCCTCGAGGCGGGCCAGTACCTCGTCGTAGCCGAGCACCGCTCCGCCGACCGGCTCGGTGGCCGGGCCGACCTGGGCGCCGGTCAGCTCGTCCCGGCCGCCGTTGATCGCGTAGAGGAGGGTCTTGGCGAGGTTGACCCGGGCGCCGAAGAACTGCATCTGCTTGCCGACCTCCATGGCGGAGACGCAGCAGGCGATCGCGGTGTCGTCGCCGAAGCGCGGGCGCATCAGCTCGTCGGACTCGTACTGCACCGAGGAGGTGTCGATCGACACCCGGGCGCAGAACTCCTTGAATCCCGCGGGCAGTTGCGGCGACCAGAAGACCGTCATGTTGGGTTCGGGCGCCGGGCCCAGGTTGTGGAGGGTCTGCAGGTAGCGGAAGGACGTCCGGGTGACCAGCGTCCGCCCGTCCGCGCCCATGCCGCCGATCGACTCGGTGACCCAGGTCGGGTCCCCGGAGAACAGCTCGTCGTACTCGGGGGTGCGCAGGAAGCGGACGATCCGCAGCTTGATGATGAAGTCGTCCACCAGCTCCTGGGCCTGGCGTTCCGTCAGGATGCCACCGGCCAGGTCGCGCTGGAGGTAGACGTCGAGGAAGGTCGAGGTGCGGCCGAGCGACATCGCCGCGCCGTTCTGCTCCTTGACCGCCGCCAGGTAGGCGAAGTAGAGCCACTGGATCGCCTCGCGGGCGGTCGCGGCCGGGCCCGAGACGTCGTACCCGTACGCCGAGGCCATCTCCTTGAGCTCGCCCAACGCCCGGATCTGTTCGGCGAGTTCCTCGCGCTCGCGGATGGTCTCCTCCAGCCGCGCCGGGTCGGTCGGGGCAGGGTCGAGTTCGGCCTTCTCGGCGAGCTTGGCCTCGACCAGCCGGTCCACGCCGTAGAGGGCGACCCGGCGGTAGTCGCCGATGATGCGGCCGCGCCCGTAGGCGTCCGGCAGGCCGGTGATCATGCCGGCCTTGCGGGCGGCCCGGATCTCGGGGGTGTAGGCGTCGAAGACGCCGTCGTTGTGGGTCTTGCGGTACTCGGTGAAGACCTTCTCCAGAACCGGGTCGACCGGGTAGCCGTATGTCTTCAGGGCTCCGGCGACCATCCGCCAGCCGCCGTTGGGCATGATCGCGCGCTTGAGCGGGGCGTCGGTCTGCAGGCCGACGATCAGCTCCCGCTCGCGGTCGATGTATCCGGGCGCGTGCGCGGTGATGCTCGACGGGACGTCGTACGCGATGTCGAGGACCCCCTTGGCGCGCTCCTCGGGGAAGCGGTCGGTGATCCGCCGCCACACCGCGAGGGTGCGCTCGGTGGGGCCGGCCAGGAAGGCGGCGTCGCCCTCGTACGGGGTGTAGTTGTGCTGGACGAAGTCGCGGACGTCGATCGCGTCCCGCCAGAGTCCGCCCTTGAAGCCGGCCCAGGCGCTCGTGGTGTTTTCCTGCTGCGAGGTGGTCATGTCGGTGTCCTCTTCTCAGGCCTGGTCGCCGTAGTAGGCCCGGCGCATCAGCTGCTGCATGTCGGCGGTCATCGGCATGCGGGGGTTGGCGGGGGCGCACTGGTCCTCGTAGGCGTTCATCGCCTGCTGCGGCAGGGCCGCCAGGAAAGCCTCCTCGTCCACGCCGACGGCCTTGAAGGAGCGCGGAATGCCGACCTTGTCGCGCAGTTCCTCCACGGCGGAGGCGAGGGACTCGACGCCCTGTTCGGGGGTGGCGGCCGGCAGGCCGAGCATCCGGGCGACGGCCTGGTAGCGCTCCGGGGCGGTGTAGTACTGGTACTTGGGCCAGCCGGTGACCTTGGCCGGGGCGGTGCCGTTCCAGCGGATCACGTGCGGCAGCAGGAGGGCGTTGGTGCGGCCGTGGGCGACGTGGAAGGTGGCGCCGAGGGTGTGGGCCATGGCGTGGACGGCGCCGAGGAAGGCGGAGCCGAAGGCCATCCCGGCGATCGTGCCGGCGTTGTGCATCTTCTCCCGGGCGACGGGGTCGTCCGCGCCCGCGGTGACGGCCCGTTCCAGGTGGTCGAAGATCAGCCGGATGCCCTGGAGGGCGAGTCCGTCGGTGAAGTCGTTGGCGTAGACGGAGACGTAGGTCTCGATGCAGTGGGTCAGGGCGTCGAAGCCGGTGTCCGCGGTGACGTCCTTCGGCAGCCCGGTGGTCAGCGCGGGGTCCACGATGGCCACGCTCGGGGTGAGCGCGTAGTCGGCGAGCGGGTACTTCTGGCCGGTGGCGGTGTCGGTGATCACCGCGAAGGGGGTGACCTCGCTGCCGGTGCCCGAGGTGGTCGGGACGCACACCAGTTTCGCCTTCTCGCCGAGGTCGGGGAAGGTGAAGGCACGCTTGCGGATGTCGAAGAACTTCTCCTTCAGGTCGGCGAACTCCACCTCCGGGTGCTCGTACATCAGCCACATCACCTTGGCGGCGTCCATCGGCGAGCCACCGCCCACCGCGATGATCGTGTCCGGCTCGAACTCCCGCATCAGCGCGGCACCCCGGCGCACCGTGTCGATGCTCGGGTTCGGCTCGACGTAGTCGACCACCCGCACCTCGACCGGCTCCCGACGCCGGTCCAGGACGCCGCGGATCCGCTCCAGGTGCCCGATCCGGACCATCGTGTGGTCGGTGACGACGACGATCCGGTGCGGGTTCGGCATGCTCGCCAGGTACCTGATCGAGTTGCGCTCGAAGTAGATCTTCGGCGGGACCTTGAACCACTGCATGTTGGTGTTCCGCCGCCCGATCCGCTTGATGTTGACGAGGTTCAGCGCCGAGACGTTCCCGGACACCGAGTTGCGCCCGTAGCTGCCGCAGCCGAGGGTCAGCGAGGGCATGAAGGCGTTGTAGACGTCGCCGATCCCGCCCTGCGAGCTCGGCGCGTTCCAGATGATCCGGCAGGCCTTCACCGCGTGCCCGAACTCCTCGGTGAACGCCGCGTCCTCGGTGTGGACCGCGGCCGAGTGGCCGAGGCCGTCGAACTCCACCATCGCGGAGGCCAGTTCCACGCCCTCGCGGCGGGAGTGCGCGGTGAGCACGGCGAGCACCGGACACAGCTTCTCCCGGGTCAGCGGCTCGGCCGGCCCGACCCGCTCGCAGTCGGCCAGGATCACCGAGGTGTCCGCGGGCACCTCGAAGCCCGCCTCTGCCGCGATCTCGGCGGCGGAGCGGCCCACCACCGCGGCGTTCAGCCTCGCACCCGCGCACGACGTCCCCCCGCCCACCCCGAACAGGTACCGCTCCAGCAGCGCCTTCTCCTCAGCGCTCGCGTGGTGCGCCTTCAGCTGGCGGAACTCCGCGAGCGCCGCGTCGCGGATGTCCGCGTCCAGGATCACCGCCTGTTCGGAGGCGCAGATCATCCCGTTGTCGAAGGACTTGGACAGGACCACGTCGTTGACCGCCCGCCTCAGGTCCGCGCTGCGCTCGATGTACGCGGGGACATTGCCCGCGCCCACGCCGAGCGCGGGCTTCCCGCACGAGTACGCAGCCCGGACCATCGCGTTGCCGCCGGTGGCGAGGATCGTGGCCACACCGGGGTGGCGCATCAGCGCCTCGGTGGCCGCCATCGACGGCTCCTCGATCCACTGGATGCAGTGCTCCGGCGCGCCGGCCGCCACCGCCGCGTCCCGGACGATCCGGGCCGCTTCGGCGGAGCAGCGCTGGGCCGAGGGGTGGAAGGAGAAGACGATCGGGTTGCGGGTCTTGAGGGCCAGCAGACACTTGAAGATCGTGGTCGAGGTCGGGTTGGTCACCGGGGTGATGCCCGCGACCACGCCGACCGGCTCGGCGATCTCCACGATGCCGTCGATCTCGTCCCGGTGCACCACCCCGACCGTCCTGGTCCGGGCCATCACATGGGTGACGTTCTCGCAGGCGAAGACGTTCTTGACCGCCTTGTCCTCGAAGACCCCGCGGCCGGTCTCCTCCACGGCCAGCACCGCGAGCGCGGTGTGCCGTTCCAGCGCGGCCAGCGAGGCCTTCTTGACGATGTGGTCGACCTGTTCCTGGGTGAAGGAGGCGTACGCGGCCAGCGCGTCGAGCGCGTTGCGCACCAGGCGGTCGACGGCGGTCGGCTCGGGGGTGGGAAGGCTGCTGCTCTCGGGAGCCGCCTTCGACTCGTGCTGCGGTCGACGGGCCATGCTGGACTGCCTTTCCGGATCATCGTCCGATGTCAGGGCGCGCCGGGCGGGTGCCGTGCGCGCCGTCCCCTCCAGGCTTCCTCGTGCGGGGCGCCGGGGGATCGGCCCAATGGGACCCGCTCGCGGCCGAAGGTCCCGGGTCCGCTGCGCGGTTGGTCCCGTGTCAGGGACCCGGGTGCGATCGGTGGTTCACCGGTGCGGTACGACGGCGACCGGGCAGTGGGTGTGGTGCAGCACCGACTGGGCCACCGCCCCCAGCCGGGGCCCGGCCATCGGGTGCGCGGGCGCGCGCCGCCCGAGCACGACCAGCGAGGCGGTGCGGGAGGCCTCCACGAGCATCCGGCCCGGGCTCCAGGCGCACACCTGCGCCTCGGTGCGGACCCCGGGGAACTTGTCCCGCCAACGCGCCAGCGCGTCCTGGAGCCGCACCTGTTCGGAGGCCGCCAGCGACTCCCCGATCTCCCGCACGCCCACTGGCGCCTCGGTGGTGTACGGGCCGTGGTAGGTGTCGCGGCTCTCCATCACCCGCAGACGGGCGCCCGTGGCGGCCGCGTGCTGGAAGGCGAAGGCGAGTACGGCGTCGCAGGGCCGGTCGCCCTGCACGCCGACGACGACCTCGCCGGGCGCTGCGGCCGGTTCGTCCGTCACGTCCGGCCCGGCGGGTCCGCCCGACTCGGCGGGGCCGCCCGCTCCTGCGGGGACCAGCACCACCGGGCAGTCGGTCCGGGCGGCGGCGCGCAGCCCGACCGAGCCGACCAGCAGCCCGGTGAAGCCGCCGAGGCCACGCGACCCGAGGACCAGCACCGAGGACCGCCGGGACGTGGCGGCCAGTGCGTAGGCCGGGTTCCCGGGGACGATCTCGCAGGAGACCGCCAGCTCCGGCAGCGCGGCCGTGATCCGGTCCCGGATCGCGGCCACCGGCCGCGGCAGTGCGCTCCCGCCGCCGAGGTCGCACTCCAGGGCGTCGACCTCGCCCCCGGCGACGTGGACCATCCGCAGCGCGAGCCCGTTCCGCCGGGCCTCCCGGGCGGCCCATCCGGCCGCCGCCGCGCTCTGCGTCGAGCCGTCGATCCCCACCACCACGTCGTGCGGCATGTCAGTGACCTCCCTGGTCAGCGGACGGCCGCGGCACCGGCGGCCGCGGTCCCGTCCGGCGACCAGACTCCCGCCGGGTCGGTGCCCGGGCACAGGGGCCGACCAGCCCCGGTCGCGAACCGAAGGTCCCGGGACCAGGGGCCGTGGGGAGGGGGCGGAAGTGGTGTGCTGGCCACCCGCCGGTCGGCGCCATCTGCGAGAATCGGCGGCGACCACGGCGATCAGGAGGGTGCCCGTGAGCAGCGAGACGGTTCGGTCACGGATGCCGCAATTGCGGCTGGACGAGCTGCTGGAGGAGCTCCAGGCCCGGATCGACGCGGCCCGGGGCACCCGGGACCGGGTGCACAGCCTGCTGGAGGCGGTGCTGTCGGTCGGCCGGGAGCTGGATCTGACGCAGGTGCTGCGCAGGATCGTGGAGGCCGCGGCCGTCCTGGTGGACGCCCGCTACGCGGCGCTCGGGGTGATCGGGCCGGATGGGGAGACCCTCTCGCAGTTCCACACGGTCGGCCTGTCGGACGAGGACATCGAACGGATCGGCCCCTACCCGACCGGCCGGGGCCTGCTCGGCGAGCTGATCCGCCACCCGGCGCCGCTGCGGCTGGCTGACCTCTCCGAGCACGCCTCGTCGGTGGGCTGCCCGGCGCACCACCCCGTGATGCGGACCTTTCTCGGGGTGCCGGTGCGCGTGCGGGAGGAGGTGTTCGGCAACCTCTACCTGACCGACAAGCAGGGCGGGGAGGAGTTCGACGCCGACGACGAGGCGGTGATCTCCACGCTGGCCGTGGCGGCCGGGGTGGCGGTCGACAACGCCCGGCTGTACGAGGAGGCCCAGCGCCAGCAGCACTGGCTGAGCGCGAGTGCGGAGATCACCCGTGCCCTGCTGTCCGGCGGATCCCGCTCCGAGGTGCTGGAGCTGATCGCCCAGCGGGCGCGGGAGATCACCGGCGCGGACCTGGCGGACGTCTCCGTTCCGGTGCCGGGGACGGGAACGGTCCGGGTGGAACTGGCGCTCGGCGGCGACGCGGCCGGCCGGTCGGGCCTGGTGGTGCCGTTGGAGGGGTCGCTGTCGGGTGCGGCCTGCGCCTCGGGGGTGCCGGTGACCACGGTGGACCTGGCCGGCGATCCCCGGCTCTCCGCCGGGCCGAGCCGCTTCGCCGGGCTCGGACCGGCGGTCGCGGTGCCGCTGGGCCGGGCCGAGGGGCAGATCGACGGCGTGCTGATGCTGGCCAGGGAGGCGGGCCGGCCCGAGTTCACGGAGTGGGAGATCGGCCCGCTGCTGGGCTTCGCCGACCAGGCCGCGCTGGCCCTGGAGCTGGCGGAACGCCGCCGGGACGCCGAGCAGCTGGCGATGCTGGAGGACCGCGACCGGATCGCCCGCGACCTGCACGACCTGGCCATCCAGCGGCTGTTCGCCACGGGGATGACGCTGCAGAGCGCCGCCCGGTTCATCGATCACGCCACCGCCTCGGACCGGGTGCTGCGTGCGGTGGGGGACCTGGACGAGACCATCAAGATCATCAGGTCGACCATCTTCGGCCTCCGGGCCAGGGAGGATGCCACCGGCCACGGCCTGCGGGCCAGGGCCGTCCGTACGGTGGAGCAGGCGCAGGCGGTGCTCGGGTTCGCGCCGCGGCTGAGCATGGAGGGCCTGTTGGACACGGATGTCCCGTCGGAGGTGGCCGAGCACGTCCTCGCCGTCCTGGCCGAGGCACTGAGTAACACGGCCCGGCACGCGGGGGCGGGCCGGGTCGAGGTCGCGCTCCAGGCGGCGGCGGGTCGGGTGGTGGTGTCCGTGCAGGACGACGGGGTCGGCGTTCCCGAGCAGGGGCGGCGCAGCGGGCTGCGGAATCTGGCGGAGCGGGCGGAGACGCTGGGCGGGTCGTTCGAGCTGGTCCGCCCGGCGGAGGGTGGCACCCGGGTGGTCTGGTCGGTCCCGCTGCCGGTCTGACCGGTCGGCCGTAGTGTTCCGGCGGTCAGGGCCGGGTGTCCGGCAGCAGGCGGCCGGTGACCAGTTCGGGCCGGATCCGGATCGAGACCTGGCGCGACAGTCGGACCGCCGGGGCGGACGGCACCTCCGTGACGCGAACCTCCCGGCCGGACGGGGTCCTTTCGCCGGACGGGGTTTTGTCGTCGGCCGGGGCCTCCTCGTGGGACGGGGCCTCCTCGTCGGAGACCTCCGAGACGTCGGCCCGTCCCAGCACGGTCACGCTCCAGCCGGTTCCGTCCGTTCCGTCGATCTCGCCCGCCTCGAACGCCACCAGCGCCCCGGAGACCGCGCGGACCAGCTCGGAGCGGGCCGCGACGCGCAGCAGCACGCTGCCGTCCCCGCCGATCCGGTAGGGGACGGGCAGGACGGCCGGTAGGGCGCCGACCGTGTAGACCACGCGGCCGACCGAGCTGCCAGCCAGCAGGCGGAAGCAGTGCTGCTCGTCCAGGGCCGCGTGCGCGGTGGGGATGCGGTCGGGTTCCATGCCTTCGATTGTTCGCGTCGCACGCGGAACGGGGGAGGGCCGTTCGGTCCCTGCCCGACCGCCGAGCGGACCGGGACCGGGGGGCCGAGGGCCCGGCGCTACGCGGCCGTGAGGGTCCGGTTGGCGATCAGGGCGGCCTGGACGCGCCGCTCGACGCCGAGTTTGGCGAGCAGCCGGGAGATGTGGTTCTTCACCGTCTTCTCGGCGAGGTACAGCCGCTCGCCGATCTGCCGGTTCGTCAGCCCCTCGCCGACCAGGGCCAGGATCTCCCGTTCCCGCTCGGTGAGTTCCGGCAGGCCGGGCTCCAGCGGAGCGTGGTCGCGGCGCAGTCGGGCCATCACGCGGCCGGTGACGCCGGGATCGAGCATGGACTGGCCGGCGGCGACGGTGCGGATCGCGGTGACCAGGTCGGTCCCGCTGATCTGCTTCAACGCGTAGCCGGCGGCGCCCGCCATGATCGAGTCGAGGAGGGCGTCCTCGTCGTCGAAGGAGGTGAGCATCAGGCAGGCCAAGCGCGGCATGCGCGTGCGCAGTTCGCGGCAGACGGTGACGCCGTCCCCGTCGCCCAGGCGCATGTCGAGCACGGCGACGTCGGGACGCAGCGCGGGCACCCGTGCCAGCGCCTGCTCGGCGGTGGCGGCCTCGCCGATCACCGTCAGGTCCGGCTCGGTGTCGATGAGTTCGCGCACACCCCGGCGGACCACCTCGTGGTCGTCGAGCAGGAACACGCGGACGGGCGTGGGTGTCGGGGCCGGAGCGGTTTCCGCCATTGACTTCTCCGAAATCCTGGACCCGCTGCGGGAGCGGGGCGGACGGGGCCGACGGCCAGTCTGTGGCGCCGGGCCGGGCTTCCGCCAGGGCCGAACGACCCCACTGTTCCGGACGGTGGCCGACCGGTCACCGAGCGGGTGCCAGGACTCCGGGCCGTTCGAGGAGGACGGTCGTGGGGCGCCGCGGGGTGGGGAAGCCGGCCGGTCTCGAGGGTGGCGGTGCGCCCGGCCGGCGCCGGGAAGCCCTGGTGGACGTCAGTGGGCGGTGCGGCCGGTCCAGAGCGGTTCGAGCCGGGTCCAGGAGTGCTGCCAGAGCCGGTCGGCCCGGCGGTCGAGGGCACGCAGACGGATGCCGAGGAGCGTGCCGGTCGGGGCGGCGAGGGCGGCGAGGACGAACAGCCCGAGGAGCACGGCGTGGGCGGTGACGTCGACCGCACCGGGCGGGGCGGCGGAGGGGCGGCCGTCGTCGTCCACCCAGATCCGGGTGACGCTGCCGGCGGATGTCGGCCGGTCGACGTCCACCGTGGCGCTGACGCGCTGCCCGGAGGGTGCGGTCCACTCGGCGAAGGCCTGGTACCGGGCCCGGGTGATGCCGTCGGGCAGACCGGCCACCTGGTACGCGGGCGCCAGCAGGACGGCGTCCGGCCGGTGGTGGTGCGCCGCCGCCAGCGCGGCCCCGCGCTGCCCGGCCGCGAGGTCGGTGAGCGCGACGCCGGTGCCCGCGAGGGCGGCCACCACCAGGGCGAGCGCGGCCAGGAGCAGTGCGCGGCTCCGGGCCCGGTCCAGCGGGCGGCTCAGCGGGTTGCGCGCGGAGCCGCAGGCGCTGCGCAGATGGTGGCGCAGCGACCGTGCGCGCTTGACGGGCCGTACGAGTCCGGAAGTGCTGGGCATGTCCGTCAACTCCTTCGTGGGGGACCGGGTCCCGGGGACGGTCGCCGCCCGGTGGGTGGCCGGACGCCACTCTCGCGGCCGGATGTGACGGCGGCCCAGGGCCCGACGGGACCCGGGGCGGGGCCACTGGTCCCGAGCGGGCGCGAGACACGGTGGTGAGCGCGGGGCGCACACGTCGAGCACCGGGAGTACACCGTCGTCCGGCGCGCCCTGCCGGGACTCTCGGGACGTCCACACCGGGACGTGCGGCAACCACGGGAGGGACCGTTGACCCCTGCTGCGCGAGGCCCCGCCCTTCGAGGATCAACCTCAGCGAACGCGGAAACCGCAGTCGCTCCAGTCCTTTGGCCCGTCACGAAGGAGCCCCCTCATGTCCACAGCCGAGCACAGAAGAGCGCCGGCCGACCGGCCGCCGCGGCAGAGCGGATCCTTCGGACTGCCGGCCGCGACGGCGCTCGTCGTCGGCAGCATCATCGGCACCGGGGTGTTCGCCCTGCCGTCCGCCCTGGCACCCTACGGACCGGTCGCACTGGTGGCGTTCGCGCTGGTGACCGTCGGCGCGCTGGCGCTCGCGGCCACGTTCGGGCGCCTGGCCGAGCGGACCCCCGGCAGCGGCGGCCCGTACGTCTACGCCCGCGAGGCGTTCGGCGAGTTCACGGGCTTCCTGACCGCCTGGTCGTACTGGATCACCGCCTGGGCGGGCAACGCGGCCATCGCGGTGGCCTGGGTCGGCTACGTCGAGGTGTTCGTGAACAAGGGCCACCACACCTGGGGGTCCGTGGCGATCGCGCTGGCCGGTCTGTGGGTGCCCGCCGCCGTCAACCTCGCCGGCGTGCGCAGCATCGGGGCCTTCCAGGTGGTCACCACCGTCCTGAAGTTCCTGCCGCTGGCGTTCATGGCGACGGCCGGTCTGCTGTTCATCAGCTCCGGCAACTTCGGCGCCTTCAACTCCTCGGGCACCTCGGCGCTCGGGGCGGTCTCGGCGGCCGGGGCGATCGCCCTGTTCAGCTACATCGGGCTGGAGACCGCCTCGGTGGCGGCCGGCCGGGTCCGGGATCCGCGGCGCAACGTGCCGCGCGCGACGCTCTACGGCACGCTCGCCTGCGCCGGCATCTACCTGCTGGGCACCCTCGCGGTGTTCGGGACCGTCCCGCACGACCGGCTCGTCGGCTCGACCGCGCCGTTCACCGACGCCGTGAACAACATCGCCGGCGGCACCTGGGCCGGGAACCTGGTCGCGGCCGCGGCGATCATCTCCGGGCTCGGCGCCCTCAACGGCTGGACGCTGATCTGCGCCGAGATGCCGATGGCGGCGGCCCGGGACGGGCTCTTCCCGGCCGCCTTCACCAGGACCCGGCGCGAGGTGCCCGTCTTCGGCATCGTCTCCGCGACGGTCCTCGCCTCGGTGCTCACCGTCGTCAGCTACACCCGGTTCACCCAG
The DNA here is from genome assembly GCF_044327205.1 of Kitasatospora sp. NPDC018058. Taxonomy (NCBI): domain Bacteria; kingdom Bacillati; phylum Actinomycetota; class Actinomycetes; order Kitasatosporales; family Streptomycetaceae; genus Kitasatospora; species Kitasatospora sp. NPDC018058. Next base: position 76,450 of record NZ_JBIRFA010000021.1, on the reverse strand, counting down.
GTCTTCACCGAGATCGTGCTGCTCAGCGTGCTCACCGCCGTCATCCCGTACCTGGTGTCGGCCGCCGCCCAGCTGTACTGGCTGGTCCGCCAGGGCCGCGCCGAACTCGACCGGCGCAGGTTCGCCCGGGACGTCACCGTCGCGCTCCTCGCCCTGGCCTTCTCGTACTGGTCCATCCAGGGCAGCGGCTACCAGACCGTCTACTACGGCCTGTTCACCGTCCTGCTCGGCATCCCCGGCTACATCTGGCTCAAGCGGCCGCACGCCGCCCCGAGCGGTACGGACCGGGCCGCCGCCCCCCGACCGACCGGCCTGGCCGCCGCCCTGCGCCGCACGCTCTCCCCGCGCCACCTGCACTGAGTGCGCGCCACCGGCGGGAACGCGCCACCCGCACCGAGTACGAAGGAGTACCGCCCATGTCCGCCCTGCGAGTCGATTCCGAGACCGGCCGCCTGCACCAGGTGATCCTGCACCGCCCCGGCCTGGAGCTGTCCCGGCTGACCCCGCGCAACGTCGACGAGCTGCTGTTCGACGACATCCTGTGGGCCAAGCGCGCCCGCGAGGAGCACGACGCCTTCGCCCAGGCGCTGCGCGACCACGGCGTCCGCGTCCACCACTACGCCGACCTGCTCGGCGAGACCCTCGAACTGCCGCCGGCCCGGGCCTGGTTGCTGGGACAGGTGGTCACCCCGGCCACCGTGGGCCCGGCCCTGGTCGACCCGGTCCGGGAGCTGTGCGGGGAACTCGACGGCCGGACGCTGGCCGAGTACCTGATCGGCGGCGTGCTCAAGGACGACCTGCCGCTGCGCAACCCGCACAGCCTGCGCTGGCACACCCTCGGCGAGCAGGACTTCGCCCTCCCGCCGCTGCCCAACCACCTCTTCCCGCGCGACAACTCCTGCTGGATCGGGGCCCGGTACAGCCTCAACCCGATGGCCCACCCGGCCCGGCGCCGGGAGACCCTGCACACCGCCGCGATCTACCGCTTCCACCCGCTGTTCGCCGAGACCGCCCCTCCGATGCTCGACGGCACCGCCCCCGAGACGGGCACCACCATCGAGGGCGGCGACGTCCACGTGGTCGGCGAGGGCGTGGTCATGGTCGGCATGGGCGAGCGGACCACGCCGCAGGCCGTCGAACAGCTCACCCAGAAGCTGTTCCAGTACGGCGCCGCGCGGCGGGTGATCGCCGTGCGCCTGCCCGCGAGCCGGGCCTTCATGCACCTCGACACCGTCCTGACGATGATCGACCGGGACACCTTCGCCCGCTACCCCGGCCTGGCCGAGCCGCTGCGGTCGTGGACCCTGGTGCCCGCCCCCGACCGGCCCACCGGCTTCGACGCCCGCCCCGACACCGACCTCGCCCGCTCCCTCGCCGAGGGCCTCGGCCTGGAGCGGGTCCGGTTCCTCTCCGCCGACCAGGACGTCCGCGCCGCCGAACGCGAGCAGTGGGACGACGGCAGCAACTTCCTCGCCCTGGAGCCCGGCGTCGTCGTCGGCTACGAGCGCAACACCACCACCAACACCTACCTGCGCAAGCAGGGCGTCGAGATCGTCACCGTCGCTGGTTCCGAGCTCGGCCGCGGCCGGGGCGGACCGCGCTGCATGAGCTGCCCGATCCAGCGCGACGCCGTCCGCTGACCCCGTCCGCGAAGCAACCCACCCGAGGAGCAACAGCCATGAGCATCGACCTGCGCGGCCGGCACTACCTCAGCGAACCGCACTTCACCGCCGCCGAGATCCACCACCTCCTCGACCTCGCCGCCGAGCTGAAGGCCGCCCGACGGGCGGGCACCGAGACGCCCCGGCTGACCGGCCGCAGGATCGCCCTGATCTTCGAGAAGAACTCCACCCGGACCCGCTGCGCCTTCGAGGTCGCCGCCGCCGACCAGGGCGCCATGACCACCTACCTCGGCCCGGACGGCTCGCACATCGGCCACAAGGAGAGCATCGCCGACACCGCCCGCGTCCTCGGCCGGATGTACGACGCCATCGAGTACCGGGGCTTCGAGCAGGACGCCGTCACCGAACTCGCCGACCACGCCGGCGTGCCCGTGTACAACGGCCTGACCGACGCCTGCCACCCCACCCAGAGCCTGTGCGACGTCTTCACCATGCGTGAGCACAGCCGCCGTCCGCTCACCGACATCTCCTTCTGCTACGTGGGCGACGCCCGCAACAACACCGCCAACTCCCTGCTCACCATGGGGAGTCTGCTGGGCATGGACGTGCGGATCGCCGCACCGCGCGCGCTGTGGCCGGAGCCGCGGGTGGTCGCCGCGAGCCGACGGCTCGCGCTGGACAGCGGCGCCCGGATCACCCTCGTCGAGGACGTCGCGGAGGCCGTGCGCGGCGCCGACTACCTCTACACCGACGTATGGGTCTCGATGGGGGAGGAGCCGGCGAAGTGGCGGGAGCGGGTCGAACTGCTCCTGCCCTACCAGGTGAACGCCAAGACCCTCGCGGCCACCGGGAATCCGGACACCGCCTTCCTGCACTGCCTGCCCGCCCTGCACGACCGCCGCACCGACCTGGGCGCGGAACTCGCCGAGGAACACGGGCTCGACGGCCTCGAAGTCACCGACGAGGTCTTCCGGTCGCCCGCGAGCCTGGTCTTCGAGCAGGCGGAGAACCGGATGCACACCATCAAGGCGATCCTGGTCGCCACCCTCGGAAGGGACTGATCATGCGCATCGTCGCCGCACTCGGCGGGAACGCCCTGCTCCGCAGGGGCGAACACCCCGACGCCGACGTCCAGTTGCACCACGTCCGCGAGGCCGCCAGGTCGCTGGCCGAACTCGTCGAGGCCGGGCACGAGGTGGTCGTCACCCACGGCAACGGCCCGCAGATCGGCCTGCTCGCCGTCGAGAGCGAGACCGACCCGGCCCTCACCGTGCCCTACCCGCTGGACGTTCTCGGCGCCCAGACCCAGGGCATGATCGGCACCCTGCTCGCCCGGGAACTCATCGCCCGCCTGCCGAGCAGGGCGGTGGCCGCAGTCGTCACCCACACCGAAGTCGACCCGCACGACCCGGCGTTCACCCACCCCTCCAAGTTCATCGGGCAGCCGCTCACCGACCGCCAGGCCGTCCGGCTCTCCCGCGAACTCGGCTGGTCCACCGCACAGGACGGGCCGGTGCGCCGCCGCGTCGTCCCCTCGCCCGAGCCGAGGGCGGTGCTCGAAGCACCGGTCGTCCGCCAACTCCTGGGCGGCCGGACGGTGGTGATCTGCGCGGGCGGCGGCGGGGTGCCGGTCGTCCGCGACCCCGTCACCGGCCTGGTGACCGGCGTCGAGGCGGTCGTCGACAAGGACCGCACGGCCGCGCTGCTGGCCGAACAGCTCGACGCGGACGCGCTGTTGATTCTCACCGACGTCACCCACGTGTTCACCGCCTTCGGCACCTCCCGCCCCCGCCCGCTGCTCACCGCCACCCCGGCGCGGCTGCGCGCGCTGGACCTGCCCGAGGGCTCGATGCGGCCCAAGGCCGAGGCCGCGGCCTCCTTCGTCGAACGGACCGGCGGCCTCGCGGCGATCGGCCCGCTCGACAACGCCCTCGGCATCCTCCTCGGCACCACCGGCACCACCGTGGCGGCGGTCGTACCCGCCGCCGCGACGCCCGGCCGGACCTCCTGAAAGGACCACCCCCATGAACCCGCTGCAGACCGCCCCCGCCCCCGCCCCCGCCGTCGACGTCGAGGTGACGACGCGCGGCGCGGTGAGCCTCGCCGCGCCCGACTACGCGCGGGCCAAGCTGGCGGCCGTGCTCGGCCGGATCCACGAACCCGTGCTCGCGGCCCGCGTGAAGCTGACCCAGGAATCCCACCACTCGGTCGCCCGTCCGTCCGCCGCCCAGGCCGTGGTGGACCTCGGCGGCCGCCCGGTGCGCGCCCACGTGGCCGCCGCGACCATGCAGGAGGCCGTCGACCTGCTCCAGGACCGCCTCCTGGCCCGGCTCGCCAAGGCCCGGCAGCGCCACCACGCCCCGCACGGCGCGTGGGTCGAGCGAGTCCGGGACGACCACCGTCCGCAGCACGCCGACCGACCGCCGCAGGAGCGGCGGATCGTGCGGCGCAAGTCCTACGGCCTGCGCCGGCAGAGCCCCTTGGCGGCGGTGCTCGACCTGGAGACCATGGACTACGCCTTCCACCTGTTCACCGACGACGCGACCGGCCGCGACAGCGTGGTCCACCGCGACGAGGCCACCGGAGCCCACCGGATCACCTCGGTCGGCGTGCTGGCCGAGCCCGTACCTGGACTCGCGGTGTGCACCGGGGCCGTGCCGGAGCTCACGGTCGCCGAAGCGGCCGACCGCCTCGGCCTCGCCGGTGGCCCGTTCGTCTTCTTCACCGACACGGCGACCGGGCGGGGCAACGTCCTGTACCACCGCTACGACGGCCACTACGGGCTCATCACCCCCGCGGAGGAGTGAGAGGGAGCCCCCGGCCGGGACGGGCGGCCCCCGTTCAGGGGCCGCTGGTCCCGGCCCGACGGGCCCGCCCGGTCCTGTCGCCGGCCGGCCGCCGACCGGACGATGGACGGTGCGCACACACCGAGCCGGTTCGCCGGGCCTGAAGGAGATGGTGGTCATGGAACTCCCCGTCACGGTCGGGGTCGACGGCTCCTCCGCGAGCCTGCGGGCGGCCGACCTCGCCGCGCAGGAGGCGCTGCTGAGAGGGTGCGACCTGCGCGTCCTGCACGCGCTGCCGCTCATGCCGCACCTACTGGCCGGCCGGGACACCCGCCCGCGGTGCGGCGGGCGGAGCGCGCTGACGGAGGTGCGGCACACCCTGGCCGTCCGTCATCCGGAACTGCCCGTACGGACGCAGGAGGCGCACGACCTCGCCACGGCGGCGCTGGTGGCGGCGGGGGAGGAGAGCGAACTGCTGGTCCTGGCCGCGCGCGGGGACGGCGGCTTCCCCGGGCTGCGCGTGGGCGCGACCGCCCTCCACGTCGCGGCCCGGGCCGGCTGCCCGGTCATCGTGTCGCCGGTGGTGGAGGACCCGGCACCGCGGGACCACGTCCTGGTCGGCGTGGACGCCCGCCGTCCGGCCGAGGCCGCCCTCGACTTCGCCTTCGACCTGGCCCGTCGGCACGGCCTGCCGCTGCGCGCGCTGCACGCCTGGCCGCCCGCCGAACCGAGCCGGGCAGGGCGCCAGCGGCGCACCGAGGGCGAACTGCTGGCCGCCGCGCTCGCCCCCTGGCGGGCCGCGCACCCGGACGTGCCGCTGATCCAGGACAGCGAACCCGGCAGCGCCGGGCAGCTGCTCGTCGAGGCGTCCGCGAAGGCCCGGTCCCTGGTGCTGGGCCGACGCGGGCCCGCACCCGTCGGACGGCTCGGGCCGGTGGCCCACGCCGTCCTGCACCACGCCGAGTGCGCGGTCGCCGTCGTACCGCAGCCCTGAACGACCGGACGGGCGCGGTGGCGCACAATGGGCGGTCGTGGAGGAAGGAGTCGGTCGTGGGTATCGAGAGCCGCCCGGTGACGCTGAGGGCGATCGCCGACCAGTTGGGGCTGGACGTCTCCACCGTCTCCCGGGTCCTGAACGGGAGCGACGGTGACGGACGGCGTGCCGCGTCCGGGCCGACGGCGCGTCGGGTCCGGGAACTCGCGGCGGAGTTGGGCTACCGCCGGAACCCCGCCGCCGTGAGCCTGCGCACCCGGCGCAGCAACCTGATCGGGGTCGTGTTCGCCCGGCTGTCCGAGATCGTGGTCGCGACCATCTACGAGGGCATCGAGGAGGAGGCCGCCCGGCACGGGCTCGCCGCCTTCGTCACCAACACCCAGGACGATCCGGCCCGCCAGCGCGAGCGGATCGCGATGGTCCTCGGCCGGCGGGTGGACGGCATCATCATCGGCGACGCGCACCTGGACGGCGCCGCCCTGGCGGACCCGGCGCTCCAGCGCACGCCCCACGTCCTGGTCAACCGCCGTACGGAGGGCGACCGCCCGGCCGTCACCTGCGACGACTACGAGGGCGGGCGCCTGGTGGCCGAGCACTTCCTGGGGCTGGGGCACACCAGGGTCGGCTGCGTCGCGGGCGAGCCCTTCGCCAGCACCGGCACCGACCGCACCGCCGGATTCGTCGACCGGTACGCCGAGGCGGGTCTGCCGGTGCCGACCGAGCTGGTGCGGCACTGCGCCTTCGACACCGCGGGCGGCCGTGGGGCGGCGACGGCTCTGCTGACCGCCGCCCGCCGCCCCACCGCCCTGTTCGCCGTCAACGACCTGGCCGCCATCGGCGTCCTGGGCGCGGCCCGGGACCTGGGCCTGGGCCCGGGGCGGGACCTCGCGCTGGCGGGGTTCAACGACACCCCGGTCGCCGCGGAGCTGCCGGTCGCGCTCACCACGGTCCGGTCGCCGATGGCGGAGCAGGGCCGGGTCGCGGTGCGGGAACTGCTGCGCCGGATCGCCGGTGAGCCGGCCCGGTCCCGGCGGCTCGCGCCCGAGCTGGTGGAGCGGGCCTCCAGCGGCCGCCCCGTCGGTCCGTCACTTCTCTGATCCCGCCTGCTCCTGCCCTATGGTGCCACGGCCGGGCCGTGCCTATCATCCAACCCAAACGATTGGGCCAAACGTTTGGGTTGGGGGCATCGATGGCAGGAGCGGGGCCGAGCGACGGGGATGTCAGCGTGCACCGGGTCCACCGCTACGTACCGATGGTGGTGTGGAAGTGGACCCTCGTCGCCCTGGTGGTGCTCTTCTGGGCGCTGATGGCGAAGGGCATCTGGTGGCAGGGCCTGGTCGTGGATGCGCTGGCGATCGGCGGCCAGCTGGCCGTCGGCCGACTCCCGCCGGGCTCGGGCCTGCGGGCCGTCGAGGTGCGCCCGGAGGGTCTGCGGCTGCGGTACGCGGACGTGCCGGGGTCGGTCGTGTTCGGCTGGGCCGACATCCTCGACGTCGCCCATGTCGCCGGCCGCGTCGAGGATCGGCGGATCGGCGCCGGTCGCGGCCAGGTGACGGTCCATCACGCGGCGGTGGCCCTGATGGTCCGCGACCAGCCGGAGCCCCTGGTCCTGGTCCACGTGCGCCGCCCCCAGCAGTTGGCGGTCTCGATCGCGACCCACGTCGCCCGAACCCGCGCCCGGGCGGCCGGCACGGAACGCCGCGACGCCGGGCGCGAGCCACCCGGTGATGGCTGACACCCGGGCCTGCGAACTCAGGTGCGGCACCCGGCGATGTCCCGTCGGGTGCCGCACCGAGGTGATGCTCAGCCGTTGGCCTTGGCGCGGCGGGCGAGGATCGCGGCCCGGCGCTCGTCGAACCTGCCGGCCTGGGCGGCCAGGCCGGCGAGGTGTGCGCCCAGTTCCTGCTGGGCCTTGAGCCCGTCGGGGCCGAGCCCGCCGATGTCCATGATCTTGAGGTGGCGCAGGACCGGTTGGAGGACGTCGTCGTGGTGGACGCGCAGGTTGTAGACACCGCCGAGGGCGATCTGCACGGCGGCGCGTTCGAAGCCGGGCATGCCGTGGCCGGGCATGCGGAAGTCGGTCACGACCTCGTTGACCGCCTGCATGGCCTGGTCGGGCGCGAGTTCGAAGGCGGCCTTGAGCAGGTTGCGGTAGAAGATCATGTGCAGGTTCTCGTCGTTGGCGACCTGGGCCAGCATCCGGTCGCAGACGGGATCCCCGGACTCGTGGCCGGTGTTGCGGTGCGAGACGCGGGTGGCCAGTTCCTGGAACGCGACGTAGGCGACCGTGTGGAGCGGGGAGTGCCGGTTGTCGGAGACGAAGCCGCCGCTCATGTGGGTCATGCGCGCGCGCTCCAGCGCCACCGGGTCCACCGCGCGCGAGGCGACCAGGTAGTCGCGCAGCGCCATGGAGTGCCGGGCCTCCTCGGCGGTCCACTGGTGCACCCAGGTGCCCCAGGCGCCGTCGCGGCCGAACAGCGTGGCGATCTCGTGGTGGTAACTGGGCAGGTTGTCCTCGGTCAGCAGGTTCACCACCAGCGCCACGCGGCCCACGTCGGTGAGCGGGGACTGCTCGGCCGACCAGGGGTCTCCGCCGAGCGGCCCGTCGAAGTCCCGCCCCCGGCTCCAGGGCACGTACTCGTGCGGCATCCACTCCTTGAAGACCCGCAGGTGGCGGTTGAGCTCCCGTTCGACCACCTCCTCCAGGTCGTGCAGCAAACGGGCATCGGTCAACGGGGGGCGGGCGGCGATGGTGCTCACGTGCTCCAGCTTCCGAACGGAGTGACAGAACCTACGCTTGCGTAGGTTACGCAAGCGTAGGTTTGCCCGACCGGCTGCGTCTGGGGCCCTTCGACCCCATCTGCCAGGCCAAGGTCCTTCGCGAGGCTGAATCGGAGCTCTCCTGCCGACGCCGTCGCCGCCGTTGCCGGGATCGCCAGGAGGGGCGACGGCGTGGCATCCGCCGCACGCGATCCGGATGATCGACGGTCCGCTGGGCGCGGGGCCGCTCGGCTGGCGGCATCGGGCCGGGGCGGGACGATGGAGTGAACCGACGCCGTCGTCCGCGGGTGGGCGTGCGTCGGCGGGAGGAGGTGGCCGGATGGAGGCCGGGCACGCGGTGCCGTCGGGAGCGGTCTCGTCGGGCCGGGATCCCGCGATGGAGCCGGGCGGACTGCTTGACGTCCTGGGCGTCGCCGCGGTGGTGCTGAACGCGCAGGGGCGGATCGTGCTGTGGAGCCCGCAGGCCGAGGACCTGTTCGGCTACCGCGCGAGCGAGGCCCTCGGCCGCCCTGCCGCCCAGGTGCTGGTCGACGAGCAGCACCTGGAGCTGGTGGTGTCGCTGTTCACGAAGGTGATGTCCGGGGGCGGGGCCTGGGCCGGGGTCTTCCCGGTGCGGCACAAGAACGGGTCCACGCTGCTGGCCGAGTTCCGCAACATGCGCCTGGAGGACGAGAGCGGCCAGTACTACGCGCTCGGCCTGGCCTTGGACCAGGCCACGCTTCGGCGCCTCGAACGGGACCTCGCCCTGTCGCTGCGCCTGGTGGAGCAGTCCCCGATCGGACTGGCGGTGATGGACACCGACCTGCGCTACGTCCTGGTCAACCCGGAGCTGGAGCGCCTCAACGGACTGTCCGCCGCCGAGTGCCTGGGCCGCACCGTCCCGGAGGCCCTGCCGTCCCTGGACACCGAGGCGATCGAGACGGCGATGCGAGAGGTACTGGCCACCGGAACCCCGCTGCTGAACCAGTTCACCACCGGACGCACCCACGCCGACCCCGAGACCGAGCACGCGTGGTCGGCGTCCTTCTACCGTCTGGAGGACCCCGCCCATCGCGTGATCGGCGTCGCCATCTCGGTCGTCGACGTGACCGAGCAGCACCGGGCCGCCACCGCCGCGGGGGCGGCCCGCCGCCGCCTCACCGTGATCGCCGACGCCTCCGAACGCATCGGCACCACCCTCGACCTCGACACCACCGCCCGCGAACTCGCCGATGTGCTGGTCCCCGAATTCGCCGACATCGCCGCCGTCGACGTTCTCGAAGCCGTCCTCACCGACACCCCGCCCCAGGACACCAAGGGCAGCCCGGCCGTGTTCCGGGCCCTCGCGGTCAAGGCGGCCTACCCCACCCCCGCCACCGAGGCCGCCGACCAGGTCGGCCGGATCACCCGCTACGACGCCACCCGCCTGGTCACCCGCTGCGCCCGCACCGGCCGCCCGATCCTGTTGGCCCACGTCACCGACCTCGACCTGCCACGCATCGCCCGCGACGAACAGGCTGTCGAACTGCTCAGGCAGGCCGCGATCCACTCCTACCTCGCCGTACCGTTGCGCGCCCGCGGCCAGGTCCTCGGCGCGCTCGACCTCAAGCGTGCCCGCAACGATCAGCCGTTCGATCACGACGACCTGGTACTGGCCGGCGAGCTCGCCGCCCGCGCGGCCGTCGCCATCGACAACGCCCGCTGGTACCAGCGTCAGCGCCACGCCGCGCTCGCCCTCCAGCGTCACCTCCTGCCCGGTCCGACCCCGCAGCCGCCCGGGCTGGAGGTCGCCTCCCGCTATCAGCCGGCCTCCAGCGTCGGCGAGGTCGGCGGCGACTGGTTCGATGTCATCCCGCTGACCGCCGACCGGACCGCGCTGGTGGTCGGTGACGTCATGGGCAGCGGAATCAACGCGGCCGCCACCATGGGCCAACTCCGCACCGCGGCACGAACCCTGGCCGTCCTCGACCTGGATCCGGCCGCTGTGCTGACCCACCTCGACGGGATCGCCGCCAGCCTCGGCGAGTCCATCGCCACCTGTGTCTACGCCGTTTACGACCCCCGCCGCCACCGCTGCCTCATCGCCACGGCCGGCCATCTGCCCCCGGTCCACACCCGCCCCGGCGCTGTGCCGGTCCTGCTCGACCTGCCCGCCGGAGCGCCCCTGGGCGTCGGCGGCGTGGCCTTCCACGAGACCCCGCTCGACTTCGCGATCGGTGACGAACTGGTCCTCTACACCGACGGGCTCGTGGAGACCCGCGACCACGACATCGACACCCGCCTCGCAGCCCTCACCGACCTCCTCGGCCGACCCCGCCGCTCCCCGGAGGAGACCTGCGACCTCCTCCTCGGCGCCCTGTACCACCTGAGCGGCAACGACGACGTCGCACTCCTCGTCGCCCGCGCCCGGCCTCTGCACCGTGCGGGCGGAGTCACGCATCCGTGAATCCTGCGGCAGCGCTGGATCCCGCGGTCGAGCGCCGAGGGCCGGGAGGGGCTCGGCCACTGCCCGACGAGCCCCGCCGTTCGGGAGGCGGACCGGCCCGTTCGGACGTGTACTGGGGCTGGGGCCGTCGAGCGAATGGACGGTGCAGCTGTGCGAACCGCCACTGCCACAGTCATCCGGCCGAAGACGCTCTTCGACCGCGCGGACGCATGGGAAGCACTCGTCGCGTTCGCGGGCGACGCGCGTCCGGGCCCTGCCGTCGGCATGGTGACCGGGCCGCGCGGTCAGGGCAAGACCCACCTGCTCCAGGAGATCGTCCGGGCGACCGGCGGCTTCTACTTCGGTGGGCCGGAGGCGGTGGAGGCGGAGTCCCTGCGCCGGCTCTCCGAGGAGCTGGCCCACCACGCCGGAGAAGGCCCACCCGTTCGCCGGCAGGGCTGGGGGGAGGCCCTGGACGCTCTGCTGGCCCTCGGCGCGGACCGTCCCGTTCCGATCGTGCTCGACGGGTTCCCGGAACTGGTGCGGCAGAGCCCCGCGCTACCGGCGGCCGTCGTCGCCGCCTGTCACCGGCTCCGCAGTGGGAACCGGTCGAACCGGGCGAGGCTGCTGCTGTGCGGCAGTGCCATGTCGGTGATGCGCCGGCTGCTCGGGAGCGCCTCGACGGCGATCGACTTCCAGCTCGAGGTCAGGCGGCTCGACCATCGGCAGGGCGCGCTGCTGTGGGGCCTGGACGACCCCGGTCTCGCCCTGCTGGTCCATGCCGTCGTCGGTTCGAGCCCGGTCTTCCGGTACGACGCGGCGGGCGAGGACAGGCCCGTCCACCGGGACGAGTTCGACTCCTGGGTGTGCCGGACCGTCCTCAACCCCCGGCTGCCCTTGTTCTGGCGGGCGGGTCACCTGATCGAGCGGGAGCCCGACGGCTGGGACCGAGCCCTGTGTCACTCCACCGTGACCGCCGTCGCCGACGGCTGCTCGACCACCGGGGCCATCGCCGACCGGCTGGCCCGTCCCGCCACCGACGTCCTGCGGGTCCTGACCAGGTTGAGCGAGAGCGGTCTCGTGGCGGGCCTGCCGGACGCCTTCCGTCCCGGCGTCACGCACCACCGCATCGCCGAACCGTTGCTCGCCTTCGATCACACCGTCATCCGGCCCCACCACGACGCCCTCGAACGGCGGGAGGCCGCCGAGGTGTGGCGCTCCGCCCGCGCGGCCTTCCACTCCTCCACGCTGGAACGGCACTTCGCCCAGGTGTGCCGGGAGTGGGCGTTCGGCTTCGCGGCCCCCGACACCTTCGGCGCGGTCCCGGCGGCGGTCTCGCCCGGCACCGTGCCCGTGGCACGTGGCCTCGGGCCGTCAGTGGCCGACGTGGTGGTCCGCGGAGCGGCCGGAGCGGCCCACGGCCGCCGGCAGGCGCTGCTGTCGGTCGGGCTGGCGCGCTGGACCGAGACACTGGATCTGCCCCACCTCCACGAAGTCCAGCGGATCGTGGCCGCACTCGCCGAGCTGGGCGAGGACGTGAGCCGCACCCGGCCCGCCCTGTACGGAGCGGCCGGATTCAGCGCGCGCCTGCGGTCCGCCGAAGCCCACGGCGAGCTGATCCTGGTCGATCTCCCGCGTCTCTACGTCGGTGCCTAGGACCTGACCTCGCGCGGAGGACCCCGAACATTCCAGCCGGGAGAGCCGAACCGTGGAACGCAACCGCTACGCGGACCTGCTACGCGTGGGGGCGATCGGCACGGTCGTCCTCGGCCACTGGCTGCTGACGAACCCCAGCTACCGCGACGGGCGGCTCTCGGGCCAGGACGCGTTGCAGTACGTCGGCTGGGGGCGCTGGCTGACACTGCTGTTCCAGGTGATGCCGGTCGTCTTCCTGGTCGGAGGCTTCGCCAACGCGGCCTCGTGGACCGAGCACCGCGGCCACGGCGGGGACTGGGTGAGCTGGTTGCGCCGACGCGCCCTCCGGCTGCTCTGGCCCACCACGGTGTATCTGGCCGCGGCCTTCCTCGGGGTCACCACGGCCCGGGCGAGCGGCGCAGGTACGAGTGAACTGGCGCGGACCGGTTGGTACATCGCCCTGCACCTGTGGTTCCTGCCGGTCTACCTGCTGCTGATCGCCCTCACTCCCGTGCTCCTCGCCGCGCATCACCGGTGGGGTCTCCGGCTGCCGTTCGCGATGGCGATCGCCGCCGCGGCCGTGGATCTCGCGGTACTCGGCCCGCGTCTGCCAGCGGTCGGCTTCGCCAACTACCTGCTGGTGTGGGGCTCCGTGCACCAGTGGGGATTCGCCTGGCACGACGGTCAACTCACCGGCGGCCGGCGCCCGTTCGTTATGGTCGCGGCCGGTGCGGCTCTCCTTGCGGGCCTGCTGGCCTGGGGCCCGTTCCCGATGGACATGGTCGGTACCGGCGGCCGCGCCGGCAACACCACGCCGCCGTCCATCGCCCTGCTCGCCTTCGCCGCGACCCAGTGCGGCCTCCTCCTGGCGGCGGAGCCCTCGGGGCGGCGTCTGCTCGCCACGGCGAAGCGGCAGAACCGGCTCGCCCGCCTCAACCGGTCGGTGATGACGGTCTACCTGTGGCACCCCGTCCCGGTGGTGATCGTCACGATCACGCTCTACCCGCCCGGGCTCGTGCCCCAGCCCGCCGTCGGCTCCTGGCAGTGGTGGGCACTGCGCCCGCTCTGGCTCGCCGTCCTGGCCCTTCTGCTCGCCCCACTGACCCTGGCCGTGCAACGGGCGCAGCGACCGCTGCGCCGCCTTGCCGCCGACCCGGGAGACGGCGGGCGCAGGTCGGCCGTTCCGCTCGTCTGCGGTCTGGCCGTGGTCCTGCCCGCGCTCGCCCGGCTGGCCATCGGCGGTTTCGCCCCGGACGGGCGCTTGGCCTGGGGCGTCCTCGCGTTGTACGTCGGCGGGTTCCTGCTGGTGCTGTTCTCCCGCCGCCGGCGCCCTCCGTCGGGTCGGCCTCGGGACGTCGGGCTCAGCGTGCGCGGTCCGACACCGGTGCGAGGTGGGCGGTGAACCACTGCGCGGCCGGGGCCGCGATCTCTTCGCGTGGGAGACGACCGCCCGGACCGTGGATTCCGGCTCCGTGGCCGCCCACAGTGACGCAGCTGCGCCCGGGCGGCGGGGAGTTGACGGACCGCAGTCGTCCGGGCGACTCCTGCCGCCTACACCATGACGGCCGGCTCCGCCAGCGCTGGCGTCACCGGAGGCGAAGCGGGCGAAGCCGAGGTTCGATGGAGGGGACGTCCGGGGCCGCCGCCGGCCCGCGTCCAGGCCGACGGTGGCCGGCGGCGGATGTCCGGTCCTCAGGCGATGAGCTGCCATGGGAAGGAGATGAGCCATGGAGAGCCACGAGGAGGTCCTGAACGGCGGGCGGTGCCCGCACCCGAGCCCGCGACGGCCGGTTCCACCCGAGGCCTCGTCACCCGCAACCGCACCGAGCGCCGGGATGCGCCCAGTGCCGGGCCCGCTGCCGAGGAAGAGGCGCGGCAGGCTGGTAGCGGCCGTCACCGCCGTCCTGACCGGCGCTGTCATGGTGGTCGGCGCGCCCTCGTCGAGCGCCGTCTCCGCCGCTGTCCCGGCCTACCAGCAGCAACTGGGCAACGACTGCGAGGCGTCCTCCCTGCGCATGGTGCTGGCCGCACGGGGGGTGCAGGCGTCGGACCAGGACGTGCTCGGGCACATCGGCGTCGACCTGGCACATCCCCAGGCAGGGGTCTCCGGGGCGCTGTCCGGGGACCCGTTCCAGGCCTTCGTGGGAGACCCCGACGGCTCGGAAGCGGCCGGGACCGGCTTCGGCGTGTACTATCCGCCGATCGCCCAGGCCGCGCAGTTCTACGGCCTGTCCGTGGCGGCGGCCGGACAGGGGATCTCCCCCTCCCAGCTGCGCAGCGCGGTCGCCGCGGGACACCTGGCGATCGTCTGGGTCGACTACAACTGGCGTGACGTCGCGGCGGGCTCGTACACCGCGTACGACGGCCGCGTGGTGCCCTACGCCGGCCCGTCCGAGCACACCGTCGTCGTGACCGCGGTCAGCGACGGACAGTATCTGGTCAACGACCCGGCCCGCGGGCAGCTGCAGATGAGCGGGGCGGACTTCGAGGCCGGGTACGCCAGCTACGGCGACATGGCGGTCATCGTCGATTGACCGCTCCGCCACAGAGAGCGTGCCCTCCGGATCGGTGGGATCGGGAGGGCACGCGACGGATCACAGCGTCGGGTAGGCGGGGAAGGTGCAGCTGGGGGAGGTTGCGGTGGGGGCGGCCTTGGTCACGGTGACGTCGGGGCCGCTGGGGAGGAGGCTGCCGCCGGCGACGGTGAGGTGGGCGTCGGCGGCGGTGACGGTGGTGACGTCGAGGTTCACCTGGCGCAGGGTCAGGCCGAGCGGCTGCGCGCTGTCCCAGCCGACCAGGGTGGACTTGGCGCCGTTGGGGGAGTGCACGGCGGTGACGCCGTCGATGACGATGCCGGTGAACCACGGGATGTGCGAACCGCTGCCCGAGGCGTAGTGGGTGTCGAGGACGAGCGGGGCGCGGACGGCGTCCAGGCAGGTGTTCTGGTAGCCGATGTCGGTGACCTTGCCGCCGTTGGCGGGCGAGCTCTTGATCCGGATGCCGGTGCTGGAGCCGCTGGCGTTGCCGAGGGCGTCGGTGCCGGTGAGGGTGTTGTCGCGGAACAGCACGTTGGTCACGCCGGCACTGGTCTCGCTGCCGATGGAGATGCCGTGGGTGCCGTAGAAGTGGTTGCCGCTGACGGTGATGTTGCTGCTGGGCTTGTTGCCGGCCTTGATGGCGATGCCGTCGTCGCCGTCCATGATGAAGGAGTCGGTGATGGTGACGTTGGTGGCGCCGGCCGGGTCGATGCCGTCGGTGTTGCGGGCGGTGGCCGGGGTCTTGATCCGTACGCCCCAGGCGGTGAAGCCGTTGCCGCCGTTGTAGACGACGTGGAAGTTGGGGGAGTTGAGCAGGTCGACGTGGTAGAGGGTGAAGTTGTCGGAGTTGTCGGCCTGGATCAGGCGGGGGTTGTTCTGGTTGGAGCCGGTCTTCTGGGCGTCGGTGGCGAGCTGCCACCAGTTGGTGGTGGTGCCGAGGATGCTCTGGTCGCCGCGGCCGTCGATCCGGCCCTGGCCGCCGTCGGCGGCGCGGACGGTTTCGATGCCGGCGTTGGCCCCGGCGACGCCGATCAGCGGTTTGCAGCCGCCGGAGGAGGTGGCGAGGGTGCCGCAGGTCGGTTTGCCGGTGAGCTGGTAGTCGGCGGGGTTGCGGGAGCCGTACAGGGTGACGCCGCTGTCGAGTAGCAGCGTTTCGCCTTGATGGATGGTCAGCGGTCCGGTGAGGAAGGAGTCGTGGGCGCTGTCGGCGGTGAGCTTGACCGCGACCGTTCCGGCGCCGGTCTGGGCGCAGGTGTCGAGCGCGTGCTGGATGCGGGCGGTGTCCGGTGGGGTGTGTTCTGCGCCCGGGTCGGCGGTGCGGGAGGGCATCGTCAGGCCGGCCGGGACCGTGGCGCAGGTGGTGGCGGGCAGGCGGGGCTCGCTGACCTGCCGGGTGTCGCCGGTGGCCGGGACCGAGGAGGTCGCACCGGGGCTGTCGCCGTGCTGGGCGGAGGGGGCGACCGGGTTCCAGCCGTCGGTGCCCGCCAGGTACGCCTGCGCGGTGTAGTCGCCGGCCTGGGCCGCCGGCAGCTGGGGACTGTCGGCGCTCGTGTCGGCGCCGGGTCCGGTGTTGCCGTACGAGGTGAGACGTGCGGAGCGCCAGGCGTAGCCGCTCATGTCGGTCCAGGGGGTGGCGCTCTTGATCGCGGCTGGGAGCACCGTGTCGCGGATGACGACCTGGGCGACGGCTGAGGCGGTGGGGTGCCAGGGCCGACCGAGGTGGTAGGTGGCGTCCTTCGCGGTGGAGCGGACGGTGCTGTCGGTGATCAGGAGGCCGTACTTGTGCGAGGCCTCCGTGTTGGCGGCGGTGAGGAAGCCGTTGAGGCCGCCGGCGGGGGCTCCGTCGTCGTCCAGCTGGATGGTGCCGTGGTCGAGGACGGCGGTGGCGTTGCCGAAGATCATGTCGACGTCGCCCTCGACGTAGTCGTCGGTGAAGTACTGGCGAGTCTGCGCGGTGGCGTTCGGGGACCAGGCGAGCAGGGTGTCCTGGTGGCCGATGATGCGGTCGTTGCGGTAGACCTGGCGATCCCCTTCCGCCGCCACCGCGACGGCCTGGGTGCCGGTCTGCCCGTGTGCGGCGGCCCGGTCGAAGGTGTTCTCGACGGTCAGGTTCTCGACCGTCAGGCCGGCGGCGGCGAAGGTGGCGGTGGCGCTGCCCTCGGTGCCGAGCTGGCCGCCGCCGGGCTTGGCGGTGCCGGCGGAGTTGCCGTAGCTGATGACGACGTCGGCGGGGTTGCCGGTGGCGCCGGTGACGGTCAGTCCGTTCTTGCCGGCCGGCACCCGCACCACCTCGTGGTAGGTGCCCTTGGCTATCCGGATCCGGTCGCCGGGGCGTGCGGCGTCCACGGCCGCCTGGACGGTGCGGTACCGGCCGCTGCCGTCGGCGGCCACCGTCAGCGTGCGGGCCTTCGCGGGCTGGGCGGCCTGGGCGATCAGCGGAACGGCGGTGCCCACGGCGGCGAGGACTCCAGCGGCGGCGAGCACCCGGCGGGTCGCCGGGCGGCGGCGATGGGTGGGGTGGTTCTGGTCTGGCAACGGCTTGTCCTTCTGGAGCGTCGGCCTGCGGGCAGCAGGCCCGGTCGCCCATCAGTTGCCGCTGCGCGGCGGAAGGTTGCCGTGCACGCGTGAATTTCTTCCGGACAGCCGCAGCTTCTTCGACGGCGGCGTCAGCGGGTGAGGGTGAAGGTGCCCCGGACCGCGAGGGCGCCACCGGAGGCCTCGGCGTCCGCGCGGTAGGTGTCGGCGGCGCCGGGTTCAGTCCCAGAGGGAGATCGCCAGGACCAGGGCGACGACCGGGATCAGCAGCCACGGCTCGGCCAGGACCAGGAGCCCGGTGAAGAGCAGGGCGAAGTACGCCAGCGCCTTGGCGACGCGGCGCTTGGCCTTGTTCTTCGTACCCTTGTTCTTCTTGGAACCCTTGTGGTGAGGCGCCGCTGCGGCAGTGGCCGCCTCAAGGGTGTGTGTGTCGGTGTCGGCGTCGATTGTGGTTTCGGGCTTCTTCGCGTCGATGGTCGTCATGACGCTCAGCCTTGTCGGGAGAGCGCCGCTCTCGCGTCGGTGAAGCCCGCCTATCTAGGTGAAGACCACCGACGCGTCCGTAGTGCCGCCGCGGTGAAAGTTGGTCCATGAACGCTTCCATGGATCGCGCGGAGATCGTTTTGTGGGTACGGCATGCGGACGGCCGGTGGTCGGCCAGGACGGTCTGGGTGGTGGTGCTCGACGGGGAGGCGTACGTCCGCTCGGCTTTCGGCCGACGCAGTGCCTGGTACCGCCGGGTCCTGCGGCATGCGGACACGGAGGTGGAGGCGGCCGGGGTCCGGCTGTCCGCCACCCTCCGGCCAGTGGACGACCCCGAGCTCGTGCAGCGCGTCTCCGGTGCCTACCGGGCCAAGTACGGGTTGAGCTGGCCCGGCCCCGTGGAGTCGATGAACGGGCCCGAGTCCGCGGCCACCACCATGCGGCTAACGAATGTCGGGCAGGTCTCGCAGTTGCCTGCGTGAGGTGAGTCCGAGCTTGCGGAAGATGTTGCGCAGGTGCGCGTCGACAGTCCGCGGGCTGAGGAACAGCTTCGCCGCCACCTCCTTGGAGGTGGCGCCGTCGGCGACCAGGCGTGCGATGTGCACCTCCTGCATCGTCAGCCGGTCCGACGCCTTCGACGTGCGGCTGCGGGCCTGCTCGCCCGTGGCGCGCAACTCGCCGGCGGCGCGCTCGGCGAACGCCTCCACACCGAGGTCGGACAGCGACTCGTGCGCGAGCCGCAGCGCCGACCGGGCGTCACGCCGTCGGCCCTGGCGGCGCAGCCACTCCCCGTACAACAGATGGGCCCGGGCGCGGTAGACGACCAGTGCGCCGTCGTCGAGCAGGCCGATCGCCTCCTCGTAGGCGGACTCGTCCTCGGTCACCAGGGCCCGCGCGTAGGCCTCGACGCCAAGACCCCACGCCTGCCGGCCCGCCTGCGTACGTTCCCGGAGGGACGCGAGGGCCGCGACGGCGACCTCGGTCTCGCCGCACCGCACGGCCGCCTCGACCAGCTCGGGCAGGGCGAGGCCTGCCGTGCCGACGGCACCGTACTCGACCGCTTCCCTCGCCGCCTTCAACGCGGCCGGGTAGTCGGCCAGGCCATTGCTGAGCACGGCCGTCGCCCAGTGCACACTCAGGCTCATCCGCTGGTCCACCGACGCGAACAGTTCGACGGCCTCCTCGCGCCGCCCGCGCAGCGCGGCCAGGTGGAGGCGCGGATAGACCAACGGTGCCGCGCCGGTGGCATCGGCGATCGCCTCCTCCTCGGAGATCAGCTCCATCGCGGCACCGAAGTCGCCGGTGTGCACGGTCACGGCGGCCTGCATGGCCAGTCCGATGGGCAGCGCGTGGAAGGAACCCGACTCTCGCCCGGCCGCGACGGCACGCGCGGCGATGCCGTTCATGGCGTCGAAGTTCCACAGCTCGGTGGCCACCATGAAGCCCAGTGACGGCCGCCTGGCCCACACCTCGTCGTCGGCGTCGCCGACGACCGGCCCGAGGCTCTCCGCCGCCGCCCGGTGCCCGTCGCTGACCAGGTCGATCAGACCGGTCAGCACCGCCGCCGCGCCGGATACCGGCTCACCCGACGGCGGGGCCTTTCCGACGGCCTCCACCACGTGGTCGAGACCGCCGAGCAGAAGGCCCATCTCGAAGGCGTCCAGATAGCATTCCCGCGACCAGCCGGGGTCGGTGGCCGCCAGCCGGGCTGCGGCACGCAGGAGGTACTTCGTGGGGCCTTCGTCCCCGCGGCGGCGGACGAACGACAGCCTGCCGCGGAGCAGGTCGGCCCTGGCAGCACGGCTCGGATCGTCGGTCGCCACGGTGGTGAGCAGGTCGGCCGCGGTGTCGAAGTCGCCCACCGAGAGCTTGGCCTGGACCGCGGCGAGGACCCGCTCGGCGCGTTGGACCGGGCTGATCGTGAGCGCGGCCGAGCGTTCGAGGAAGGCCGCCGCCGCCGCGACACCACCACGTTCCCGGGCGCGGGTGGCGGAGGCTTCGAGCTCGGCGGCGACCTGCTCGTCCGGGCCGGCACTGGCCTGGGCGCGATGCCAGGCCCGCCGGTCGGGGTCGGCGACCGGGTCGGTCACGGCGGCCAGCGCCCCGTGCGCCCTGCGCCGCTCCTGCGGCGTCGCGGCGTGGTAGGCGGCCGAGCGGGCGAGGGGGTGGCTGAATCGGATCCGGGTGCCGGACTCGACCAGCGCGGAGGACTCCGCGGCGGCGGCCGCGTCGATGCCCAGGAATTCGGCCGCGCGCCACAGCAGGCCGGGGTCGCCGATCGGGTCGGCGGCGGCGACGGTCACCAGCAGCCGGGCCGCCGGCGGCAGGAGTTCCAGCCGGGACCTGAAGCTCTGCTCGATCACTGCGGGTACCGAGTCGGGCTGGGCGAAACCGCCCGCCATTCCGGCGAGTCCGGCGGTCCTGGGAAGCTCCACCAGCGCGAGGGGATTGCCGCGCGCCTCGGCCAGGATTCGGTCGCGCACCCGCTCGTCCAACGGGGCGCGGACCGCCGCGGCCAGCAGCGTCCGGGCATCCGATGCGCCGAGGCCCTGAAGCGAATGGCCGGTCAGTCCGTCCAGCTCGGGAAGGCGGCTCGGCTCGCGCACCGCGAACACGAGGGCGATCGACTCGGCCGGGATCCGGCGGGCCAGGAAGGCCAGCGCCTTGGCCGATGCCCGGTCCAGCCACTGTGCGTCGTCGACGACGCACAGCAGCGGGCGTTCCCGCACGGTCTCCACCAGGAGGCCCAGCGACGCGACGCCGACCAGGAACGGATCGGGGGTGCCGGTGTCGAGGCCGAAGGCGATCTCCAGCGCCTTGCGGTGCGGCGCAGGCAACGCGATCAGCCGGTCGGTGACGGGCGCGAGCAACTGGTGCAGCGCGGCGAACGGCAGCTCCGTCTCGAACTCCGCGCCGGACGCCCGCATGACGAGGAATCCGGTCGCGGCCTCGTCCAGGTGCCGCAGCAGCGCGCTCTTGCCGATGCCCGCCTCACCGCGCAGGACCAGGGCGCCGCCCCGGCTCTCCCGCGCCGCTTCGAGCAGGGCGTCGAGCCGCCGTATCTCGGCATGACGACCGATCAGCTCATCCGTGTATGTCTCGGGCATGTCCGAAAACCTATGCGGTTGTGCGCCGCAGGGGAATCCGGAACGGACCCCAGCCGACCGGAAGGCCGTCCCACCGGGAGCCGTATAGGCGATGACTACCGACGCGAGCGGCGGGCGCCCGCTGCGAGTGTCGAGCCATGACCCGCACCGCAAGGCAACCGATCACCACCGGCTGGACAGCGCTGGTGGTTCTGGCCACGGCCCAGTTCCTGGTCGTGCTGAGCACGTCGATCGTGAACGTCGCCCTGCCGCAGATCCGGGCCGGGCTCGACCTGTCCGACACCGGCCAGGCGTGGACGGTCAACGCCTACGTACTGGTCTTCGGCGCGCTGTTGCTGCCGGGCGGGCGCGCAGGCGACGTCTACGGCCTTCGTCGTGTGTTCCTGCTCGGCATCGGCCTGTTCGCCCTCTCCTCCCTGGGTGCGGCGCTGGCGCCCACGGCGATCGTGCTGATCGCCTGCAGGGCGGTGCAGGGATTCGGCGCCGCGCTGCTGGCGCCCACGGCGCTGGCCCTCGTGCTGACGGTCTATCCCGACAGGGAGCGGCGTGGTACCGCGCTCGGAGTCTGGGGCGCGGTCTCCGGGGCCGGCGGGGCGGCGGGCGTGCTGCTGAGCGGGATGCTCACCAGCCTGTACGGCTGGCGCGCGGTGTTCGTCGTGATGGTGCCCCTCGCCCTGGCCGTCCTGGTGGCCACCCGGCTGCTGGTCGGCGCCGACCGGCCGCGCGGCGGAAGCCTGGACGCGCCGGGCGCAGTGACGGTGACGGCGGCGCTGGTCTCGCTCACCTACGGCCTGTCAGGGCCTTTGCCGCTGGCGGTGATCGGTCTGGCGCTGCTCGGCCTGTTCGTGGTGCTCCAGCGCCGAACCGCCGACCCGCTGCTGCCTGCGCGCATGAGCGTGGTGGCGGTGCCCAACGTGCTGATGGCCCTGCTCGGCGCGGTCTGGCTCGGTCTGTTCTACTTCCTGCCCCTCTACCAGCAACGCGTCCTTGGCTACTCGCCCCTGGAGGCCGGGCTGACCCAGCTTCCCCTCGCCCTCATGATCACCCTCTCGTCGTGGGCCACCGGCAAAGTCGCCGGCCGCCGTGTGCTCCCCGGGGGCCTGCTGGTCCTCGCGGGGGGACTGGCCTGGCTGTCCCGAACCCCGGCCGACGGCACCTTCCCGGTGGACCTGCTCGGCCCGACGCTCCTCATCGGCATCGGGCTGGGGGTGGCGTTCGTCCGGCTCACCGCGATGTCCTCCACGGGCGTCCCGGCAGCCGACAACGGTCTGGCCGGCGGGCTGGT
The DNA here is from genome assembly GCF_044327205.1 of Kitasatospora sp. NPDC018058. Lineage (NCBI taxonomy): Bacteria > Bacillati > Actinomycetota > Actinomycetes > Kitasatosporales > Streptomycetaceae > Kitasatospora > Kitasatospora sp. NPDC018058. Next base: position 54,281 of record NZ_JBIRFA010000021.1, on the reverse strand, counting down.
CAACGCCACCCGGCAGATCGGCGGAGCCGTCGGCCTGTCCTTCCTGACCCTGCTCCCCTCCTCCGGCACGGCCTTCCTGGCCTGCGCCGCCCTGACCTTGCTCATCTCGGCTCTCTCGACGCGAAAGGCATGACCATGACCCTGGACAAGCCGTACATCAGCGGCCACTTCACCCCCGTCACCGACGAGATCACCGGCCGCGAGCTGACAGTGCGCGGCACCCTCCCGCCCGAGCTGAACGGCCGCTACTTCCGCAACGGTCACAATCCCAAGCCGGGCATCACCCCCACCCACTGGTTCCGCGGCGAGGGCATGATCCACGGCGTCCGCCTCACCGGCGGCCGGGCCGAGTGGTACCGCAACCGCTGGGTGCGCACCCCCTTCCTGGACGGCGTGCCGTTCACCGGAACCGAGCTCGAGGTCAGCGCCGCCGCCACCAACATCATCTTCCACGGGGGCCGCTATCTGGCCCTGCAGGAGGCCAACCTGCCCTGGGAGGTCAGCGCCGACCTCGACACGATCGGCGTCCACGACTTCGGCGGCAAGCTCACCAGCGCGATGACCGCCCACCCCAAGGAAGACCCGGAGACCGGCGAGCTGCACTTCTTCAGCTACAGCCCCTTCCCGCCGTACCTGACCTACTACGTGGCCGACGCCTCCGGCGACATCGTCAGGTCGGAGGTCATCGATGGCTCCGGCCCGTCGCTCATGCATGACTTCGCCATCACCCGCGAGCACGTCGTCTTCATCAACTCGCCGGTGGTCTTCGACCACGCCGAGCACTCCGGCATCCCCTACCGCTGGCACGACGACGTCCCGCTGCGCATCGGCGTGATGCCGCGCGCCGGGAGCAGGACCACCTGGTTCGACGTGGCCGACCAGGCAGCGCTGTTGCACGTCACCAACGCTCACACCGACGCGCAGGGCCGGATCGTCCTCGAAGCGCCGTGCTTCGACCGTTCCGCCTGGGAGAGCTCGTGGAAGTGGTGGGTCGGCGCTCCCGGCTACGGCACCAGCCCCGCCACCGGCTCGACCTTCCACCGCTGGATCATCGACCCGGCCAAGGGCACGGTCACCACGGAGTCCCTCAACGACCTGGTCACCGAGTTCCCGTCGATCAACGACGCCCACACCGGTTCGGACTACCGCTACAGCTACGCCATCGCCTTCCCCGGCGCGGGCCTGGCCGGCTACCACACCGTCAAGCTGGACTCACGGACCGGCGGGCAGAAGCTGCTTGCACACGGCGAGGGCCGGATGCCCGGCGAGGCCGTCTTCGCGCCCGCCGAGGGCGGGACCGCCGAGGACGACGGCTACCTGCTCACCATCGTCAGCGACCTCACGTCCGACGCCTCGGAGCTGCTCGTCCTGGACGCGAGCGACCTGAGCACCGTGGCCGCCGTCGAACTCCCCCGCAGGGTGCCCGCCGGCATCCACGGCCACTGGATCCCCGACGCCGAACTGCCTGCCTGACCCTGCCGGCGCATCCGCGCGCCGCATGTCCCGCAAGAAACCCATGACCACGAAGGAGAACCGTCATGTCCGCTTCCGCCAACGCCCTGCTCGCCGAGCCGTGGAAGGCCCTGTGGAACAACGACCTGTCCCAGACCGACAAGATCATCGCCCCCGACTTCGTCGCACACGCCGCCCCCATCACCGGCTCCGGCGACGACACCGTGCACGGCCGCGAGGGCCTGAACGGCTGGGTGGCCGGCATCCACACCATCCTGCGCGACCTCAGCTTCGAGATCACGGTCGGCCCGATCGCCACTGACGACTACCTGGTGGTCCGCTGGGCAGCCGAGGGCACCTACGCCGGAGGCTTCCCGGGCGCGTCCGACGACGCCGTGGGCAACCGCGTCCGCTTCACCGGCACCGACACCCTGCTGATCAAGGACGGCATGCTCGCCGAGTACTGGGCCAACGCCGACAGCCTGCTGTTCGTGCAGCAACTCGGTGTCCGCGCACTGTCCTGAACAGCGCGCAGCCCGTCTGCCGGAACCGCCCGCGCCGCACTGTCGCCAGTGCGGCGCGGGCCGGGCGCGGTCCCCGCGCCTGGTGGCTGGAGGAAGACCCCGCCAGCCGGCCCGGCCGGCGCCCTTCCGCCCCGGGCTGTTCCTGTGCTGCCATACCGGGATGACTGACACTCAATTCCCCCGGCTGAAGCACGGCTCCGACGCCTGGTGCGCGGCCCGGGACAGCATGGTCGAGATCATCAAGGGCTGGGCGGCCGAAGGCCGCACTGACTACTACGGCACGCTGAGCGGGTCGCTGAGAGACGCAGGCTTCTCGGTCCCGCCTCGGGGCACACTGATGAGCGACCTCCTGGAGGCCGCGTGCCGGGTCGAAGCCGACAGAGGCGTTCCGGTCGTGCTGACCGCCATCGTGGTGAACAGGCGGAGCCGACGGCCATCCGAACAGTTCGAGGTGCTCGCCAAGACCGCGCCGTTCCGGCGCGGGGACGAACCGGGGTGGAGCTGGGAGATGGAGAGGGACCGGGTGTTCGCCCACTACGGCTGACCCACGACGAACCGGCCGGCGGGGATGGATTCCGGGATCGAGCTTCTGCGATTCCTCCCGGGGCAGCGTGAACCGTCCGGCGGGTACCGGTGGCGCCCAGGGCCGCCGGCAGCCGCCCCGCCGCCGTCCCGGACCCCCGGCCCGCCCGGCCGCCCCACAGCCCGCCGACGACGCGGCCCGATGACTGGCCAAGGTTTCAGATGACCGACATGGCGGCCCCTTCGTCGAGCCGGTCGACAATGATCATCGCCACATCGTCCGCCAAGTGGCCTTCGGTATGGCGGATCAATGCCTGGTGCAGTTGCTCGAGGAACTCCTGCGGGGTGGTGTTGAAGCCGATCGACTCCATGGTCTCCGGCAGAGGGAAGAAGCCGTTGCCGGGGTCGCGGGCTTCGATCACGCCGTCGGTGTAGAGAAGGAGACGGTCGCCCGGTACGAACGGATAGCCCTCCGGAGTCTCGGGAGGGCCGGTGACCAGGTCCTCCAGGCCCAGGGGCGGACGCGGCGAGGTGGGCATCAAAGCCCGAGTCCGGCCCTCGTGGAGGAGCAGCGGGGGCGGATGGCCGCGGTTGACCAGCCGCACCACGGGTTCGCCGTTCGACACCTGGGCGATGAGTGCGGTGGTGAACCCCTCCATCAGGGTTTCCTCGGGGAAGGCGCCCGGCACGGTGGCCTCCCGGCGCAGCGCGGCCGCGCAGTGGTTCATGACCCCCACGAGGTCGTCCTCATAGTGCGCGACCACCCGGAACGCGCCCAGCGCCACCGCGACCGCGCGCATGGCGTTGAGCCCCTTGCCGCGGACGTCCCCCACGATCATCCGGACGCCGTACCGCGTCTGCACGGCCTCGTACAGATCACCGCCGACCTGCGCCCCGGTCCCGGCCGCGAGACACAGGCTGGCCGCCCGCACCGGGCCCAGGCGCTCGGGGACCGGTCGCAGAATGACCTCCTGCGCGCGCACGGCGATCCGGCGGATCTGGTCGAGCTCGCTCCTCCGGTAGGCACGCACGACGCTGCTCGTGATGAAACCGGCCACGGAGACCAGAGCCAGAGCGAGGAAGTTGGTATAGACCTGCAGGGTGCCCCATGCCTGGTTGTAGGTGGCCGTGGTCACACTGACCGCGAGTGCGAGAGCCACCGCCATGGCGGTGCCCTTGGGTTCCATCGTCACCGCCGCCAGCGCCGGCACCGCCGTGAGAAAGGGGCCGGTATAGATGAAGTGGGCAGGGGTCAACTCGATGATCAGCACAGCCAGCGCGATGACGAACGGCACGCACTGCGCCAGTGCGAGCAGGCCCCTGCTTTGACCGCCCGCTCCTGGTCGAGAGGGTGAGCGGAAGAACGACGCCATACCTTCAGCCTGCCTCGCAGACGGCCTGGTGGCCTCCTCGGCGGCAGAACCTGCCGGCCCAGCCGGCCGACCGTACGGGTGTCGACGAACCAGCGGTGCAGATCGCCGCCTTGATCACCGGCCTCCGGCCGTGCCCGCCGGCCGCTTCGGAGTCCTCATATGCGTGGCGGAGCGCCGGTCTCAGGCCGTCGGGGAGGGCTCGTTGGCGGCGGAGTCGGTGCGGCCGGCGCGCAGGAGTCGGTGGCCGAGGTCGATCAGGGCGCGGGCGGCGGCGTACTCGTCGCCGATCTCGGGGACGGGCGGGTCGTGGGGGTTGCGGTGGGCGTCGGCGCGGGTCTCCAGCCGTGTGTCGCCGGTGTCGAGGACGGCATGGACCTTGGTGGTGTCGCCCTCCTCGAAGAGGTCGAGGCGCAGGGTCCACCGCTTGGTGCGCAGCGGTGTCCTGGTGTGGGTGGTCATCTCCGGGCCTCCCGGATCGGCGGGCCCGGGGCGGCGGCCCCGGGCCGGGCGGTGGCGGTGGTCAGTCGCCCTCGGTGATCTCGATGGTGCGGGCGGGCTTCTTGGCTTCGCCGATGGGCGCGCGGACGGTCAGGACGCCCCGGTCGTACGCGGCGGTGACGTCCTCGTCGCGGACACCGGCGGGCAGCCGGACGCTGCGGGTGAAGGAGCCGTAGCGGAACTCGGAGCGCTGCTTGTCCTTCTTCTCCTCGCTGCGCTGGGCCTGGACGGTCAGCACACCGTCGTCGACGCTGATGGTGATGTCCTTGTCGGGGTCGACGCCGGGGAGTTCGGCCTTGAGCTGGTAGACGTCGTCGGCCTCGGACTCCTCGATGCGGATCATGTGCTCGCCGACCGGCATGCGGAGGTCGACGGGGAAGTCCTCGAAGAGGTCCGGCAGGGATGGCCACCGGTAGCCGAAGGGGAATCTTCTGAGCAGGTCGCCGGCCATGGTGTCCTCCTGTGGGACGGGTCGTGCGGTTTCCGGGGTGTGGTCAGGGTGCGGTCTCGCGCAGGGCGCTGTGCGAGACCGGGACGAGCAGGTCGAAGAGGCGCTGGACGACGTCGCGCAGCAGGTCGTCGACGGTGAGCATGCCGACGGGGCGGCCCTGGTCAAGGACGGGCAGGCGGCGTACGTCGGCGTTACGGAAGACGCGGTACGCCGTGTCGAGGTCGTCGTCGGCCTCCACGGTGGTGACCGGGGTGGTCATGAGGTCCGTGACCGGTTGCGCGGGGTGGGGGCCGTGGGCGAGCCCGCGGACGGTGAGGTCGCGGTCCGTGAGGATGCCCAGCAGGCGGCCCCGGTCGATGACGAGGACGCAGCCGACGGCCTCCCGCTCCATGACCAGAGCGGCCTCGAAGGCCGTCGTGCCGAGACCGACGGTGACCGGCGGTGTGGTCATCAGGTCTCCGGCCCTCATGGCTCGACCTCGATCCGTCCGGGCCGCGGAGCCTGAGGTCGCTCCAGGACGGCGGCCTGGCGCAGCGGCATCCCGGCCAGCAGCCGGGCCTCGGCCGGGGTGAGCGAGATCCAGACCTGGTTGGCGTCGTACGGTTCGAGGGCCGTGTCGAGCACGATGCGACCGGCGTCCGGCAGGACTTCCGGGGCGTAGCGGGACACCGCGAGGGTCCGCCCGGAGGCGGTGGGCATCAGCTGCTGGGTGGTGGTGCGGGAGTCGTCGGTCAGCACGGCCGTGCCTCCGGTGTTCAGGGCCTGGCCGGGTGAGCCGGACCTCCACCACCAGCAGACCGCCGCCGGGCGCGCGGCGGCAGGGCCGTTCGGCCCTCCAGCGGTCCCCATCGCCCGTGCCAGCGCGGGCCGACGGGAGCCGACGGGGCCGGCGCGGGCGCTCGGGGACCCGCGGAGAGCCCCAGGAACCGGTGTCCTCGACACGGCAGGCCGCCCGGCCGGCGAACCCGGGTCGTTGGGCCCTCGCCGGGCACCGCCGAGGCGGCGGATCCTTGAATCACCGGCGCTCCCCGCCGGTAGCAGGCAGTGAACAGGCAGCAGGGAGTGAATCTCGATGACCACCGGAACCGCCCTCACCGCCGCCGACCTGCGCCTGCTGGCCGAAGCCGGAGGCCTGGCACCCTCGCTGCACAACAGCCAGCCCTGGCGCTTCCGCCCCACCCCCGACCTGCTCGGCCTGGAGGTGCACGCGGACCCGGGCCGGGCCGTCCCGGCCGCCGACCCCGACGGCAGGGCGATGCACATCTCGATCGGCGCCGCCGTCTTCAACCTGAGGGTGGCCGCCGCCCGTCTCGGCCGCGAGGCCGCCGTCCGACTGCTCCCCGCAGGGGAAGACACGCAGCCGCGCGCCGTGCTCGACCTCTCCGCCCAGGCCCGCTCACCGCGCCCCTTCGGCGCCGACCTCTACCCGGCCATCGCCCAGCGCCACTCCAGCCGCCACCCGTTCACCAACCGGGACGTCCCCGAAGCGCTCGTCGCCGACCTCATCACAGCGGCCCAGGACGAAGGTGTCACCCTGACCGTGCTGGAGGAGCACGGCGTGCGCCGGGTGCTCACCCTCACCTCCGAGGCCGAGGCCCGGATCGCCGCCGATGTCACCCGTGAGGCCGAGACCCGCCGCTGGCTGCGCCTCGAACCCTCCTACGACGGCATTCCGCTCGCCGCCCTCGGCTCTCACGACCGCGACGCCCGGGTCCCGATGCGCGGCTTCGCCGGCCACCCGCCGCGCCACACCACTCCGGCCGGCCGTTTCGAGGCCCTGCCCCAACTCGCCATCCTCGAGACCCACTTCGACGGCCAGGCCGACTGGTTGCGCACCGGACAGGCGATGCAGCGCGCCTGGCTGCTCGCCACCGTCCACGGCCTGCGCGCCTCCGTCCTGCACCAGGCCGTCGAGATCCCCGACACCCGCTGGCGCCTGCGCGACCCCGCCGAGGGCCCCGCCCACGTCCAGCTCGTCCTGCGTCTCGGCTACGGTCCGTCCGGAGCCGCCAGCCCGCGCCGCCCGGTGGAGGACGTCCTCGACCCGGCCGACGGCTGACGGGCCCGCCGGCGCGGCCCGCCACGTTCGGCCCGGCCCGCGTGCCGCCGCCCGCCGGGCGCCGCGCCGGTGTGGCCGACGGCGATCGCGGGCCCCGGTCGAGGTGCCGGCGACGACGACCTCGTGCGTCATGACGTCCTGGACGGTTCGCTACCGCACGGCCTGCTCGCCTCGGGAGGTCCGCCGGTTCGCGGGGTACAGGGCTCACCCGGTGGCACCCTCGGGCGGAGGCGGCACGACGACGACGGGGAGGTGGGCGTGGTGGACGATCTCGGTGCTGGTCGAGCCGAGCGTGAGCCGGCCCCAGAGGCCGGCGCCGCGGGTGCCCACCACCAGCAGGCTGGCGTCCTGGCTCGCTTCCAGCAGGACCTGAGCGGGCCGGCCGCGGTCACAGCGCACCTCGACCTCCACGTACGGCTCGCCGACCTGCTGCCGCAGTTCCTCGATCGAGTCGGTCACGTCGCGGGCGACGGCGTCCTGCAGATGCGGCGACGGCTCGCCGCTCGTGCGCCAGCCCGTCAGGGCCGTGCCGGGCGGCTCGGTGTGTCCGCCGCCGTAGGCGCAGACGGCCCGCACGCCGACCCCGCGCAGCTGCGCCTCGCGAAGAGCGAAGAGCACAGCCCTGCGGGCGGACTCCGAGCAGTCCGTACCGACCACGATCGGAGCGGCGGGACCAGACGCGGGGGTGGTGTTCACGGGGACCTCCAGGAGGTACGGCTGACAGCGGGCTGTCCGGCTCGGCGAATCCGGCGAATCCGGCGGACCCGGACGATCGGGGGAGACGCTGGTGCCGGTTCGTTCGCCGTCCTCATGATCCTCCGGCAACGGCGCGGCGGCACGTCCGTCGTCCGGTAGGCCCCGGCCTCTCCGGACGCTCGCCGCCGGCGGCGATGGTGGCGCGTCCGGCCGCCACCCCGGACCCGGAGTGCCACTCGGTCGGCGAGCCGCTGCCGCGACCTTGGGTCGCGTCCTGGGGGCCCGGGAGCCGACCGAGCCGCAGCCGTGGAAGCCGTCGTCGCTGCCGGCCACTGTGGCCCGGCGAACTCGCAGGACATGCGCGGGGCCGCGCGACCGCGCGCCAGCGGATCAAGGGGTGTCGGCGCGTACGGCGGTGGTCGCCAGAGTGGTGTAGTGCATCGTGAAGCGGCCACCCAGGGCGTCGATGGCATGGCCGACCGCGCCCAGTATGTCGGCCAGTTGATCGGGACGGAGTCGGGTGAGGCCGCCGGTAGTGGGGAGCAGGTCCAGCCACTGGTCGCGCGTGTAGGGCTTTTCCCAGTCGAACCGCCACTGTTCCGGGTCGTCGAACTGCTCGGTCTCGCGGATCTTGTCGGCGATCTTCGCGTACCCCGCTTGGTACATCTCCAGCGGGCCCGGCCGCCCTCGACGGCAGCCGGGCCGCTCGGCATGTGACGGGTGGTGAACGACGGGGCGCGGACGGGCCTGTGGGCCCCCAGCGGCATCGCGCGTAGACCATGCGCGTAGACCATGCTTGACCTGTGGGGTTGGTCGCCCCTACGGTTCGGGGGATCAGCAGTCCCCCACGCCGGTTCGACGGGCGAGTCACGCCCTCCCGGCCTGCGGCAGAAGGAGCGATCCCCTCATGCTCGAAAAGACCCTGACGTCCCGTGCGCGGAAGATTCCCACCCTCGCCGTCGGCGTCGTCGTCGGCGCGGTCGTGGCCGGCGGCGGACTGGCCGCGGCGGACGCCTCCGCGCCCAGGACGGACCGTCAGATCACCAACATGACGGACGAGGTGGCCAAGATCAAGGCGTACTACGGCGACACCGTCGACGCCAAGGGTGAGCACTGGCCCTCCCCGGACAGCAACTACGCCGCCCAGGTCAAGGGCATCGAGTCCCAGGCCCGCAAGTACCTGGCCCAGCGCGCCAAGCACGACCACTCCGGCAAGAAGGCCATCGTCCTCGACGTCGACGACACCACGCTGTCCACGTACAACTACGAGTTGGAGACCACCTTCGTCTACAACCCGACCGGCAACGCCCAGTACATCGCCACCAAGACCATGCCGGCCGTCTTCGGCATGAACGACCTGGCGAACTGGGCCCAGCAGCAGGGCTACACGGTCTTCTACATCACCGGCCGCCCCGAGACCCAGCGCACCGCCACGGCCGCCAACCTCGCCGCCGTCGGATTCCCCGTCGCGGACGGCGAGCACCTGTTCATGAAGAACAAGACCGCACCCGCGCCCTACCTCCCCTGCGGGGCGGACTGCACCGTGACCGAGTACAAGTCCGGAACGCGGGCCCACATCGAGAGCCTCGGCTACGACATCGTCGGCAACTTCGGCGACCAGAACAGCGACCTGGCCGGCGGCCACGCCGACAAGGGCTTCAAGCTGCCCAACCCGATGTACTACCTGCCGTAAACCCGGCACCGCAGGGCCCCAGGCCGTAAGTCGCAGCCGCTGTTTGGGGCCGTGACCACGCCTGCTGAGGGCCGTCACGGCGGGTGGTCGCGGGGGAGGGGGTTGCCGCCGGCGGGGTGCGGGCCGAGCCTGGAGGAGCGGGGCGTGGTCGGCGATCCGCATGCGTGAGTGGAGGTGGCCCCGGAGGATGGCGCTCACCGTGGCACTGGCCGGCGACACGATGCTGGGGCGCGGCGTCGCCGAGGAACTGCGGCGCTCGCCGACGGCGGGGACGCTGCTCTCCCCGGAGGTGCGGCAGGCACTGGCGGCGGCCGATCTCGTCGTGCTGAACCTGGAGTGCTGCGTCTCCGACCGCGGGGAGCGGTGGCCGGACCCGGACAAGCCGTTCTTCTTCCGCGCCCCGTCCTCGGCCGCCGCCGTCCTCGCGGAGCTGGGGGTGGACTGTGTGACGCTGGCCAACAACCACGCCCTGGACCACGGGTTCGACGCCCTCGTGGACACCGGCGCCCTGCTGGCGCAGGCCGGCGTCCGCGCGGTCGGAGCCGGGCGGGACGTGTCGGCGGCACGGGAGTTCGCCGTGCTGGAGGCCGGCGGGGTGCGGCTGGCGGTGGTCGGTGTCACCGATCACCCGAGGGACTACGCGGCCGGGCCGGGGCGCCCCGGAGTGGCCTGGGCCGACCTGTGGGCGGGCGTGCCCGGCTGGCTCACCGCGCTGGTGGCCCGGGCCGCCCGGAAGGCCGACGCGGTGCTGGTCACCCCGCACTGGGGCCCCAACATGACGTCCCGGCCGCCCTCGCACGTGCGCGCGGCGGCCCCGCGGCTGCTGGCCGCCGGGGCGACGCTGGTCGCCGGGCACTCCGCGCACGTCTTCCACGGTGTCGCCGACCGCGTCCTGTACGACCTGGGCGACTTCGTCGACGACTACGCGGTCGACCCGGTGCTGCGCAACGATCTCGGACTGCTCTTCCTGGTGACGCTGGACGGACCGGACCGGGCGCACCTGGCGCCGGTCGGCCTGGAGGCGTTGCCGCTGGCCCTGGAGTTCTGCCACACCCGCCCCGCCCGGGGCGAGGAGTGGGAGTGGGTCCGCGAACGGTTCACCGACGCGTGCGCCGAGTTCGGCACCCCGGTGGGCGAGCGGGACGGACGGCTGACGGTCGATTGGGCCTGAGCGGGCGCCGGCCGGTACGTCGGTCCGTCGCCGTACCGTCCGCTCGTGATCGGCTCTGCGCCGCATGGGCCATGGGCGGGCCCCGGACGTCATCGCTGCGATCCTCCCGCACGGAGCCGCCTCACCGCGTGGGCACGCCGGTCGCCCTCCCCGCGCGGGGAGGGCGACCGGCGTCGGTTCACGCGATGGTGACGGCGGTGTCGTCGAGGACGAAGGAGGTCTGCTTGGTGTAGTCCTCGGCTCCGGTGAACTTGAGGGTCACGGTCTGGCCGGCGTAGCCGGACAGGTTGAAGCTGTGCTGCTGGTAGCCGGCGGCCGCGTTGACGTTGGAGTAGGTCGCCAGGGTGGTGCCGTTCGCGGTCACCTTCAGCGTGTCGAAGGCGGTGGTGCTGCTCGCGGCGGTGTCGATGTGCAGCCAGAAGCTGAAGGTGTAGCTGCTGCAGCCGGCCGGCAGGGTCACCGTCTGGGCGAGCGTGTCGGTGTTGGTGGTGCCGTACCCGTCCAGCCAGGCGTCGTAGGTGCCGGAGTGCGGCGGCTCGCTGGAGCTGCTGTTGACGGTGCTGGTGCCGCTGGTGTTGGTCTCCGTCCAGCCGGCCGTCGAACCGGCCTCGAAGCCGGGGTTGGCGAGCAGCTGGGCCGCGGTGCAGCCGCCGCCGGTGGACTGGACGGTCCAGGTGAAGGTGACGGAGGAGGACGGGCCGGTGGAGTCGGTCGCGGTGGCCGTCACGGAGTAGGTCCCGGCGGTGGTGGGGGTACCGCTGATCAGACCGGTCGTGGCGTTGACGCTCAGGCCGGTGGGCAGGCCGGACGCGGTGTAGCCGAGGCTTCCGCCGGCGGTGTCGGTGGCGGAGAGCTGGAGGCTGGTGGCGGTTCCGGCGGTGGCCGTCCGGGCACCGGGGTTGGTGAGGGTGACGCTGCCGGTGGTGCTGCCGCCGCTGCCGGCGGCGAGCCAGGCGGTGGCGTTGAGGCCGAGCGCGGCGTCGGTGCCGGCCGGGTCGTTCCAGCCGTTGTAGACGGTCTTGCCGGGTTCGCCCGTGCCGTCGTCGATGGCCGAGCTGTCGCCCCAGAGGGCGACCCGGCCCTTGCCGAAGCTGCTGGTGACGAAGAAGGCGCCGGTGGTTCCGGAGGAGCCGGTGCGGTAGACGATGCCCTTGACGGAGGGGTTGTCGGCGGGCTTGAGGGTGAAGGTGGTGCCGTTGCGGATGATGCTGCCGGTGACGGTGCCGAAGGGGCCGTGCAGGACGGGGTCGGTGGCGTCGTTGACGGCGGTCGGGTTGTCGGTCTGGATGTTGAGCAGGTCGACCGAGAGTCCGAACGGGTCGTTGCTGTTGACCGAGTTGGTGGTCATCAGGTCGTTGATGATGGCGGGGGAGTCCCAGCCGTCGTTGTTGCGGTCGCTGCCGGTGTGGTCGGAGATCAGGAACAGCCCGCCACCGTTCTGAACGAACGTCATGACCGCGGTCTTCTCGGAGTCGCTCAGCCGGATGTTCGGCTCGGGCAGGACGAACTCGTCGAAGTTGGCGAGGTCCAGGGCTCCGCCGGTGCCGTAGGTGATGGTGGAGCCGCTCGGCAGGGTCTTGAGGCTGTACTGGCCGGTCTTCTGGAGAGCGACGCCCCAGCTGGAGATGGCACCCGTCCAGTCGGTCTCGGACTGGGGGTCGGCGTTCTCGCCGAGCGGGTCCGGCTGGCTGGTGCTGATGATCCAGTCCGCGTTGCCGGCGGTCTCCGCCTTGCTGTTGTCGAACAGGACGCGGTGCTGGGTGGTGGTGGGGGCGGACGTCACGGTAGTCGCCGCGGCCCGGTGGGGTACGGCGCTCGCGCCGGCGAGCACGGTCAGGACGACGGCGCCCAGGGCGAGCGGGCGGAGGGCGTGGGTGTGTCTGAGCATCGGTCAAGCTCCTTGTGCCGTGGGGGTACAGGGGGCGGTGCTACGCGCGTAGGCGCGCTGGACACCGTTCCATGATGGGGTAAGCGGAGCTTGAACGGAACGCGACCAATCGGAATATCCCAGCGGCCGACCGGCCCGGGGGTTCTGCGGGGCGGCCTTCTGAGGTGCTGCGGTGCGCTGTGGTCGATCTCCCCCGTGCACGGCCCGAACGCCGGGCACGAGCATGGCGAGGACCCTGCTGCGGCACGAGTCCACCGGCCAGGCCTGCCGGGGCGGGCCGGCATGTCCGGCGGAGGTTCAGCCGTCGGGAGGGTGCGGCTGCCGCGCCCGGCCGGTTCAGCCCGGCGGCCGGCCGATGTCGCGGCCGAGTTCGAGGGCGAGGATCTGGTCAAGGCGCACGAAGGTTTCGAAGCGGGCGCCGTCCGGCAGCGCTGCCCGGGCCTCCAGCGCGTGCAGGGCCTGCACCGCGACCCGGGCGTCCAGGTCCTCGTTCAGGCCGTCGAAGCCCCCCTGGACCATGTCGGCTTCCGGCGGGCGGGAAGGCTCGCAGGCGAGGTAGGCCACCAGTGCACGCCAGCGGGCCAGCCGCGCGGCGGCGTTCGCCAGGTCGTCGTCGGTCAGCCGGATCGGGGCGGTGACGGCGTGTTCGAGGAAGGTGAGGCGCAGTGCGAGGGGGTCGTGCTCGTCCAGGGTGATCGAGGCGAGCGGTTCGGCTCCGGAATCCGGACGGGCCTGCCGGGGCGCCGTCACCGGACCGGTGACCAGGAGCGATGCGGACGGCGGGCCGGGACGGGACGGTGAGCGGCTGGTGATCGACAGGTCGGCCGCCATCCGGTCGTCGCCGTCGCCGTCGTGCCGTGTGCTGAGCTGGGCGGGCGGGTGGACGCCGAGCCGGTCGGCGGCCTTCAGCAGGGCCCGGGCCTCCTCGCCGGGGGTGTCCGGGACGACGAGTTCGACGATCACTTGCAGGCCCTGGGCCTCGCAGGTGCGGGCCAGTACGTCACCGGCCACCAGGGCGCGCAGATCCCCGAGGCCGAACGGGTGGCCCTGCTCACCGACGTCGACGGTCACGTGCAGGAGTCCGGCCCGGTGCGGGTGGACCTCGGTGCGTTGCCCGGTGCGGGCGTCGGTGATGCGCAAGGGCGTCTCCCTCTCGGCTCGGTGGTGTGTGGCCAGGATGCGGCACCGTTCGACTCGTCGTCGGGACGGCCGTCGCCGAGTCGGGAGAGTTCCCACTGAAGGTCCTGGCGCAGGCCGCGTGGGCGCCGGATCCGGTCGGTCCGGGTGCGGCCACGGCCGCGGGCGGCCCCGACGGCCCCCGGGGGTGGGGCCGGGCGGCCCATGCGGAATCCCGGGACGCGGCGGACAGTGGAACGTAGCGGGCCGCCCACCCAGGGCGGTGCCCGGGACCGGCCCGAGGACAGCCCGATGGACACCACCACCGCACCGCTCGTGGAACTGGACGAACAGGGCCTCGCCGCGCTCGTCGAGGCCCTGCGGCAGCGCGGGTACACCGTGATCGGGCCCACCGTGCGGGACGGCGCGATCGTGCTCGCCGAGCTGGCCTCGGCCGAGGAGCTGCCGTACGGGTGGGGCATAGCGGCCGAGGCCGGCACCTACCGGCTGCACCGGCGCCAGGACCGGGCGGCGTTCGCCCACTCCGCCGGGCCGCAGTCCTGGAAGACCTTCCTGCACCCGCCCCGGGCCCGGCTCTGGCAGGCGGACCGGGCCGAGGACGGCACCGTCACCGTCCGCGAGGACGACGACCCGCCGCCCCGCTACGCCTTCCTCGGCGTGCGCCCCTGCGACCTGCGCGCGATCGCCGTCCAGGACCGGGTGCTGACCGGCGGCGCGTACGCCGATCCGGTGTACGGGCCGGCGCGTTCGTCGTCGTGGCCGAGTGCACCGAGCCGAGCGCGGTCTGCTTCTGCGCCTCGATGGGCACCGGCCCGGGCCTGCCGCAGGGATCGTCGTACGACCTGGCGCTCACCGAGACGGTGGAACCACGGGGCTCCGCCGGGCCGGAGGCCGGGGGCGGGCCGCGCTACACCGTCCGTGCCGGCAGCCCCGACGGCGAGGACGTCCTCGCGACACTCCCCACCCGCCCCACCGACGGCGAGCACGCCCGCCGTGCCGTCGCCGAGGCCGCCGGGCGCATGGGCCGGACCACGGACCCCACCGACCTGCGTGCGCTGATGGCCGGCACGATGACCGCCGAGCGCTGGGACCAGGTCGCGAACCGCTGCCTGACCTGCGGCAACTGCACCATGGTCTGCCCCACCTGCTTCTGCACCACCACCGAGGAGACCACCGACCTCACCGGCGACCACGCCGAGCGGTGGCGCCGCTGGGACTCCTGCTTCGACCTCGACTTCTCCCACCTGCACGGCACCGGCCCGGTCCGCAGCTCCGCACGCAGCCGCTACCGGCAGTGGCTCACCCACAAACTCGGCACCTGGCACGACCAGTTCGGCTCCTCCGGGTGCGTCGGGTGCGGCCGCTGCATCGCCTGGTGCCCGGTCGGCATCGACCTCACCGAGGAGTTCGCCGCCCTGCGCGCCGAGGGCGCAGCATCCGGGGCCGCAGCACCCGAGGCCGTACCACCCGAGGGAGCACCGTGATGCACCCGATGACCCCCGCCCCGTACCGGGTGCTGGCCCGCCGCCGGGAGACCGCCGACACCGTCACCCTCGACCTCGTGCCCGCCGGCGCCGCCCCGCTGCGCCCGTTCCGGCCGGGGCAGTACGCGATGCTGTACGCCTTCGGCACCGGGGAGATCCCGCTCTCCACCAGCCGGATCGACGGCGCCGTGCTCGGCCACACCGTTCGCGCCGTCGGCAAGGTCAGCGAGGCGCTCTGCCGGGCCGAGCGCGGCGACTGGGTCGGCTCCCGCGGCCCGTACGGCACGGTGTGGCAGACCCCGCCCGCCGGTAGTGACGTCCTGATCGTCTCCGGCGGCATCGGACTCGCCCCGCTGCGCCCGCTGATCGAGGAAGTGCTCGACCGGGTAGGGGAGTTCGGGACGGTCTCGGTGCTCACCGGGTACCGCGACCCGGGCGAGCAGCTGTTCCTCGACGACCTGCCGCGCTGGCGCTCCCGGGCGGACGTCCGGACCACGGTGGACCGTCCCGAGCCCGGCTGGCGCGGCGCCGTCGGGCTGGTCACCCGCCTGCTGGAGGGCGCCGACTTCCGGCCCGAGCGCTGCGCCGCCTACCTGTGCGGCCCGGAGGTGATGATGCGCGCCACCGCCCGGGAACTGCTGCGCCGGGGCGTGGCCGCCGAGCGGATCCGGGTCTCGCTGGAACGCAACATGCGCTGCGCCACCGCCTGGTGCGGCCACTGCCAGCTCGGCCCGGTCCTCGTCTGCCGGGACGGCCCGGTGTTCGGCTGGGACCACGCCGAGGGCCTGCTCTCCACTCCCGAGCGGTGAGCGCCATGGCCGGTACCCCGCGCCTGGCGGTCTGGACGTTCTCCTCCTGCGACGGCTGCCAGCTCACCCTCCTCGACTGCGAGGACGAACTCCTCGCGCTCGCCGGGCGGGTGGAGATCGGCTACTTCCTGGAGGCCTCCAGCCGCGAACTGCCGCCGCCCTACGACCTCTCCCTGGTCGAGGGCTCCATCGCCGCCGCCGACCTGGAGCGCGTCCGGCGGGTCCGCGAGCAGTCCCGGTACCTGGTGACCATCGGCGCCTGCGCCACCGCGGGCGGCGTCCAGGCGCTGCGCAACCTGGCGAGCCTGCCCGAGTACCAGGCCGTCGTCTACGCCCGGCCCGAGTACATCGACAGCCTCGACCACTCCACCCCGATCGCCGCCCACGTGCCGGTCGACCTGGAACTCCGCGGCTGCCCGATCGACAAGCGGCAGCTGCTGGAGGTCATCACCGCCTACCTGGCCGACCGCAAACCCGACATCCCCACCCACAGCGTCTGCTTCGAGTGCAAGCTGCGCGGCACCACCTGCGTCACCGTCGCCCATGGCACCCCGTGTCTCTGCGGGCCTTCGTCCAGTCCCGACTGCACCTGGACGACGCCGAGTTGACCCGCCAGTGCGAGCGGGCGATCCGCAACTACGACCCGTGCATCTCCTGCGCGGCGCACTTCCTCACCCTCACCATGGACCGGAGGTGACGATCATGGGCGGCGAACGCGTCGTCGTCATCGGCGTCGGCAACGAGTACCGCCACGACGACGGCGCCGCCGTGGCCGTCCTCGCGCGGCTCGCCGCCGACGGCCCCGACGTCGACCGGCTCACTCTGTGCGACGGCGAGCCCACCCGGCTGATGGAGCTCTGGGAGGACGCCGACCTCGCCGTGGTGGTCGACGCGGTGCACGGCCATCCCGGCGAACCGGGCCGGATCCACCAGATCACCGTCGACGCCGACCACCTGCTCGCCGACCCCCTCGCCGACGAGGAGGCGGCGGCCGGCACCCACGGCCTGGGCCTCGGCCACGGAGTCGCGCTGGCGGCCGCCCTGGGGAAGCTGCCGCGCGAGCTGCTGATCCTCGCGGTCGAGGGCGCGGACTTCTCCGTCGGCGAGGGCCTGAGCCCGGCCGTCGCCGACGCGGTGCCGCGCGTCGCCGCCGAGGTGCGCCGGGCGGTGGAGGCCCGGCGGTGACGACCCGGCGGGGCGGCGCTCGGCGCCCGGCGGCGCCAGGAGCCAGCCCAGGGTGACGGCGAGGTCCCAGGGCGAGACCCCGACCCCGGTCAAGCCGTGACCTTGGCGACGAAGGCGGCGAGGTTGGCCACCGTGCGCTGGATCTTCTCCTCGACGGTGAGCGACTCGTGGAGCCGGGTGCCGACCTCCCGCTTGCCGCGCACGTAGAGCGAGCAGGCGAGGTCGCTGCACATGTACGCGCCGACGGAGTTGCCCTGCTTGCCGGCCTTCCCGGCCAGCGGCGCGACCAGCAGCGAGACGCCCCCGGTGTGGGTGGTCACGCAGAGCGAACAGATGCTGCGGCGGGCCTGCCAGGAGGCGGCCCCGGAGGAGCGCAGCGCGACCGCCACCGTACGGCCGTCCAGCTCGGCCGCGAGGTAGGAGCGATCGGGGGCCTGCGGGTCGCGCCACCCGAGGAAGTCCAGGTCGTCCCACGGCTGTTCGACCAGGTCGCGGGGGATGTGCAGGCGCTTCGCCTCGCCCTTGCTGCAGTTCACGAAAGCGGTGCGGATCTCTTGCTCGGTCAATGGCTTCATAGGAGGCACAGTAAATAACCTAGAGGTATTAGGCAAACGTATAATGGCTCCAGGCGATCGAAGGGATGCACATGGCACGCGTAGGGCTGAACGCGGAACGACTCACCCGGGCCGGGGCGGAGCTGGCCGACGAGGTCGGCTTCGACAAGGTCACGGTCTCGGCGCTGGCGCGCCGCTTCGGCGTCAAGGACGCGAGCCTGTACTCGCACGTCAGGAACTCCCAGGACCTCAAGACCAGGATCGCCCTGCTCGCGCTGGAGGAACTCGCCGACCGGGTCGCCGTCGCCCTCGCCGGACGCGCCGGCAAGGACGCCCTGGCCGCCTTCGCCAACGCCTACCGCGACTACGCCCGCGAACACCCCGGCCGCTACGCCGCCGCACAGCTCGAACTCGACTACGAGACCGCGCGCAACAGCGCCGCCGTCCGGCACTCCCAGATGACCCGCGCGATCCTGCGCGGCTACGACCTCGCGGAGCCCGACGAGACCGACGCCGTCCGCCTGCTCGGCAGCACCTTCCACGGCTACGTGGCCCTGGAGCGGGCGGGGAGCTTCCAGCACACCCCGCGCACCACGGAGGACACCTGGTCGCGCATCCTGGACGCCCTCGACGCCCTGCTGCGCACCTGGCCGACGGCCTGACGTCGGGGCTGCGGCGGAGTCAGCCGCCGTAGCCGCCCCCGCCGGGGGTGCGGATCTCCAGGGCGTCCCCGGCCGCCACCTCGGCGCTGCCGCAGCCGGGCAGATCCTCGACGGTGCCGTCGGCGCGCAGGATCCGGTTGGCGCCGAGCTCGCCGGGGGAGCCGCCGTCCAGGCCGTACGGGGGGACCCTGCGGTGGCTGGAGAGCAGGCTGACCGTCATCGGTTCGCGGAAGCGCAACCGGCGCAGTGCGCCGTCACCGCCGTGCCAGCGGCCCTCGCCGCCGCTGCCGGGGCGGACGGCGAACTCCTCGACCAGGACGGGCAGGCGCCACTCCAGGACCTCGGGGTCGGTGAGCCGGGAGTTGGTCATGTGGGTCTGGACGACGTCGGCGCCGTGGAAACCGGGGCCGGCGCCGGAGCCGGAGGCGATGGTCTCGTAGTACTGGTGGTGCTCGTTGCCGAAGCTGAGGTTGTTCATCGTGCCGGAGCCCTCGGCCTGGACGCCGAGTGCGGCGTAGAGCGCTCCGGTGATGGCCTGTGAGGTCTCCACGTTCCCGGCGGCGACGGCGGCGGGGTACTCCGGCGCCAGCATCGAGCCGGGCGGGACGACGATCCGCAGCGGGCGCAGGCAGCCGTCGTTGAGCGGGATGTCGTCGGCGACGAGGGTGCGGAAGACGTACAGGACGGCGGCGGTGACCACGGCGGAGGGGGCGTTGAGGTTGCTCCCGAGCTCGGGCGAGGTGCCGGTGAAGTCGACGGTGGCGCTGCGGTCCTCGCGGTCCACCCTGACCTCGACGGCGATCACGGCGCCGGAGTCGGTCTCGTAGCGGTAGCCGCCGTCGCTCAGACCGTCGACGGCCCGGCGCACCGCCTGTTCGGCGTTGTCCTGGACGTGCCGCATGTAGGCCTGGACGACGTCGAGGCCGAAGTGGTCGATCATCGCGTTGACCTCGTCGACGCCCTTGCGGTTGGCGGCGATCTGGGCGCGCAGGTCGGCCAGGTTGGTGTCCGGGTCGCGGGACGGGTAGGGCGCCCCGGTGAGCAGCCGTACGGTCTCCTCCTCGCGCAGCCGCCCGTCCACCACCAGCGGCCAGTCGTCGAAGAGCACGCCCTCCTCGTGGATCTCCCGGCTGCCGGCGGGCATCGAGCCGGGGGTGATGCCGCCGATCTCGGCGTGGTGGCCGCGCGAGGCGACGAAGAACAGCACCTCGCGGCCGTCCGGGTCGAACACCGGGGTCACCACGGTGATGTCGGGCAGGTGGGTGCCGCCGTGGTACGGGTCGTTGACCGCGTAGGTGTCGCCCGGGCGCAGCTGCGGGCCGCGGCGACGGATCACCTCCTTGACGGTGGTGCCCATCGAGCCGAGGTGGACCGGGATGTGCGGGGCGTTGGCGACCAGGTTGCCGTCCGGGTCGAAGAGGGCGCAGGAGAAGTCCAGCCGCTCCTTGATGTTGACCGACTGGGCGGTGGACTCCAGCCGGGCGCCCATCTGTTGGGCGATCGCCATGAAGAGGTTGTTGAAGACCTCCAGCAGGACGGGGTCGGCGGCGGTGGTGACGGCCTCCTCGGTGCGCGTCCCGGTGTGTTCGAGCAGCAGGTGCCCGGCGTCCGTCATCCCCGCCCGCCAGCCGTCGTCCACGACGGTGGTGGCATTGGCCTCGGCGATCACGGCCGGGCCGGTCACGGTGTCGGACGGTCGCATCGACTCGCGTCTCAGCAGTGGGGCCCGGCGCCATCGGCCGCCCGTGTACAGCGGCACATCGGTGGGCTCCGGCGGCTCCTCGGGGGCGGGGGAGAGGGCGTCCAGTTCCGGCTGCTCGGTGAGGCCGGTGCCTTCGACGGCCAGGGCCTCGATCACCAGCGGGCGGTCCATCAGGAAGGAGTAGGTGGCCCGGTGCCGCCGCTCGAACTCGGCCCGCATGTCGGCCGGTTCACCCAGCGGGACGCCGATCGTGGTGTCGGTTCCCCGGTACCGCAGCCGGGCCCGGTGGGTCAGCCGGATCCGCTCCGGCGGGGTGCCCTGGTCGAGCAGTTCGGCGGTGGCGGCCGCCGCCAGTTCCTCGGCGAGTGCCCGTACGGCGGCCATCTCCCCCTCCGCCAGCGGCCGTTCGACGGCGTGCTCGCGCAGCACGGTGGTGTCGGCCAGGCCGATACCGAGGGCGGAGAGCACCCCGGCCATCGGCGGGACCAGCACGGTACGGATGCCCAGCGCCTCGGCCACCGGGCAGGCGGCCTGGCCGCCCGCGCCGCCGAAGGTGGTCAGGGCGTAGCGGGTGACATCATGGCCCTGCTGGACGGAGATGCGCTTGATCGCGTTGGCGATGTTGCCCACCGCTATCCGCAGGAAGCCCTCCGCCGCCTCCTCCGCGGTCCGGTCGCCGATCTCCTCGGTCAGCTCGGTGAACCGACGTCTCGTCAGCTCGGTGTCGAGCGGTTGGTCGCCGTCCGGCCCGAAGACGTGCGGGAAGTGCCCGGCCTGGATCCGGCCGAGCAGCAGGTTGGCGTCGGTGACGGTCAGCGGCCCGCCGTTCCGGTAGCAGGCGGGGCCGGGGTCCGCGCCGGCCGAGTCCGGTCCGACCCGCAGGCGCTCGCCGTCGAAGCGCAGCACCGAGCCGCCGCCCGCCGCGACGGTGTGGATGGCCAGCATCGGCGCCCGCAGTCGCACCCCGGCGACCTGGGTGGTCACCACCCGCTCGTACTCGCCGGCGAAGTGCGACACGTCGGTGGAGGTGCCGCCCATGTCGAAGCCGATCACCCGGTCGTGGCCGGCCAGTTCAGACATCCGCACCATGCCGACGATGCCGCCGGCCGGACCGGAGAGGATCGCGTCCTTGCCCCGGAAGTGCCCGGCCTCGGCCAGGCCGCCGTTGGACTGCATGAACATCAGCCGGACGCCGGGCAGCTCGTCCGTCACCCGCCGGACGTAGCGGCGCAGGCCGGGGTCGAGGTAGGCGTCCACCACGGCGGTGTCCCCGCGCGGCACCAGCTTCATCAGCGGGCTCGTCTCGCTGGACAACGACACCTGGTCGAAGCCGAGTCGCTCGGCGAGGCGGCCGATCTCCCGTTCGTGCGCGGGGTGCAGGTAGCTGTGCAGGCAGACCACCGCCAGCGAGCGGATGCCCTCGCGCAGGCAGTCGCGCAGGTCCTCGGCGAGCCGGTCGAGGTCGGGCGGGCGCAGTACCTCGCCGTCGGCGGCGATCCGCTCGTCCACCTCGACCACCCGGGCGTACAGCGGCTCGGGCAGCGTGATCCCGCGGGCGAAGATCTGCGGCCGGTTCTGGTAGCCGATCCGCAGCGCGTCCGCGAAACCGCGGGTGATGCACAGTGCGGTCGGCTCCCCGGTGCGCTCCAGCAGGGCGTTGGTGGCCACCGTGGTGCCCATCCGGACCGAGTCGATGCCCGCTCCCGGGGGGAGCAGGGCCCGGATCCCGGCCACGGCGGGGTCGCGGTAGCGGGCCGGGTCGTGCGAGAGCAGTTTGTGGGTCAGCAGCCGGCCGTCGGGGGCCAGCGCGACCACATCGGTGAAGGTCCCGCCCCGGTCCACCCAGAACTGCCAGCCCTTGGAGGCCATGACCGGCTCCCTCCGCCGTGCCGCGTGGCGCCCCGCGCGCGGGAGGCCCCGAGTCCTGGGACCGAGTATCCGACCGGGCGAAGTGAGCGGGCAAACGGGACATACTGGGCATGTCGGCCGACCTGGGGGGCACGGAGGCAGCGATGACGGCCACGACGGTAGGAGTGCTCCGCGAGACCGCACCCGGCGAGCGCCGGGTGGCCCTGGTGCCCCGGCTGGTACCGGCCGTCGGCCGACTCGGCGCGACCGCCCTGGTCGAGCCCGGCGCCGGCGCCCTGGCCGGCCACCACGACGCCGACTACCGCGCAGCGGGCGCCGTCGTGGTCGGACGGGCCGAGCTGCTCCGCCGCGCGGACGTCCTGCTCGGCATCCACCCGCCGAACGTCGACCCGGTGCGTGACCTGCGCCCCGGCCAGGTGCTGGCCGCGCTGGTGCGCCCGCACCGGATCCCGTACCTGGTCCGGCAGTGGGCCGACCACGGGGTGACGGCGATCGGCCTCGACCTGGCGCCGGACCTGCCCGCCGCCTACCCGCTGGACGCCGAGGCCTCCCAGAGCAGGCTGGCCGGCTACCGCGCGGTCCTGCTGGCCGCCGCCCGAATGGACCGCTGCCTGCCACCCTGGGGCACGGCGGACGGGCTGTTCGACCCGGTCCGGGTGCTGGTGGTGGGCGCCGGCCACGCGGGCCTGCAGGCGATCGACACGGCCCGCCGCCTGGGCGCACCCGTGAGAGCGGTCGAGCTGCGCCACCGCGAGCGTGCGGCGGTCGCCGCGCTGGGCGCCGAGCTGCTGGACCTGCCCGGGCTGCACCCGGTCGCGGACGACCCGGAGCTGTGGGAGACCGTCGACCGTGAACGCCTGGCCTGGGTGGCCGGCCTCGCCGAGGCCGTCGCCGACCACGACATGGTGGTGACGGCCCTCGACCTGCCCGGCCGGATGCCCCCGGTGCTGCTCCACACGACGGCGGTGGCGCGGATGCGGCCCGGCTCGGTGCTGGTGGACCTGGCGGCCGGCCCGGAGGGCGGCACCATCGAGGGTGTCCGGCCGGACACCACCACCCTGGTCGGCGACGGGGTGATCGCCGTCGGCGCCGGGGAGCTCGCCGCCCAGGTGCCCGCGACCGCCTCGCTCGCGTACGCCCACAACGCGCTCGCGCTGCTGGACCGCCTGCTGCGGGGCGGGGAGCCCGCGGCCGACCCGGTGCTCGGACCGATGGTGGTGACCGACCGGGGCACGGTGCGGCACGAGCCCACCCGGCGGTTCCTGCAGGACGTGACCGCTGTCGCCGGCCTGCCGTAGCGCCTCGGGCCCGGTCCCGGACGGCTGTCAGCTTCCAGACCCGGACGGCTCTCAGAACGGACGGCTTTCAGACCGCGGCGTGCGCGAACAGCCCCGCGTGACGGGCGATCGCCCCCGCGTGGTCGGCACACCGCCGGTAGCAGCAGGACAGCAGCACCAGGTCGGCGGTGTCGACCGGGTCCGTCTCCTCCTCGCGCAGCAGCAGTTCGTACAGCAGGCGCTGCCGCTGGGCGACCTCGTACAGCTCGGTGAGTACGTCCGCCACGGCCTCCGGCGCCCCGGACTCCAGGGCGTCCGCCGCCCGCCCGACCAGGTCCAGCGCCGCGTCGGCGATCCCGTGCAGCGGGACCAGCAGCCGATCCTCGAACGGCTCGCGCCCCTGGCGCGCCCAGGCCGCCTCCAGCAGCCGCTGCGCCAGCTGCCCGAGGGCCTCCACCTCGCACCCGACGTGGACGCCCACGACGATCCCGGCCCGGCCGCCGAGCGTCCCGGCGGCGTCCTCCTCGATCCGGGCCCGCAGCTCGGCCAGGGCCTTCTCGGCGCCCGGAATCCCCTCGCCGCCGCCCGCCGCACCGGTCAGCGCGGTCGTCGCGCCGCCCAGCGCGGTGCGCGCCAGCCGTACCAGGCCGGCGAGCTCGCCGAGCAGGGCGCGGTACCCGCCGCCCGCGCCGTCAGGCATCGCGTCCACTCCCGTCCTCCGGCCCCTCGACCAGTGTCCCTCCGCCACCGCGGGCCGTCGCGGCCGCGACGGCCGGCGACGGGTGCAGCGGACTGCGGGCGTCCCCGTCGGCCCGGCCCGACGGGGACGCGGGGGCAGACGCGGTCAGTAGTCAGCGGCCAGGGCGAGTTGGCGTTCGCGGTCCTGCTTCAGCAGCCGGGGGATGGCGCTGCTCGGCGAGACGCCCAGTTCCGACGAGAGCAGCTCCCGGTAGCGGCGGTACCGGCGGTGCGCGTCGGCGACCTCGCCGGCGCGCAGGCAGGATTGGACGGCTATCCGCCGGGGTCCCTCGCGCAGCGGGTCGGCCTGGGCCGCGGCGTCGGCCAGTTCGAGCACCGCGGAGTGCTGGCGGCGCTGCAGGAACGTCTCCGCGAGGTTCTCCAGCGCCTGCACGCGCTGCAGCTCCCACTTCCCCTGGAACGGTGCGAGCCAGTCGTCGTCCCAGCCGTACAGCAGCGGATGCCGGAGCACGCTCCACGCCTGCGGCAGCCGGTCGCCCCCCGAGAACGCCTCCCCGCCGGCCCGGGACACCGCCGAGACCAGCCCGGCCGCCGTCCGGTAGTCCACCTCGACGTGCTCGGCCAGGGCGACGGTGGTGTGCGAGGTCCGTAACAGCTCCCCGACCGTCACCTGGTTCAGCCGCCAGAGCGTCTGGCGCAGGCGGGCCGAGGCCCGGGCGGGCGGGACATCGGGCCACAGGCGTGCCGCGAGGTCGTGGCGTCCCACCGGACGGTCGTCGAGCACCACAGCCGCGACGAGCCGCTGCTGGATGTCGCTGAGGTCGACGACTCGCCGGTCCATGCGGCAGACGAAGTCCGGCAGGAGTGATACGTGCACGGTGCCGAAGTCGGTGGGTCTCATCGCACCTCTCGGGTTGTCCGACGGGACCGTCAGGCTGGACATGTCATCGATCTCCGCTGTACACAGCGGTTTTGGTGTCATGCCAGCTCAACTCTGAGTAGAGATGAGACCGCAGCGCGCCCGAGATCGTCAACACCCACGACGGGGCCTGCCGCCGGGGCGACGCCGATTCCGAACCGTTGACGGGGCTTCACACTCCGTGCGTAGTATCTGCCCGCAGGTGCCACGACAACCCACAATCGTGGGGTTGTTTCACAAGTCCGCCACGCAGCAGTCTCGGTGACAGCCCAGCTAGCCCGCGACAGTGAAAGGTGGAGGCATGACCTTCAACTCCCTGGAGGCCCTTCGTGAAGCCGGGATCCTCGGCGGCACGATGGCGCCCGAGCTCGAGGAGTTCTACGCGAGCCTGACGCCCGAGGAGACCCGGGTCCTCATCTCGACCAAGACCCGTCTCATGGCCGTCCTGCCGGACGTGGTGGCGCACTCGCAGGAGTGGTCCTCGCCCGAGTCCACCCAGGAGGGCTTCGACGCCGCGATGCTGTGTGCGTGCGGCGCCTGGTCCGGCTCCGGCGCGACGCAGAAGTAGTCCCGACAGTCCACAGGCGCGGCCCGGCGTTCAGGCGTCTCGGGTTGCGCCTGTGCCAGCCCGGATAGGAGGCGGGATGCGAGGGCAGCTGGTCCGGAACCTGTCGTTGTTCGAGGTGCCGACGGGCCTGACGTACTTCGTGCATGACGAGGACCACCTCGTGGTCAATCCGGAGGTGGGCGCCCGGTGCGTCCTCGACGGACGCGAGTTCCGCGTCCTCGAAGCCCTGGCCGGCGTTCGGGCCCGCGGAGAACGGACGCTGGAACCGGACGACGAGACGGAGCGCGTCCTCGCCAAGCTCGTCCTGAACTGGATCGTCTACTACAACGGCAACAGGCCCGCGGTCAGGGTCGCCGAGGCCCCGCTGAACTTCGTGTACTACGCCATCACCGACGGCTGCAACCTCCGCTGCCCCTACTGCTACGCGTCGTCCGAGAAATGCCTCCCGGGCGAGCTCGACACCGCCGAGTCGCTCGACCTGGTCTCGCAGATCGCGGACCTCGGCGCCCGAACCCTCGTCTTCACCGGCGGCGAACCGATGCTCCGCAAGGATCTGTTCCAGGTCGTCGAGCACGCCAACCGCAGCGGCCTGAACGCGAACATCATCACCAACGCGACGATGATCCGGACGGCGGCGACGGCGAGGCGGTTCGCCGAGCTGTTCAACGCCGTCACGGTGAGCCTCGACGGTGGCACCGCCGAGACGCACGACCGCACCCGGGGCAAAGGCGCGTTCGCCAGGACCCACCAGGCGATCCGGCTGCTCAACGACGCCGGCGTGGCGCCGTCCATCAATCACATCGTCACCTCGGACAACATCGACGAGCTGGAGGACTTCGCCTCGTTCGTCGACGGGCTCGAGGTCCACAGCATCCGCCTGATGAACCACAACGACCTCGGCCGGGGCGTCGGCGACGCGTACGACTTCGGATGGCGGGACCACCTGCGGGTTCAGCGGCTGGTCTGGACCTCGCCGGTGGCCGGAAAGCTCCAGCCGGACGGGCCGCGGCCGGTGACGCCGTGCTCGGTCAAGGGCAACTGCGGGATGGGCGGGAACGAGATCTACATCGACTCCCTCGGCGACGTCTACCCGTGCAAGCTCGTCACGGGCAAGGCGGAGCACGCGGGCAACGTCAGACGGCAGCGGCTGGCGGAGGTCTTCGCCAGTCCGGTGCTGGCCGCGATGCGCCGGAGCACGGTGTTCGGCGGGGAGTTCCACGCCGACTGCGAGCAGTGCTACATCAAGGCGAACTGCGGCGGCGGTTGCCGGGCCTCGCACCTGTCGGAGTCCGGGGACGTCCGGCGCAACAGCCGCCACCTGTGCCGGATCCTGCGGCACGGCGTCACCTCGCAGTTGTGGCAGGAGGCCGGGGTCGGCCGAGCGGAACTCGCCGAGCGGAGCCTCGACATGACGGTTCCCCGGCTGGTCGCCACCGGCGAGGTGCACCCGGTGCACGAGCAGTGGAAGACCTACGTCCCGGCACCCAAGCCCGGGATCACGGTCGGTGAGCTCATTCCCATCACGCCGGTGAACAGGAGGTCGGGCGTTGTCCCTGCACATCAATGAGGCGGTCATCTGGCAGGAGAGCGCGGGCGGGATCTCGCTCTACCACACCGAGTCCGGGGACTTCCGCACCCTGAACGAGACGGCCGCCCAGATCTGGGCGCTGGTGGAGAGCGCCGGCGAACGGGAGGAGGTCATCGAGCGGCTGTCCCTGCTGTTCGCCGGTCACAACGCCGTGCTGGGGGAACGCATCCGCGCCGAGGTGGACTCGTTCATCAGCGCGATGGTCGAGGCCGGTCTGCTCCAGGAGACCGGAGCCGCGCCGGCCGCGCGGCCGTGACGCGGGCGGTCGTCCTCGGCGGGGGCTTCGCGGGCGTCCTGATGGCCAAGGTGCTCTCCGGGCACGTCGACGACGTCACCCTGGTCGAGGGCGGCCGGTACCCGGCGGGCCCGGGCGTCCGGTCGGGGCTGCCCCAGGCGTTCCACAGCCATGTGCTGGTGACCGCGGGCGCCCAGGCCCTGGACACGGTGCTCCCGGGCACCCTGGAGGACCTCCTCGCCGAGGGCGCGCACCGGCGGGGACTCCCGGGCGACGCGCTGATCCTGACGTCGGGCGGCTGGTTCCGCCGCCACGACACCGGCGCCTTCCTGGTCTCCTGCAGCCGGTGGCTCACGGACCACGTCATCCGGCGGCGGGCCCTGGCCGACGGCGCGGTGGCGGTGCGGGAGCGCACCCGTGCGCTGCGACTCGTCGGTGACGCCTCGCGGGTGACCGCAGTCGTGGTCGGACGGGAGGACGGCTCCAGCGAGACCCTCCGCGCCGACGTCGTGGTGGACGCGACGGGCCGGCGCTCGCGGGCGGGGGAGTGGCTGGCCGCGATCGCCGGGTCCGGCGTCGAGGAGGAGACGGTCGACCCGGGGCTCGCGTACTCCACGCGGATCTACCGGGCGCCCGAGGACCTGGCCGCCGACCTCCCGGCGATCATGGTGCACCCGCGGCCGGCGGCCGGCCGGCCCGGGTACGGCGCGACGCTGTTCCCCATCGAGGGCGGCCGGTGGATCGTCACCCTGACCGGCACGCGCGCCGCGGCACCGCCGACCGACCAGCGGGGATTCACCGACTGCGCCCACGGGCTCGGCTCGCCGATCGTGGCGGAGCTGATGGCCGCGGCCGAACCCCTCGGCGGCGTCCGGCCGTTCCGGGCCACCGCGAACCGCAGGCGGTTCTTCGAACGGGGGCCCCGGCCCGACGGCTTCCTGGCCGTCGGCGACGCGTTGACGGCGATGAACCCGGTCTACTCGCACGGGATGTCGATCGCCCTGCTCAGCGCGGTGCGCCTGGACCGCGAGCTGACACGGCACGGCGCCGATCCGTCCGTCTTCCCCGGACTCCAGGCCGCCATGGCCGAGGTGGCCGAGCGGGCGTGGCGGATGGCGACCGATCAGGACCGGCCGCGGGTCGGCTCCGCGCCCGGGCACCGGGCGGGGGCCGGGATGTCCCGGGCCGTGCTCGGCGACCCGGCGCTCATGACGGAGCTCTTCCGGGCCCAGACGCTGGTCCCCTCGCCGCGGAGCGCGAACCCGCCCCACCCGCGGGGGCCGTTCGCCGACCCGACCCCGCCGCGTGACACCGACGAGGCGGTCGCGCAGTACCCGGGGCTCTCCCAATGGTGGCACTCCGGGCGCCCACGCCAGCCAGCTACCCGGGGAGTGAGCCGTGACGGCTGAATCCGTACCCCTGATCCCGCGCTCCGTCCTGTTCGGCAACCCGTCGTACCTCCTGCCCCGGATCTCACCCGACGGGACCCGACTGCTCTTCCTCGCCCCGGACGACGGGGTGATGAACGTCTGGGCTGCCCCGGTGGACCGTCCGGACGAGGCGAGGGCGCTGACCCGGGACCGCGGGCGCGGCATCCGGACCTACGGCCTGTGCCACGACGACCGCACGCTGTTCTCCCTGCGGGACGAGAACGGCGACGAGAGCTGGCGGCTGCACCTGCTCGACCTCGTCACCGGCGAGGAACGCTGCGCCACACCCTTCGAGGGCGTTCAGGCGCGCGTGCTGGCCCACAACCGGTGGCATCCGACCACGATGCTGATCGGGCTGAACAAGGACCGGCGCGACCTGCACGACGTCTACCGTCTGGACCTGGCGACGCGACTGCTCACGAAGGTCGCGGAGAACCCCGGCTACCTGAGCTGGATCGTCGACACGGACCTGCGGGTCCGCGGCGGCTCGGCGATGAAGCCCGACGGCGGCACGGCGGTCTACCTGGACCCGCCGGGCGGTCCGGACGGCGCCGAGCCCTGGCTGGACGTGCCCTACGAGGACGTCGTGGGGACCCGGGTCCTCGGCTTCGCGCGGGACGGCGCCACCTGCTACCTCCTGTCCTCCATCGGGGCCAACAGCAGCCGGCTGTTCGCGGTCGACGTCGCGACCGGGCGGCGGACGGCGCTCGCCGAGGATCCCACCTACGACGTCAAGCAGGTGGAGCCGGACCCGCTGAGCCGGACACCGCAGGCGGTGCTGTTCGCCAAGGACCGCGACGAGTGGGTGTTCCTCGACGAGGAGTTCGGCAAGGACATCGGACGGATCCGCGGCGAGCTCGCGCTCCAGGCGATCGACGGCGAGGTCTACGTGGACCGCACCGACCGCTCCGACCGGTTGTGGACGGTGTCGGTGGTGACCGGGGCCGGCCCGGTCCTCTACTACGTCTACGACCGGGCGGGCGGCCGACTGCGGTACCTCTTCAGCCACCAGCCGGAGCTCGAACGGTACCGGCTCGCACGGATGGAGCCCTTCGAGTTCTCCGCGCGCGACGGGGTCACCGTGCACGGCTACGTCACCTGGCCGCCCGGTGCGGACCGCCGGCGCCTGCCGGCGGTGGTGAACGTGCACGGCGGACCGTGGGCCCGGCACACCTTCGCCTTCGACGAGGAGGCGCAGCTGCTGGCCAACCGCGGCTACGCGTGCGTCCAGGTCAACTTCCGGGGCTCGACGGGCTACGGCAAGCGGTTCCGCAACCTGGGCGCCAAGCAGTGGGGCGCCGCGATGCACACCGATCTGCTCGACGCGGTCGACCACCTGGTCGCGGACGGCGGCATCGACGCCGGCCGGGTCGCGATCATGGGCTGCTCGTACGGGGGGTACGCGGCTCTCGTCGGCGCGGCCTTCACACCTTCGGTCTTCACCTGCGCGATAGCGCTGTGCGGCCCGTCGAACCTGCTGACGATGCTGGCGGCCGGGGCGCCGTACCGGACTCCGCTGCGGGCGTTCATGTCCGCGAACGTCGGGGACCCGGAGAGCGAGCGCGACATGCTGTGGGCTCGGTCCCCGCTCTCGCGGGTCGACGACATCTGCGTCCCCGTCCTGGTCGCCCAGGGGGCCAACGACGTCCGGGTGCCCCGGGAGGAGGCCGAGCAGATCGTCGCGGCGCTGGCCGCCAAGGGGCTGCCGCACGAGTACCTGCTGTTCCCCGACGAAGGCCACGGCCTGGCCAGGCCCGGCAACCGCGAGACCTACTACGCGGCGGTGGAACGCTTCCTCGCCGAGCACCTGGAGTGACGGTCCGGCCGGTTCGTTCAGCCGGACCGCCGGCCCCGGTCAGTCCGGGGCCGCGACCAGGATCCGGACCGCCGTGGCCGCCAACCGCCCCGTGACGTCGACGAGTCGGAAACCGCCGTCGGCGAGCAGCGCCCGGAACTCGGCCCGGCTCCGCTCCCGGCCCCCGGTGTAGACCAGCATCGCGATGTCGCTCAGGACGACTCCGGCGGCCTCCGGGGCGTCCAGCCGGTCGGGCAGGACGGGCTCCACCACCAGCAGGCGTCCGTCCGGAGCGAGCGCCGCACGGCAGTTGCGCAGCAGCGCGGCGCAGCGCTCGTCGTCCCAGTCGTGCAGGATCCCCTTCACCAGCAGCACGTCGCCCCCCGGCACCGCCTCGAAGAAGTCGCCCGCCTCGATCGACCAGCGGTCCGGGGCGAGCCCGGCGCGCCGGAACGTCTCGGGGGCGGCCGCCGCCCCCTGGGCACTGTCGAACAGGATCCCCCGGGCGTCGGGCACGGCCCGGAGCACGGCCGCCAGCAGGGTGCCGTTCCCGCCGCCGACGTCGACCACGGTGCGGGCGCCCGTGAAGTCGTACGCCCGGGGAACCTCCCGGGCGGTCCACCCGGTGCCCTCGCCCATGGCGGCGTTGAAGAGGCCCGACAGCCGGGGATCGTCGGCCAGGTGGTCGAAGAGCGGACGGCCGTGGACCTGGTCGAACGCCGTGCCTCCGGTCCGTACGCCGTCGGTCAGCGCGCCCCACGCGCGCCACGTCACCGGGTCGCCCAGCAGCAGCACACTGGAGCGGATCGACCGCGGATGGCCCGCGCACAGCAGCCGGCCCGACTCGGCCAGCGCGAACCGGCCCGGCGCGGCCTCGTCGAGCACCCCCAGCACCGCCAGGGCCCTGACCAGCCTGGTCAGCCCGTCCGGGTCGCAGTCGACCGCCCGCGCCAACTCCCCGATCCCCAGCGGCCCGCCCGTGAGCGCCTCCGGCACCCCGAGTCGCACGGCCGCGTGGAGGATCTGCGAGGTGGCATAGCCGAACGCCATCCGGGAGAGGTCCCCGGTCACCTTCGGATCGATCACGTTCTCATCCCCTTCCCAGCGAAACCGGTAGGTGGCGCACCCCGTGCAGGAACAGATCCGGCGTCCATTCCAGCTCGGCCGGGTCGACGGCCAGGGCCAGCCGGGGGAAGCGGTGCACGAGGGCCCCGACGGCGGCCCGGGCCTGGAGCCGGGCCAACGCCGCGCCGAGGCAGAAGTGGATGCCGTGGCCGAACCCCAGGTGCCGGTTCGGACTGCGGGTGATGTCGAAGGCGTCCGGGTCGGCGAAGACGGCCGGGTCCCGGTTGGCCGCCAACAGCACGGGCACGACGGTGTCGCCGCGCGGGACGACCACCCCGCCGATCTCCACGTCGGCGAGGGCGTACACCGGCCGGGTGTGCCCCACGGGGCCGTTGAAGCGGATCACCTCCTCGACCGCGGAGTCCAGCACGGCGGGTCGCTCGCGCAGCCGGGCCAGCTGATCGGGGTGGCGCAGCAGT
Organism: Kitasatospora sp. NPDC018058; assembly: GCF_044327205.1. Taxonomy (NCBI): domain Bacteria; kingdom Bacillati; phylum Actinomycetota; class Actinomycetes; order Kitasatosporales; family Streptomycetaceae; genus Kitasatospora; species Kitasatospora sp. NPDC018058. The sequence goes on along the minus strand of NZ_JBIRFA010000021.1, from coordinate 22,497 downwards.
TCCAGCACGGCGTTGCCGATGAGGTTGACCGTCGTCTCGTCACCGGCCAGCAGCAACTGGAACACGCTGGAGACCAGTTCGGCGCGGCTGATCCCGCCGCCGTCCTCCTCCGCGACGAGCCGTGAGAGCAGGTCCCCGCCCGGACGGCCCCGCCGCTCGTCGATCCTCTCCTCCACGTACGCGATGAACTCCAGACCCGCGCGGCGCACGCGAACCGGGTCCCCGGTCCGCAGCATCTCGTCGCTCCACCGGCGCAGCCCGGCCAGGTCGTCGACGGGGAAGCCGACCAGCTCGGCGACGACCACGACCGGCAGCGGCAGGGCCAGCGCCTCGATCACGTCGACCACGTCCCCGGCGTCCCGGGCCGCGGCCACGAGCCCGTCGACGACCTGTTCGACGCGCCGTCGGACCGCCGCCACCGTGCGGGCGCCGAACGCGGGCGCGATCAGGCGGCGCAGGCGGGTGTGATCAGGGGGGTCGAGGTTGAAGACGTTCCGCCGCGCCATCGCCAGCGGGTCGACGTCCCACCGTCGCCGGGTGGCGGCCAACTCGGCGGGGAGCCGGTCGAGTTGCCGGCCGAGGTCCGGGTCGAGCAGGGCGCGCTGCACGTCCGCGTAACGGGTCAGGTACCAGGAGACGCGGCCGCGCACCGGGTCCACCCGGCGGTGGACCGGCGCCAGTTCGCGCATCCGGTGCAGGAGCGGGTAGGGGTCGCCGCAGTGCTCCGGGGCGGTGGGATCGAGGGCGTCCGTCACAGCGATCCACGAAGGTCCAGGGGAGCCCGCAGCAGCATGCGCAGCAGGTTCGGCAGGTGCAGGCGCGTCCCCGACTCCTCGTACGACGCGCGGACGAGCCCGCAGCCCATCAACAGACCGACGCCGTCGACCACTTCGTTCCGGGGCCGGTCCACGGCGGCGGCCGCCTCGGGTACGGTCGGCGCCCGGTCGGAGCTCGCCAGCTCCCGCAGGATCGCGCGATGGGCGGCGTCCAGTCGCTCGACCTCGGCCCCGAGCAGACCGCCGAGCGTCCCGGGAACACCGGCGGACCGGGTCGGAACGGGCAGGCCGAGCAGGCTGCGTGCGGGCTCCTCCGCCAGCTGACGCAGGCCCAGCACCCCGAACCGCCCGGCCGCGGCCTCCAACGCGACCGGCAGGCCGTCCAGCCGTCGGCAGATGCGGACCACCGCGTCCGCATCGGCGCGGTCGGGCGAGAACCCCGGCCGGACCTCCGAGAGCCGGTCCACCAGCAGCCGCACCGACGGCACGGCGGTGAGCACGTCCGGCGATCCCGTCGCATCCCACTCCGCTCCCGGCACGGCCAGCGGCGGGAGCACCGTCGGCTGGACGCCCGCGACCGGCCAGGGCACCCGGGAGGTGCTGACCACCCGGATGCCCGGGCAGTAGGTCAGCAGATCCTCCACCCCGGCCGGGGGCCCGGCGTCGGCGACCCCGTCGAGCACGAGCAGCGCCTCGTGGTGGCCGATCAGCCGGCAGACCGCGGACACGTCCCGCGCCCCCGATTCGATCAGCAGGCGCAGCGACCTCGTCAACGGGCCGAACGCCGTCCCGATCCCGTCCCGGGCGCGCTCGCCCGCGCCGATCCACAGCACCGGCCAGCCGCGGCGCGAGCCGAGCCGGGCGGCCAGCTCCGCGGCCACCCGCGACTTGCCCACGCCCGGGAGCCCGGAGACGGAGACGGCCCGGCGGTGGCCCGACTCCAGGGCCTCGACCATCGCCCGCACCTCGGTCTCGCGCCCGAGAAGGGCGTTGACGGCCCGTGGCGCGGCGAGGCCGGGGTCGGCTGCCTCCGGTCTTCCCCGGCGGCCGCCCGCACCCGCGCTGATGAAGAGCTCGCGGGCCAGGCCGTGGAGCCTCAGGGCGTCCGCGAGCAGGCGGACGGTCTGCATCCGCGCGTGCGCCCGGCCCGATTCGAGGTCCCGGATCGTCCGCGGGCTGATCGTCGACAGGTCGGCGAGCGTCCGCTGGGTGAGTCCGGCTTGGACCCGCTTGTGGCGGAGCAGTTCGGGAAACGGAGCTTCGGACTCGGCACTGTGCACCATGGGGCAGGACGGTAGGTGAGGCCCGTTCCGTCCGCGTCTCCGGTTCGTCGCCGGCCCGTCTGCACTCCGTCTCCGTCGGCCGTCACCCCGAGTTCGGGGCCAGGTGGGCACGCCGGTCGAGCAGTTCCAGCGAGATGCCCAGCAGCGCGGAGGCCAACGGGTCGGACGAGTCCATGACCGCGTGCTCCGACAGCCGGGCCACCAGGTCGCCCAGCCGCGGCACGGCGTCCGCAGACCGCTCGCCGCGCCGGAGTAGGGCGAGGCTCAGGGCGGCCTGCGTGGCGAGCAGGCCCAGCAGCTCGATGTCGTCGAGCTCCCGGCTGGGATCGTTCGCCACGCGGACATGGCGGTCCAGCACCTCGATCACGCCGATGCACTCCCCGCCCGCGATGAGCGGGGCGGCCAGGATGCTCGTGGGGACGTACCCGGTCGACGCCGCGGCGTCGTGGGCGAACCGGTCGCTCTCGGCCACGTTGTCCGTGATCAGCGGCTGGCCGCTGGCCGCCACCCAGCCGGCGATGCCGGTGCCGGGCTCGAACCGCTTGCCGACCAGGCCCTGTTCGCCCTCGCCGGCGACCGCCGCGAAGACCAGCTCACCGGTGTCGGGACTCACCATGAAGACCGAGGACGCGGCGGCGCCGTAGACGTAACGGGCCACCGACACGACGGACTGCAGCAGTTGACGCTCGGTCGCTCTGCTGGCGGGATCGGGTGGCAAGGGCTTCATTCGCCGCCTCCTGGGGCCGAGAGGTTCGCTGCGCAGTGATACAGGACGGTCTTGAGCTGGAACGGCGTGAGCCAGGGGTGCTTGCTCAGCACGAGGGCCGCGATCCCGGCGATGTGCGGTGCCGCGAAGCTGTTGCCGGTGCTCCGGACGGTGCCGCCGCCCGGCCTGGCCACCGGGACGCGCACCCCCCGGGCGCGGAACTCCACCGGCGGCGCGGAGTTGTAGTAGAAGCGCATGCTGTCCGGCTCGGCGTGGCTGGCGACCGAGATCACCGACGCGAAGTTCCACGGGAAGCTCTCGATCGGCAGGTTGTGCGCCGCCGCCACCACCGTCGTGCGGCGGAAGTAGGCGCGGTCGCACAGCTCGCCGAGCCGGCCGCGGAACTCCAGCCGGCTCGTCGACAGGCTCATGCTGATCACGTCGAACCCCTCCTCGATCGCGAAGGCGAGCCCGGCGACCAGCGCGGCGGCGCTGCCGGACCGCCCGTCACCGAGGACCTTCAGCGAACTGAGCGAGACCTGCGGCGCGATCGCGCGGATGATCCCCGCGCACGCGGTACCGTGCCCGGCGCCGTCGTTCGGCTCGCACTGCGCCACCCGCGGCGCCCGGCCCTCGGCCGTCACCACCTGCCACGCCCGCTCGACCGACCCGACCAGCGGATGGGTCGCGTCCACGCCGCTGTCCAGCACGCAGACCCGGACGCCCGCACCGCTCGCGCCCTCCCACGCCCACCGGGCGTCGATCCCGTCGAACAGGGTCGTCGGCACGGGCTCGCCGAGATCACTGTCGGTCGGCATGCTCCAGGCGGGCATGCCGGAGAAGTGCTGCGGCCGCTCGCGCCGCCAGGGCGCGCCGTTCAGATCCATCGCCGCACCGTTTCCAGGGGTTTCGTCGCACCGACGGCGGTGTAGCTGTCGACGGCCGCCAGGGCCATGGTGCGGGCCCCGGTCTCGTCGCCGAGCAGCCGGGCGGCCCGGGCCAGGTCGAAGCGGACCTCGCCGTGCAGGCACGGGTCGTCGACGCCGTCGAGCAGGGCCGGCAGCTCGGCGAGCACCGGATCGGCGCGGCCGTACCCGGCGGCGATCAGGACCGCCGCCGATAGGCACAGGATCCGCCCCCGGACGTCCATCTCCCCGCGTCGGCCGAGGAGTTCGGCGATCCGCCCGGCGGCCTCGTCCAGGCGGCCGCGCCGGGCGCACTCGCGTGCCGCCTGCACCCGCATGCCCAGCGAGACCGACAGGTAGCCGGCCCTTTCGAGGGCGTCGGCCGCGCGGCGGAAGTGTCGTTCGGCCCGGGCGTGGTCACCGCGCAGCGAACAGGCCATCCCGGCCACCTGGTCGACCAGGACACCTCCCATGGTCAGCCGGAGCTGTTCGACGACGGACCCGGCCTCGGCCAGCGCCGCGCGGGCGCCGGCGTCGTCCCCGGTCAACGCCAGGCAGCGGGCCCGGGCGGCCAGCGCGGGCAGCAGCAGGAACCGGTCGGCGGTGAACCGCTCCACGAGCTCGGCGCAGCCCGCCAGCTTCCCGCGCACCGGGGTCGGCGACCACTGCCGGACCTCGCACAGGGCCACCAGGAGCCGGTCCTCCTCGTACGCGTCACCGTCGGCCCGGGCGTGTTCCAGCGCGGCGCAGGCCGCCTCCTCGGCGGCCCCGAACCGGCCGCGCGCCAGGTGGAGCAGCATTCGCAACTGCTCGAACCGGCACCGGGCGAGCCGGTCGGTCCCGTCGCCGTCGAGTTCGGCCCGCAGCTCCTCGACGCCCGCCTCGGCGACCGTACCGAGGCGCGCCGCCAACAGGGATTGCTGCACCAGGCAGAGGCGTCGCCCGGGGGCGTCGGGACCGTGCCGCAGGGCGTCCGCGACCACCTCCTGCGCGCGCCGGGTGTCCCCGGAGAGCATGAGGGCGTCGCTGAGGCGGATGGCCGCGACCTGCCGCCACCGGCCCGGCCCCCGTCCCGCCAGGACGAGCGCGCGTTCGAGCAGTTCGATCGCGGTCGGCAGATCGCGTTGCCGCAGCGCCGCGGTTCCCTCGGCCAGCAGCGCCTCGGCCGCCCGCCGCGCCAGCCGCGGCAGCTCCTCGTCGTCCGGGCGCAGACCGCCGAGCAGGTGTGCGGCGGCCTCGAAGTGGAAGCCGGGGCTGAAGCCCCGCTCGGCCAGGCGCCGGTGCCACGCGATGCGCTGCTGCTTCTCCAGTCGCCCGTACGCGACCTCGTGGACCGGCTGCTGGACGAAGCGGTATCCGCCCTCGTCCGTCGTGGCACGGAAGAACCGCTGCCGCGCCAGCGCGGCGGCGGTCGCGGCCGGCACCGTCTGCTCCGGCACCGTCTCGTCCAGCAGGGCGAGTTGCTCCAGGGTGAACGAGGGACCGATCACCGCGGCCGCGCCCAGCAGCCGCCGGGCGGGCGGAGGGAGCCGGTCGATCATCGCGCCCACCATGGCCGTGATGGTCGGCGGCACCTCGTCGACGGTTCGGCCGGTGCCCAGCCACTCCACCATCAGCCGGATGAACCTCGGATTGCCCGCGCTGTCCAGCGCGACCCGGTCGGCCAGGTCGAGGTCGAGGTCGTGCAGCTGCACCTCGCCGGGGCCGTGGCCCGCCGCCAGCGAGACCGCCAGCCGGGCGCTGTCGACCGGGTCCAGCGCGCCGAGGTCGATCACCTCGCCGTCGGGGAACGGGGGCCCGTCGGGCCCGTCGATCTCCGGGCCGGCCACGCAGAGCGTCAGGAGCGGGACGTCCCGCAGGTCGCCCGTCAGCTCGGCGATGAGCTGCAGGAGTGACGGCCCCGCCCACTCCAGGTCGTCCCACACCACGACGAGCGGGCGGGTGGCCGCGGCGGCGGCGAGCAGCTCGCGCGCGGCCCAGGACACCTCCTCCACCCCCGGGCCCGGTCCGGCGGTGGCGGGGCGGGCGGGCGACGCCTCCCGCAGGCCGGCGAGCACTCCGGCGATGCGCTGGTCGGTCCGCAGCAACTCCGCGCAGGCCGGTACCTGTCGCTCCAGCCCGTCCAGGACGTCGACGAGGGCCGCGTACGTGCCCTTCGCCCCGTAGGACGGACAGTTGCCGAACACGGCGACTGGTCCGGCCCCGGCCGCGACGAGCCCCTCGACGGTCTCCCTGACCAGGCGCGTCTTGCCGATGCCGGCCGGCCCCAGCACCGACACCACCGCCGGCCGCCGATCCCCGGCCACCCGGTGGTAGATCCGGCGCAGCCGACGGCGTTCGGTGCGGCGGTCCACCATGCGCGGCTCGTCACCGCTCCCGTCGAGGGCGGCCTCGCCGGTCACGCACAGCGCGGCGACGGGTTCGGCCTTGCCCTTGAGCGTCAGCGGCGGCACCGGGTCCATCGCGTAGCGCGGGCCCGCCAGTTGGGCCACGGTCTCGTTGACGATGATCTCGCCGGCGACCGCCGAGGACTGCAGGCGCGCGGCGAGGTTGACCACGTCGCCGACGATCCGCAGGCCGGCCCGGGCCGAGCGCGTCACCAGGGCCTCGCCGGCGGCGATGCCGCAGTGGATCTCCACCGGTACGGCGCCGGCGGCCGGTGCGCGCAGCCGGCCGACCTCGGTGCGGATCAGCACGGCCGTGCGCAGCGCCCGCAGCGCGTCGTCCTCCCGCGAGGTGTCCGCCCCGAAGACCGCCATGACGGCGTCGCCGATGAACTTCTCCACTGTTCCGCCGTGTTCCTCCACGGTGGCCGAGCAGATCTCGTAGTACTGGTCGAGGAGCTGCTGCAGCGGCTCCGGATCGACACGCTCGGCGAGTCGCGTCCATCCGACGAGGTCGAGGAAGAGAACGACCACCAACCTGCGACTCATGCGGGGTCCTCCGCCAGGGGCTCGGTCGTGGTGCGGGTCGGCGATGCGGGTGGTGGACAGGGGTCAGAGCAGCTTCAGATCGTGCGCCCACACCTCGGCGTCCGGCTCGGCCTCGGCCCGGGCCAGTCGGCGCTGGACCGACGCGACGACGGCCGTCTCCTCCTCGGTCAGACCGGCCAGCACCTCGCGTTGCGCGGCGCTCAACTGGTCGACCGGGAGCCCCGCTTCGCGCAGGCTGGCCAGCGGATCGAACATGTCACTCATCCCTTTCACGAGGGCCGCACGGAGGCGGCCAGATCCCGATCGGCAACAACCGGTGGACGTAGCAGTAGGCCACCAGCTCCGCCCGGTTCCGGCAGTTGAACCGCCCGAGGAGGACGCTGATCTCCTCGCCCACGGTGTGTCTGCTCAGCCGCAGCTCGCGGGCCACGCGGTCGGTCGTGTGCCCCCGCGCCAGCATGGCCACCAGCACCAAGTCCCGGGCGGAGACCTCGTCACCCCGAATCGCCGTCATCGGCGCGGCCTCCTTACGACGTACTCCGTAGGAACAGCTCACGGACCATCACGGCGGCCGTGAACGAGACGCCGTGCCAACGCGCCCTGCGTTCGAACCAGAGCCAGTCGCCGTCCGGGTTGGCCTCCAGGAACACCGGGTCCCCGGTGTCGGAGACGAGCAGGTCGAACGCCCCGTAGTGCAGGTTCCACGCGGCGCACAGGGTGCGCACCGCGTCGGCGGCGGGCGGCGGGCACTCGATCCGTCCCACCGTGACGCGGCCGGGGTCCGTGATCGGGCTCGACGGATCCGGCTTGCCGACCTCGAAGGCGCAGATCGCGCCGTCGAGGTGGTAGACACGCAGCTCCCGGGTGCCGCCCAGGTACTCCTGGACGACGACCGGATGGTCGGCGGCCGCGGCGCCGACGGGCGTGGAGCCCTCCGTGCCCGCCTCCGGACCGATGACCGTCGGCAGCCACTCCGGCCAGTTCCGCCGGTCGGGCTCGAACAGGCGGAAGTCCTGCGTCTTGACGATCACGCTCGGCGCGCCCAGCCCGCGCGTGCCCGTCGGGACGTGGTTGGTGACGACCGTGCGGGGCGTCCGCACGCCCAGCCGCCGGGCCTGCGCCAGCTGGGCCGGCCCGACGAGCGCGCCACCGGGCAGGGCGGCGGTCGCCGTCGACGCCACCTGTTGGAGGAACCCGGACCAGGTCGCCGCCTGCAGCGGTGTCACCGAGCCCGCCGGCCGGGCCTGCGCCAGCATCGCGCAGGCCGACACGTGGCGAACCCAGACGACCGCCGGCCTGACCCGGCGGCCGGCGACGTCCAGCAGGCCGGTGTCCACGTCGAGCGCCAAGGGCGTTGCGGGGAGGTCGGTCTGCCGGATCAGTATCGTCGGCGTTTCCAGCGGCCCCGTCAATATCTCGCGCACGATCTCCAATTCGCGGCCGCCCGCGCAATCCACCAGCACCACGGCGGCATTTCCGTCGTGGTTCTCCACCTGTCCTGAACGGCTCACGCTGTGAATGCTAGCCACCCGGACCGGGAACGGTGCGGCAGATCGGAGGCAGCTCCAAGGCAGCTTCCATGTAAGCCGGTTGGGTGCCCTCCTGGCGGCGTAGGGTCCACCGGGAACACCTCGGCCGACAATCCCGAAAGCGATCGAGCGCAATGTGAGGCGCGATGTGAGGAATGCGGAGGGAGGGATCGTGGCGAATGCTGTGGTGCACGCCGAAGAACTGACCAAGTGTTACCGGGGGAAAAAGACACCGGCCGTCGACGGTATATCGTTCGACATCGCCGAGGGCGAGACCATCGGGCTGCTGGGCCCCAACGGCGCCGGGAAGACGACCCTGATGAAGATGATCTGCGGCGTCACCCCTCCCACCACCGGGAAGATCCGGGTGTTCGGCGCGGACCCGACCCGCGACCCGGTCGCCGCCAAGAGCGGCATCGGCGCGATGCACCAGTCCGCCCCGTACGACGAGATGCTGTCGGCGCTGGACAACCTGCAGATCGCCGCCCGCTTCAGGGGCCTGCCCTGGCGGGCCGCCCGGCCGTGGGCGCTGGAGGTGGCCGAGTACCTCGGCCTGAAGGACGCGCTGTCGCAGCTCGTCTTCCAGCTGTCCGGCGGTCAGCGCCAGCGCCTGCAGCTCGTACGGGCGCTGCTGACGATTCCCCGACTCCTGATCCTCGACGAGCCCTCCGCCGGACTGGACGTGGCCGGCCGCCACCAGATCGAGCGCTTCGTGCGGTGGCTGCGCGAGGAGAACGGCATGACCGTGATCTGGACCAGCCACATCATCGAGGAACTGGAGCGAAACGCCCAGCGCGTCCTGGTCGTCAACCGCGGCACGGTGGTCCGCTTCGCCCAACCGAGCGAGCTCGTCCGGGAGTTCGGCGCCGCGCACGTGCTGGTGACGGCGGACGACGCGGTCGGGGCGAAGGTCGTCAAGGAGTGGGCCGACGCGGCCGGGCTGACCGCCGCGGTCGAGGACACCGAGGTGCGCATCGAGAACGCGCAGGTCCGGAACGTGCTGCCGCGACTGTCGAAGCACTGCCAGGACGCCGGAGTGGCGATCTCGGGAGTCTCCACCGTCACGGACTCACTGGAGCAGGTGTTCCTGCGCATGACCGGGAGCGAGGGCTGACACCGTGACCGTGCCCGCATTCGAGAACACCGCACCGGTCGCGACGAGGAGGACGGCCGACTTCACCGCGGTCTTCTACCGCGAGTACGCGCTCCTCGCCCGCAACCGGGTGAACCTCATCCTCGGCCTGACACCCATGCTCGTGTACCTGCTGCTGGTGAACACCTCGCTCGGCAACGTCGTCGGGGACATCACCTACCGGGGCGAGCGGCTGCCGTTCTCGGTCTTCCTCCTCCCCATGGTGCTGGCGATGTCGGTGGTCAGCGCGTCGGGGACGACCGGCATGGCGATGTTCCAGGAGGAGATGAGCGGCGTGTCGACCCAGCTGTGGAGCTGGCCGCTGCGCCGATCGCGTTTCCTGGCCGGCAAGCTGCTCGCCGGGGTCTCGCTCGTCCTGGCGCAGAGCCTGCTGGCCCTGGTCGTCGCCGCGGTCATCTTCGACTACCCGTTCCACGCGGCGCAGTGGATCTGGCTGCTGGTGGCGCTGGTGCTCTCCTCGGTGGCCTTCAACGGGCTGTACCTCGCGACGGCGATCCTGATCAGCGACTACCGGACCTTCATGGTGCTCACCAGCGTGTCGGTACCGGTCCTCGTGTTCTCCGCCCCGTCGCTGTCCACCACGCAGCAGCTCCCCGAGGTGCTCCGGTGGATCTCGACGGTGAACCCGGTGACGTACGCGGTCAACGGGATGCGCGACGCCGCGATCTTCGGCTTCGGGAAGGCCTGGCCCGCTCTGGTGGTGCTGGCCGCCGTCGCCCTCGTCGCCAACGCCGTCGCCGGCCGGGCGCTGCTGCGCCGTACCCAGAACCTCTGACCCACAGGGAGGCCCATCACCGTGCACACCGACGACGCAGCCGCCGCCACGGCGCGCACCGACGACTCGCCCCTGTTCCGGGCGGCCTCGCGGCAGGACCGCGCCGTGCTCAGGCTGCCCGGGACGAACCGGGCGCAGCCCCCGGAGGCCACCTGGGAGATGGCGCGCCGGGCGGCGGCGAAGGTCGGCGTCACCCGGATCGCCGACATCACCCGGCTCGACACCATCGGCATCCCGACCTTCCAGGCCGTCCGGCCGCTGTCCCGGACCCTCGCCGTCTCCCAGGGCAAAGGGGCGACGGCCGAGCTGGCGCGGTTGTCGGCGGTGATGGAATCCGTCGAGACCTGGCACGTGGAGCAGCCCCTGGAACCCGTCCTGACGGCCGCACCCCGCGACGTCGGCCGGGAACTGGGCTACGACGTCCACGCCCTGGCGCCCTCGGAACCGAGCGTGCTGCACGACGGCCTGCCCCTGGCCTGGACGGAGGCCAGATCGCTGGTCGACGGCGCGCGGACGCTCGTCCCCGTGGACGTGGTGGGGCTGACGCTGGTGGAGCGCGCGGGCTGGAACCCGCCGGCCTTTTTCGAGTCGACCAACGGCCTGGCCAGCGGCAACACCCTGGTGGAGGCGGCGCTCCACGCGCTGTGCGAGGTGGTCGAGCGGGACGCGATGACGGCGGCGGTGGCCGCCGGGGGCGAGCGGGGCGTGCGAGTCGACCCGAGGACGTCGGGGTCGGCGGTGGCCGAGGAACTGTGCACGCTGATCGAACGGGCCGGCGTCACCCTGGAGGTCCGCCTGGTGCCGTCGCCCACCGGGCTGCCCTGCTTCCTGTCCTGGGTCGCCTGCCATGACTACCCGGCCGCGATGTTCGGGTTCGGCTGTCACGTCAGCCCCTCGATCGCGCTGACCCGCGCCATCACCGAAGCGGCGCAGGCCAGGCTCGCGTACATCTCGGGAGCGCGGGACGACCTCCAGGACGACTTCGACCACGTGGACGTCCGCCGTCTGAGCCGCGACCCGGGCCCGGCCGCCGACATCGGCGACCTGGTCGCGGAGCCCGTGGAACGCGCCGGCCTGGTCGACGACCTCCGGTACGCGGTCCAGCGGGCGGCCGAAGCGTTCTCCAACCCGCCCCTCCTGGTCGACCTGACGCGGGAGGAGATCGGGGTCCCGGTCGTCAAGGTCGTGGCGCCCGGAAGCCGCGTCTGCCCGGAGGTGTTGTAGTGAGCGCATCGAGGGTGGTGGTCTACACCGGGCCGACGCTGTCCGCGGCCGAGGTCCACGCGGTGCTCCCGGACGCCGACGTGCGGCCGCCCGCGGGACGGGGCGACCTTCTGGCGGACCGCTGGTGCCCGGGGGACGTCGCCGTCATCATCGACGGCTACTTCCGGGAACGGAGGTCCGTCGGCCACAAGGAGATCCTCCAGGTGATCGCCGAGGGCGCGCACGTCATCGGCGCCGCGAGCATGGGCGCGCTGCGGGCCGCCGAACTGGCCCCGTGCGGCATGCGGGGCATCGGCACCGTCTACGGGATGTACGCCTCGGGCGAGATCGACGGGGACGACGAGGTGGGCGTCCTGCACGGGCCCGCCGCCGTGGGGTACCCGGCGCGCACCGTGGCGCTGGTGAACCTGCGCCACGGCTGCCGGGAGGGGGCCGAGGGGGATCTGGTCCCGGCGGCGGCCGGGCGGCGGATCGTGGCGGCGGCCAAGGCCCTGCCGTTCACCCACCGCGCCTGGAAGGACCTCGAACGGGCCGTGGGCGAGGAGGACCACGACGCGCTGCGGACGCTGGAGGAGATGATCTGCTCGGGGGTCTGGGACCTCAAGCGGCGTGACGCGGTGTCGGCACTGCGCGCGGTCCGCGGCGGCGGCACCACGGCACCCGGCCCGGTCACGACGGACGCGCCCTTCACCGGCATCAGCCGCACCCAGGCCCTGGCCCGGCGGACCCGGCGCGAGCACGCGCCCGGCCGGTGGATGTCCGACCTCGACGTGCTGGACGCGGTCCGCCTGTTCGACGACGACTACCCGGCACTGCACGAGGACGTCCTGACCGCTCTGCTGGACGACCTCGCCGGCGCCGAGGGCACGACGACCGACGCGTACGCGCGGGCCCGGCTGGGACTCGACGACCGCTCGCCGCTGCCGGAAGCCCTCACCCGCTGGTTCACGGAATCGGAACCGGCCGGGCTCACCGCCGCGGACCGGAACCGGCTCCTGATGGTGCGGGTGTGGCCGGTGTGGCAGTCGGTCGACTGGAGGCCGGCGGTCCTGGCACGGCTGCGCGGGTCCGGACGCTGGGACGAGTGGTGCCACCTGGTCGCCCGCGCGGACGCGGCCGCGGAGGAGACCCGGCACCGCCTCGTGGTCCCGCCGCCGGCGGTGTGCGCGAAGCTCTTCCTCCGGCACTGGCGCCGGCCCGGTACGTCCCCGCAGGTCGACATGGTCCGACGGGGATTCTCCGGGCCGGAGGAACTCGGCCGTGCGGTCCGCCCGTTCTTCGCGTTCGACGTCCGACGCGGACGGGAGAACGCCGCCGCGCGGTGAGCGGGCGGCCCTTCCAGCGGGCGGGGTCGGCCCCCTCGGGATCCGGCCCCGCCCGACGGCGCGGCGGCTCGGCGCCGGGGCGCCGCGTGGTGCGTTCCCCGGTGGCCCCGGTCAGACCAGGCCCGCGCCCCAGGCACGGGCGCGGTCGAGCTCGCCGGTGCGCAGCGGGCCGTCGGTGCCCTCCACGATGAAGCCCTCGGGCTCGGCGACCACGTCGTAGTGGTGGCTGGAGAGCCGGTGGGCGATGCCCTCGGCGGCACCGCCGGACCCTGGCCAGGCAGCCCGGGTGTCGAAGGCGGCGGCATAGGTGCCCGGTTCGGTCTTCGGCAGGTCGTGGAACCAGGACCGCAGGCCCGGCCCCTCGGCGGTCTCCCGGGCTTCGGCGGCGGCGTCCTCGTGGCCCTCCTTGTGGCCCTCGGAGACGGCGGCCATCCGGCGGCTGAGCCCGGAGGACATGCCGCGCAGGTGCGTCGGTCCGCCGACCACCAGCAGGTCCGCGGACCGGGTGAGGGCGGCGTCGGCCTCGGCCACCGGCAGGCAGTCGACGGCCGCCTCGGGGTCGGCCTGGTGGACGCCCTCGGCGATCGCCTCGGCGACCTCCCGGGTGTTGCCGTACATGCTTTCGTACACGATCACGGTGTGCATGGTCTCCACCTTTCGTCACTCCCAGGCTCGCTCCGTGCCCGCGGCCCGCGCACGGGCCGTTCGGCCCGGATCGGGCCGTCGGGTGGACCGGATCGACGTCGTGAGGCGGGCACGGCGGTGACCCGTCAGTCGACGAAGAGGTGCGGGTGGGGCGGTAGGGTCGCCGCGGCGTCTTCGGGTGCGTGGTGGTAGTGGTGGATCAGGGCGTCCGGGCCGGGGAAGTACTCGGTCACCCGGTCGCTGCCGGACCAGCGCACGTCGTAGGGCGGGCTGCCGTCCGGATGGTGCAGGCCGACGATCTCGCCGTCCCTGCGCGCTGCGCCCGGCCGGATGCCCCGGACGATGATGCGGTCTCCCACGGCGGCTTTCATGCCGTCCTCCCTGGGTCGGTGCCGGGCCGGGGTGCGCCCGGTCGTCCGCACTTCCATGCCCGTACCTCCATGGCACCACCCCGGACGGCGCCCGGCAGGGGCCGGACGGTCCCCGGGTAGCGGGCCCGCCGGCCCAAGCACCGGGCCGCCGGTGAGCGGCCCCAGCAACCGGTGAGCGCCCTCACAGGTGGAAGCGGCGGGTCTCACCGGGCCGGATCGTCGCCTCGGTGCCGCGCAGACGGATCCGGACCGGCTCCTGGCGGTCCTCGCGCAGGCTGACCGTGACGGTACGGCGGTCGACGGCGATCGTGACACCCCAGTGGCCCCGGTAGCGCAGGTCGAGTTCCAGTCGGCCGAGGGCGGAGGGCAGACACGGGTCGAGCCAGAGGGCGTCCGCGCGGACCTCCAGGCCGGTGTAGCAGCGTTGCAGCAGGTCCACCGCGCCCGCCATGGCGCCGAGGTGGACGCCCTCCGCCGTGGTGCCGTGCTGGGTGTCGCGAAGGTCGGCCACCAGGGCGTCGCGGAAGTACCGCCAGGAGGTGCGGCGGTCGGAGCGGGTGAGCACCCAGGCGTGCACCACGGAGCTGAGCGTCGAGCCGTGCACGGTGCGCCGCAGGTAGTAGTCGGTGGTCCGGCGCAGCAGCTCGTGGCCGGCCGGGTGGCCCAGGCGCCGCAGCAGGTCGCGGACCTCGCGGGCGGAGAACAGGAACCAGAGCATCAGCGCGTCGGCCTGCTTGGAGGCCTTGTAGCGGTTGACGCTGTCGCCCTCGGCCTCCAGGATCCGGTCGAGCCGGCGCAGGTCGGGGTAGCGGAGCCGGTAGGCCCGCCAGTCGAGCTCGGCGAGCCGTTCGTAGCCGTCGAACTGGCTCAGGACACCGTTGTGGAAGGGGACGTGCAGGTGCCGCCCGACCTCCTGCCAGCGGTCCAGCTCCAGGTCCTCGAGATCCAGACGCTCGCGCAGTTCGTCGCGGCGGTAGCCGGGCAGGGCGTCCAGGGCGTCCTGGGCGCGGGCCAGCACCCAGGAGGCCAGCACGTTGGTGTAGGCGTTGTCGTCCAGGCCGGGCCGGGCCGCCCCGGGGTAGGCGTCGTGGTACTCGTCGGGGCCGAGCACGCCGCGGATCGACCAGTGTCCGTGGGCCCGGTCGTAGGAGGCGGTCGAGGACCAGAAGCGGGCGATCTCCAGCAGCGTCTCGGCGCCGGCCTCGGCGAGGAACTCCCGGTCCCCGCTGGCCTGGTAGTACTGCCAGATGTTGTACGCGACCGCTGAGCCGACGTGCCGTTGCAGGTGGCTGTGATCGGGCAGCCAGCGGCCGGACAGCGGGTTGAGGTGCAGTTGCTGGGACTCCTCCCGCCCGTCGGCGGCGCTCTGCCACGGGTAGACCGCCCCGCGCAGCCCGAGCTCGTCGGCCTGGCGGCGGGCGGCGTCGAGGCGGCGGTGGCGGTAGCGCAGGACCGCGCGGGCCAGCTCGGGGAAGCGCAGGTTGAGCAGCCGCAGCACGAACAGCTCGTCCCAGAAGACGTGCCCCCGGTACGCCTCGCCGTGCAGCCCGCGGGCCGGGATCCCGACGTCCAGGTCGACGGAGTGCTCGGAGTAGGTCTGGAGCAGGTGGAACAGGTTCAGGTGCAGCGGGCCGGAGCCGTCGAAGTCGGCCTCGATCCGGCAGCGGCGCCACAACTCGGCCCAGCGCAGAGTGTGTTCGGCCAGCAGCTCAGCGAAGCTCCCGGCCTCGGCGGCGAGTTGGCGGGAGGCGCGCAGCGGGGTCTCGATCGCCCGGTCGCGGGAGGTGTGCACCGCGACCGTCTTCGTCACGGTGAGGGGTCGGTCCGGTTCGGCGTCCAGGGTGAGGAGGTGGGCCGCCCAGCCCTCCCGGCACTCGGTCGCCACCCGCGCCGCGGACGCGCTCACCCGGGCGCACAGGGCGATCCGCAGCGGGGACCTGGCCGCGTCGGCCTCCAACCGGAGCAGCCCCGCCGCGTCCACTCCCTGACCGGCCGGGACGAGATGACGCTCGGTCAGCCCCCGGTAGCGGTCGACGCCCGTGTTGGCGACATCGCCGTCCAGACCCGAGCGGACCTCCAGCGGGCCGGACCAGTTCTCCGCGGTGAAGGTGCTCTCCAGCGCGAGCAGGTGCGGCCGGGCCTGGCTGGCGAGGCGGCGCTGCACCAGCCGGGTCCGGTGCCCCCGCTCGTCGACCACCAGCGCCCTGCGGGTCAGCACACCCCGGCGCAGGTCCAGCTCCACGGTCTGCTCGGCGGGCGGTCCGGCGAACCACGCGCCGCCGGGCGCCCGGAAGGTCAGCGGCAGCCAGTTCGGGCAGTTGACCAGGTCGTCGTTCGTGACCACCCGCCCCGCGACCGTCGACTCCGCCCGGTCGTAGCAGCCCGCCAGGTACGTCCCTGGGTAGTGGACGCCGTCGGCGACCGCCTCCGGCGCGGCGCCCCGGCTGACCAGGTAGCCGTTGCCGACCGCGCACAAGGCCTCCCGCAGCCCCTCCTCGTCCGGGTCGAAGCCCTGGTAGCGGAGCGTCCACGGGTCCGGCATGTCGGGGTACCCCGCCGGTAGATCTGGTGCCACGACGTGACCTCCGTGCCGACTGGCCTGCCTCCAGTCTGCGCACCGCGTCGCTGACGCGCTTGCCGCCCCGCTCAGCCACCCGTCCGCGCCGGGCCGCCCAGCGCACGGGCGAGGACCCGGCACGACCGGCTGCCCACCCGGCACCAGGCCCGCGCCGTGCCGCCGAGAGCCCGGTACCACGCGATGCCGAACGGGAGGGCGATGGCGAACCACGACGGGGGCGCCAACTCACCGGGCCGCTGGGCGCCCTCGGTCGCCCAGCGACGGCACCGCGCGACGCCCCGGCGGGTCCAGCGGGCGCGGCGTTCGGCGCGTTCGGACCAGCGGGCCGAGGCGCTCAGCAGCGCGGCGCTCCAGCGGTCACGGCGGGTCGCCATCGTCATGCCTCCTCTCCTCCCGTACGGTCCGGTCAGTGCCCCAGGCGTGCCGCCAGCTGTCCGGGGAGGCTGTCCCGGTTCGCCCGGGTGAGCTGGAGCACCTCGACGTCGGCGCGGCGTTTGAGGGTGTCGGTGAACGGGCCGTGCTGCGCCTGCACGGTGGCCACCACGTCGACGTCGGCGGCGAACAGCGCCCGGACGGCGTCCTCGAACGGGCGGTGGGCCAGTTCCATCCGTCCGAGTTCGTCGATGAGCAGGAGGGTGCGCGCCGACCAGGCCAGGGCGGGCAGGGCCAGGCGCTCCATGACCCGCAGGTCGACGCCGTACCGCCCGACCCGGGGCGGCCCCGGGAGGTCGACATGGGCGAGCACGGCCCGCTCGCCCGACAGCGTCTCCAGGGCGAAGCCGACCCGGGCACCGCCGGTACGGATCTCCTCGGTGGTGAAGCCGGCGGTCTCCCGGGCACGCAGCAGCACGGCAAGGCGGCGGACCGCGGTGGTCTTCCCGCTGCCGGGGCGTCCCTCCAGCAGGATCCTGGTCGGCATGGCGGACTCCGCATCGTGCGGTCGGGTGGTGAACGGTCCCGTCACCAGCGTCTCCCTCCGCGGCTCCGGGCCGCAACGCCGTTCGGCGCCCCGGGGCGGGGCCGGTGGGCCCTCGCACGATGCCGCGCCGACGTCACGAGCCCGGAGGCGCCGGTGCGCCCGGCCCCGGTCAGGAGCGGACGGCCGTGCCCGCCCAGGCGCGGTTGCCGAGGAGGGTCTTGATGTCCGAGGCGAGCCCGTTGTCGGGGTTCACCCGGAAGCCGAGCTCGTAGAGGGTGTTCTTGTCCCAGTTGGTGGTGAGTAGCCGCACCGGGACGTCGCCGGGGTGGGCCTGGAGGGCGAGTTTGAGTTCGGCGACCGTCTCGGGGGTGATCCGGGCGGCCGGGACGGTGATCTGGACCGGTGGCTTGGTGCCGAGTTCGGCGGAGGAGACGTCGAGGGTGGTGATCTCCTGCCCGAAGACGCTCAGCGACCCGTCGCGTTCGTTGAGGCGGCCGCGGACCGAGATCACGTTGTCCTCGATCATCTGCTCGGCCATCAGGTTGTAGGTCGCCGGGAAGAACAGCACCTCGACCGAGCCGTCGCGGTCGGCGACGGTGATGATCGCCCATGCGTTGCCGGCCTTGTTGATCCGCCGGTCGACCGCGGTGATCAGGCCGGACAGCCGTACCTCGCCCTCGGAGCGGCCGGAGCCGAGGAGTTCGGCGATCGAGGTGTCGCGGTTCTGGGAGAGGATGTGCTCGGCGCCGTCGAGCGGGTGGCTGGAGACGTAGAGGCCGAGCATCTCGCGTTCCAGGGAGAGGAGTTGGCGGCGGGGCCATTCGTTCTCGGTGAGCCGGAAGTCCAGCCCGATGCCGGGCCCGCCGTCGTCGCCGGTGTCGAGCGCGCCGAACAGGTCGTCCTGCCCGATGGCCTGCTGCTTCTTCACCCCGGTGACGGCGTCGATCGCGCTCTCGTGCACGGTGCTGAGTGAGAGCCGGGTGTGGCCGAGCGAGTCGAAGGCGCCCGCCTTGACCAGGGAGTCGACGGTGCGCTTGTTGCAGACCACCAGTTCGACCTTGTCCAGGAAGTCGGCGAAGGAGGTGTACTTGCCCTTCTCCTCGCGGGTGCGCACCAGGGACTCGATCACCGGCACGCCGACGTTGCGCACCGCCTTGAGACCGAAGCGGACGTCGCTGCCGACGGCGGTGAAGTCGACCACCGACTCGTTGACGTCGGGGGAGAGGATCTTGATGCCCATCTGCCGGCACTCGGCCAGGTAGACCGCCATCTTGTCCTTGTCGTCGGCGACCGAGGTGAGCAGCGCGGCCATGTACTCGGCGGGGTAGTTGGCCTTCAGGTAGGCGGTCTGGTACGAGACCAGGCCGTAGGCGGCGGAGTGCGACTTGTTGAACGCGTAGCCGGCGAACGGGACCAGGACGTCCCAGACGGCCTGGATGGCCTCGTCGGAGTAGCCGCGCTCCTTGCAGCCGGCGTGGAAGGGGACGAACTCCTTCTCCAGCACCTCCTTCTTCTTCTTGCCCATGGCCCGGCGCAGCAGGTCGGCCTGGCCGAGCGAGTAGCCGGCGAGCACCTGGGCGGCGCGCTGGACCTGCTCCTGGTAGACGATCAGGCCGTAGGTGGGGCCGAGGACCTCGGCGAGCGGGGCCTCCAGCTCGGGGTGGATCGGGACGATCTCCTGCTGGGCGTTCTTGCGCAGGGCGTAGTTGGTGTGGGAGTTCATGCCCATCGGTCCGGGCCGGTACAGCGCCGAGACGGCGGAGATGTCGGCGAACTCGGTGGGCTTCATCAGGCGCAGTAGGGCGCGCATGGGCCCGCCGTCGAGCTGGAAGACGCCGAGGGTGTCGCCGCGGGCGAGCAGCTGGTAGGTGGTGGGGTCGTCGATCGGGATCTTCTCGATGTCGACGTCGATGCCCCGGTTGGCCTTGATGATCTTGATGCAGTGATCGATGATGCCCAGGTTCCGCAGGCCCAGGAAGTCCATCTTGATCAGGCCCATGGCTTCGCAGGACGGGTAGTCGAAGCCGGTGATGATCACGCCGTCCTTGTCCCGCATGTGCAGCGGGATCAGGTCGAGCAGCGGGGTGGAGGACAGGATGACGGCGGCAGCGTGCACACCGGTGCCGCGGATGAGGCCCTCGATGCCCCGCCCGGTGTCGATGATCTTCCTGACGTCCGACTCGTTCTCGTACAGCGCCCGGATCTCGGTGCCCTCGTTGTAGCGGGGGTGCTTCTCGTCGAACAGGTCGGCCAGCGGCACGCCCTTGCCCATGACGTCCGGGGGCATCGCCTTGGTGATCCGGTCGCCCATCGAGAACGGGTAGCCGAGGATGCGGTTGGCGTCCTTCACGGCGGCCTTGGCCTTGATCGTGCCGAAGGTGTTCACCTGGGCCGTGTAAGCGGCGCCGTACTTCTCGGTCACGTAGCGGACCATCTGGTCGCGCTGGCGGTCGTCGAAGTCGATGTCGACGTCCGGGGGGTTGATCCGCTCGGGGTTGAGGAAGCGCTCGAACAGCAGGTCGTGCTCCAGCGGGTCCAGCTGGGTGATCCCGGTCAGGTAGGCGACCATCGAGCCGGCCGCCGAACCGCGGCCTGGACCGACCGGGATGCCGTTGTCCCGCCCGTACTGGCAGATGTCGGCGACCACGAGGAAGTAGGCGTCGAACCCCATCGGGGTGATCACGCCCATCTCCAGCTCGATCCGGTCCAGCACCTCCTGGCTGGGGCTGTCCCCGTAGCGGTGCTTCAGACCGATCTCGATCTTCTTGCGCAGGAACGAGGCCTGGGTCTCGCCCTCGGGCACGTCGAACTGCGGCATCCGGTCGACGTAGGTGAACACCTCCTCGTACGACTCGACCCGCTCGGCGATCGCGAGCGTGTTGTCGCAGGCCTCCGGCAGCTCACGGAACAGCTCGCGCATCTCGGCGGCGGTCTTCACGTAGTAGCCGGTGCCCTGGAACTTGAACCGGTTCGGGTCGTCCTTGTTCTTGCCCACGCCGACGCAGAGCAGGCTGTCGTGGGCGTCGGCCTGGTCGGCGGTCACGTAGTGCGAGTCGTTGGTGGCCAGCAGCGGGATGTTCAGCTGCTTCGCGAGCCGGAGCAGGTCGGCGCGGACCTCGCGCTCGATGTCCAGGCCGTGGTCCATCAGCTCCAGGAAGTAGTTCTCCCTGCCGAAGATGTCCTGGTAGGCGGCCGCGGCCTTGACCGCCTCCTCGTACTGGCCCAGCCGCAGCCGGGTCTGCACCTCGCCGGAGGGGCAGCCGGTGGTGGCGATGATGCCGTCCGCGTGCGTGGCGATCAGCTCGCGGTCCATCCGGGGCTTCATGTAGTAGCCCTCCATCGACGCCAGCGAGGACAGCCGGAAGAGGTTCCGCAGACCGGTCGGATTCCGCGCCCACATCGTCATGTGGGTGTAGCGGCCGCCACCGGAGACGTCCTTGCCGCCCTCGCCGTCGGCACCGGTCGGGCGCTGGCCGCCGGGCGACCAGAACACCTGCTTCTTCTCGAAGCGCGAGCCCGGCGCGACGTACGCCTCGATGCCGATGATCGGCTTCACGCCGGTCTTCGCGGCCGCGTGGAAGAACTCGTACGCGCCGAACATGTTGCCGTGGTCGCTCATCGCGATGGCGGGCATGCCCTGTCTCTCCGCCTCGGCGAACAGCTTGCCGTTCTTCGCCGCCCCGTCCAGCATCGAGTACTCGGTGTGGACGTGCAGGTGTGTGAAGCTGGCGGACACGGCGCTGTGCTCCTCGGTCGGATCTCGGGAAAGGAAGCTGCCCACGCTAGCGGGTCGGCACGGACGACGCGCCGCGTCGGAGGCCCGTGGTGGTGACCTTGACGCATCATTCCCGTCTCCTTGACGCGGCGTTGACCTCGCAGGCCGGCAGGCACGGCACGTGCCCCCGGCCGGTGCGGCGGGCGGCGAGGGCTGCGACCCCGTCGACCGTGGAGTCCCGGTCGTGGAAGTCGAACCGGTCGCCCTCGGTCCAGACGGGGTTCTTCGAGGCCGAGATGCGGCGGGCCGCACGCTCCCGCCGCCACAGGCACACCGCCCCGTAGACCCGTGCCTTGTGTCCGAGCGTCCAGGAACGGAGCGCAAGCCCGGCCGGGTCCCGGGGAAGCAGGGGGGTGTTCCGCGGGGCCCGGCCGGAGGGGGGCCGGCAAGCAGCGCCGAGCCGCGGCTCGGCTGCTCTGCTCGGCGGCCCCGTGGTGCTGTGGTGGGGCCGCCGTGGCGGGCCTCCGGTCAGGCCGTGGATCCTTCCCCGGCGGACCGACGTACGCAAGGTCGCGTCGTCGGCCAGCAGCGAGCACACGATCTTCTTCCGCTCGCCGCCGCTCAGGCCGCCCGGATACGCCATGAGCTTGGTGGAGTCCCCGGAGCCCGGGTCCACCAGCTCCTTGAGGGCCGGTGTCGTGCCCAGAACCTGCTGGTGGTACGGGTGGGCTTAGGAGATGACGAACTGGTCGGCGGCGACGGCCGTGCTGGTGCCGCCGGGGTTGATGACCTGGATGTCGTAGGTGCCCGCGGCCAGGGTGCCGGGCACGTCGAGGGTCAGGCTGCCCACGCCGGTGACGTTGACGTTGTCGGCCGGGGTGGACGGGCCACCGGTGGTCAGGGTGAAGGTCACGGAGCTGACGTCGACGAAGCAGGTGCCGGCGACGTTGACCCCGGTGGTGCCCGCCGCTCCCGTGCCGGGCGTCACGCCGGTGACCGCCGGCAGATCGTAGTAGGTGAAATGACCCTGCGCGCCGATCGGGGAGCTGGTGCCGCCGGTGTTGATGACGAGGACGTCCGCCGCGTCGGTGCAGTCGCTGAAGGCGCCGTGGGGCGGCGGGGTGACGGTCAGGTGGCCGTCCGACAGGACGGTGGGAACGGCGGTGCCGACCGTGCCGAAGGCCACCGAGGTCGCGGTCGCGAAACCGGTGCCGAAGACGTCGACGGCGCCGGGTGCAGCAGGACCGGTATTGGGGTTCACCGACGTGCACGTGGGGGCGGCGACGTAGAAGAAGGTCTTGCTGTTGCTGCTCACGCCGGAGACGGTCGCGATGATGTTGGCCTGCCCGCTGCACCCCGGCGGGATGGTGAAGGTGACGGAGGTGCTGCTGGCGGCGGTGGGCGTGACCGTCGTGCTGCCGATGTTCACCTTGGTGGTGCTCAGGCTCCCCAGACCGGTACCGGTGATGGTCATCGTTTGGCCCGAGTGGCCCGAGGTGGGCGAGATGGAGCTGATGAAGGGTGCCATGACTGATCTCCTTTGCTGGTGCGGATGACGCTGTCGCCCCATTCGCCGGAGCCGCCGAATCGGCAGTCCGCCGCACAGGGCGTGATCGGGTTCCGGCAGGTCACACGACAGGGTTCGCAGCGCTGCCGGAAT
>NZ_JBIRFA010000020.1:0-154076 GCF_044327205.1 Kitasatospora sp. NPDC018058 | reverse complement strand
CGGTGCACAGCACCGGTTCACGGTGACCTCGAAGGGCGTCAGCCGCACCTTCGCCGGCTTCCAGGACGCCGCCACCGAAGCCTGGCTCAGCCGGACCTGGTCCGGCCAGCACACCTCCCTCGACAACAGTGCCGGTCAACGACTCGGCACGCAGGTGGCCACGTTCGTGGCACAGCATCTCTGACCGCCCGCACCCGTACGGCGTGAACGCCCCGTGATGAACAGCCGGCTGTACCCGACACGTCGGGTACAGCCGGCTCCTCGTCGCGCGGGCGCCGGAGGGATCCACGGGGTCGGCCGACGCGCCGAAGACATCGACGTCCGCCATGGCTCCACCACGTGTCGGGAATCCCTGACATGTCGACTTCTTCCGACGGGTCTTCCGGCAGCCGCGGCCTGTGGCGGGACCGTCCTCGCGCCGGTTCGGCCGTGGGTCCTACGCTGGAGGGCATGGGTGTGCCCGCGAGGACTCTCGGCGGTACGGCGGCCGATGCGGTCGGCCTGGAGGCGCTGGTGCGGCTGCTGGCCGGGCGCGGTGTCGTGGTGCTCAGCGGTGCGGGGCTGTCGACGGAGTCGGGCATCCCCGACTACCGGGGCGAGACCGGCAGCCGGCGGCGCGGATCGCCGATGACGTACCAGGAGTTCACCGGTGGCGAGGCGGCCCGGCGCCGGTACTGGGCGCGCAGCCACGTCGGCTGGCGCACGATCGCGCGGGCCGAGCCGAACGCCGGGCACCGTGCGGTGGAGCAGCTGCGGCGCTCGGGCCATGTGTCGGCCGTGATCACCCAGAACGTGGACGGCCTGCACCGCGCCGCCGGTACGCGGACGGCGGTGGAGCTGCACGGCGGGCTGCACCGGGTGGTCTGCCTGGGGTGTCGGCGCGGCAGCTCGCGCGAGGAGCTGGACCGGCGGCTGGAGGCGCTGAACGCCGGCTTCCGGGCGGGGTCGGCCCGGGTCAACCCCGACGGGGACGCCGAACTGCCGCAGGCGCTGGTGGACGGCTTCAGGGTCGCCCCCTGTACGGCCTGCGGGGGAGTACTCAAGCCGGACGTGGTCTTCTTCGGCGAGACCGTGCCCAAGCCCCGGGTCCAGCGCTGCTACGAACTCGTCGACGCCGCCCAGGCGTTGGTGGTCCTCGGCTCCTCGCTCACGGTCATGTCCGGACTGCGCTTCGTCCGCCACGCCGCCCGGGCGGGCACGCCCGTGGTGATCGTCAACCAGGGCGCGACCCGTGGGGACGACCTGGCCGAGGCCAGGGTCGGCCTGCCGCTGGGCGCGGTGCTGACCGAGGTCGCCCGGCAGGTCAGGGCCGGGTCCCCGTCAGCCTGAGCAGGGAGGCTTTGAGGGCGCCGACGAACGCCTCGTGAACGGCCTCGTCGACCAGGTCGAGGGAGAGGTAGGGGTTGAGGTCCTCCAACTCGACGAGGAGGAGCTCGCCCTCGGGGGTGCGGCAGGCGTCCACCCGCTGGATGCCGTGCTCGACGGTGTTCCACGCGATGAAGCGCTGGGCGAACTCCAGGTCGGCGGCGGTGGGCTCGTACCGTTCGAGGCGCCAGCGCTGCTCGGGGTCGGGGGCGTGCAGGGCGTACTGGAAGGCGTCGTCGACGAAGTAGAAGGAGACCTCGTAGGCGAAGCGGATCAGCGGCTGGACCAGGACACCGTCGTACGTCACGGTGTCGAGCCGGTCGCGGGGGACGATCCGCAGACCGATCGAGTCGGCGCCGAGCTTCGGCTTGACGACGTACTCGGGGACGACGGGCAGGCGGGCGAGGTCCTCGGCCCGGTCGACGGTGGGGATGACCGGGTACCCGGCGGCGCTCAGGTCGAGCAGGTACTGCTTGCCGGCCATGTCGGCGCGCCCGGTCAGCTGGGTGTAGACGCGGGTGCCGCGTTCGAGCGCGGCGCTGCGGAAGGCCTCGTACTCGGTGCGGTAGTTGAGCACCGGGCCGCTGTTGCGGACGAGGACCACGTCGAAGGCGTCCATCAGCGCGACGGCGTCGAGCGGGTGGCACAGTGCGACGTCGAAGTCCTCGCGCAGGCGAGCGGAGAGCCGGATGTCCTCGTCGCAGTACCGGCGGCCCCGGGCCTGGTAGGCCAGGTCGGTGACGAGCAGGAGTCTGGGCTTGGCGGCGGGCATGTCGTCTCCTGAAGATCATCTATCCCGCTCAGCCTACTACGACCGCTTTTGTCGAGAGCCGGCCGCATGCTGACCGCAGCCCGACCGGACTTGCCATGCTGTACCCGTGAGTTGGCTAGACTGCGCGGGCCTGACGTGATCACAGATGAGGGGGCAGCGGATGAGCGCGGACGAGACCTGGATGACGGCCGGCGAGCCGGGGATGTCCGGCGAACCGGTCGCCCCGCACATACGCCAGGACATCCCGCACAGCGCCCGGATGTACGACTACTTCCTCGGCGGCAAGGACAACTTCGCCGTCGACCGCGAAGCCGCCGAACGAGTGCTGACCGTCTTCCCCACCATGCGCATCGCCGTCCAGGCCAACCGCACCTTCATGCACCGCGCCACCCGGGCCCTGGCCCGACGCGGCCTGCGCCAGTGGCTGGACATCGGCACCGGCATCCCCACCTCGCCGAACCTCCACGAGGTCGCCCAGAGCGTGGAGCCGGGCGCCCGCGTGGTCTACGCCGACAACGACCCCGTCGTCCTGGCCCACTCCCGCGCCCTGATGACCAGCACCCCCCAGGGCCGTACCGCCTACGTCCACGGCGACGTCCGCGACCCGGCCTCGATCCTGGCCACCTCCGAGGTGGCGCGGACCCTCGACCTGGACCGGCCCGTGGTCCTCTCGATGGTGGCCCTGCTCCACTTCGTCCCCGACCTGTCCGACGCCCACGCCATCGTCAAGCACCTACTGGACCCGCTGCCGGCGGGCTCCGCGCTGGTCCTCTCCCACGCCACCGCCGAACTCGACCCGCCCGGTGCCACCAAGGTCGAGGAGATCTACAACCAGGCCGGCACCTCCCTGCGGCTGCGCCCCAAGGCCGAGTTCGCGACCTTCTTCGAGGACCTCGACCTCCTCGACCCCGGCATCGTCCCCGCCCACCGCTGGCACCCGGACGAGACCGACGACCCGACCGGCCTCCTCCCCGCCACCGTCACGGACGCCCAGGTCTCCTTCTACGCCGGTGTCGCCCTGAAGCCCTAGCCGTACGCCCTGCTCGCCCTCGGCTCAATGGCACTGCCTGCGGGTCATGTTCCGTGTGGCATCTGCGCGTTCGGGCTCGGGCCGGGCAGGCCGGGCAGGACGCGGGGGCGGGCCCGCGGACAAGCCCTTTCAGGCGCCCGGGGCGGTCCCCTATCCTCCCCGGACATGATGATCAACACGGCGCTCGCCGACCTCCTCGACGGCGGAGCCGCCACGACCGACCCCGAGCGGGTGCTCGGCGCACTGGTCGACCACGGGATCCACGTGCCGATCCGGGAGGACGGCTCGGTCCTGTTCTTCCGCGCCGAGGACGGCACCCCCGACCTGCCCGGATACATCAGCGAGGCCTGTTGCGCCGGGCACCTGCCGGAGGCGGCGGGGGCGGTGCACTGCGACGTGCTGCGGCTGCTGGACATCGTCGAGGAGAGCGGGGTCGGGGGCCTGGTGCTCCAGTCCACGCGGGGGTGGGCCCGGGTGCCGGCGGCGCTGCTGATCCGGACCGCGGGCGAGCGGGGCCGGAAGTCCCAGGGCGGGGAGCAGCTCAAGCTCAGCTGGTCGACCCACCCGGTGGCGGTGGCCCTGCGGGACGCGCTGACGCGCCGGATGCGGGAGTTCCCGGAGGTGCGGAAGGCCTGGGTGTCGCGGGCCCGCTGGCTGGAGACCGGGCAGGAGCACCTGCTGGTGCACATCGCCGTCGACGAGGAGCTGCCGTCGCAGTCCGCGGACCGGCTGATGCGGACCCTGCTCGCCGAGGAGGTGAAGCTCGGCGACGACGACCCCAGGGTGGCCATGATGGCGCTGAACACCGTCCAGCACGCCGAGGCGATCGAGGAGTTGGAGGGCTTCGGGCTGGACACCGTACGGGTGGACCGCGTGACGGGTCGGATGGAGGTGCTGTCGCGGGAGTACGACGACCCGGAGGCGGCGGAAGCGGCCCGCCGCGCCCTCGACCTCGCGGACGCCGAAGCCGGGGCCGAGTCCACGCCCGAGGCCCCGAAGCGCCCGAGACGGTGGTGGCGGCGCTCCTGAGCCCGTGGCTGACCCACCCGCCGGCCCGGGTCCGGCGGCCCCCGGCGTCCGGGGTGTCCCGGGACGGGGGAGGGACGGGGATGCGTGGTGGGGCGGGTCGGTGGGCTCCTAGCGTGGCGGGCGAGTGGTCCGTCCAGGGCGGACCGGTGCCGGATCGAGGAGAAAGCAGCAGGTACCCCCGCATGAGCCCAGAACCCGCTGAACCCCGGTCGTCGCACCTTCCTGGCCGGTGCCCCGGCCGTCGGCGCCGCCGCCCCGTTCGGGTCCGGCTGTCCGCCGGGGTGGCGCGCGCCGCGACCGGGCCGGTGATCGCCGACACCACCGCGTGGAGCCGGTTGCTCGGCTGACCGGACGGGCACCAAGCCCTGAGCGCCCCCCAAGGCGCGACGCCCTGACGGCCGACTCCTCGAAGGAACACGAGAAATGAACAGCTCCTCCCTCGACCGCCGCTCACTGCTGCGCTACGGCACCGGCGCCGTGGCCGCCGCCGGGCTCGCCGTGGTCGCCGACGTCGGGTTCGCCCGGCCCGCGGCGGCCTACGGCTGGTCCGGCATGCTCAGCCAGGGTTCGTCCGGCTCGGATGTCGCCGAGCTCCAGATCCGCGTCGCGGGCTGGGCGGCGGACTCCGCCTCGCAGACCTACGTGGCCGTGGACGGCTCCTTCGGGCCTGGCACCGCCGCCGCGGTGCGCCGGTTCCAGGCCGCGTACGGGCTCAGCGCCGACGGTGTGGCCGGGCCGCAGACCTTCGGTGTGCTCGACGCGCTGGAGAAGTCCGACGGTTCGACCGCCCACTTCGCCTGGTCGGAGTTCACCAGCCACGACGGCTCCGGCTTCGGCGGTGGCAACGTCGGCTCCGGTGCGGTGCAGGAGAACGTCCGCCGCACCATGTACAAGCTGGAGGCGCTGCGGAAGAAGGCGGGCGACCGCGCGATCAGCGTCAACTCCGGCTTCCGCAGCACGTCGTACAACGCCCGGGTCGGCGGGGCGTCGAACTCCATGCACACCTACGGCGTCGCCGCCGACATCGCGGTCTCCGGACTGTCCACCCTCGCGGTCTACCGGATCGCCGAGACCTGCGGCTTCTCCGGCCTGGAGACCTACACCGTCTCCTGGCAGCACGTGGACAGCCGGATCGAGCACGGCGACTACGGCTCGGGCTTCTGGTGGTGGCAGGACGGCGTCGCGTAACCACGAACCGGCCCGGGCACCGCGCTCCCCTTCGCGCGGTGCCCGGGCCTCAGCAGATCAGACGCTGTGCCGCAGCGGCCGTCGGCCGGCGGCGGCCAGCCCCGCGCCCGCCGCGAGACCCAGCCCGAGCAGGACCAGGCGCCGCAGGATGACGGCCTGCCGGTGGTGCGGGCACTCGGGCGGCCGGTGGTCGGACGGCCCGTCCGGCAGGGCGCCGGGCGCGCCGACGGTGACCCGGCAGGTGCTGGCGAGGTGCCACAGCGCGAGCAGCTGCTCGGCATCGCCCTCGCAGACCGAGGCGATGCTCTCCACCGCGTCGCGCGGCGGGAACTGCTTGCCGTTCACCCAGCGCTCCCACGAGGACTTCGCGTAGTGGGTGCGTTCACTGATGCGGGCGTAGGTCAGGCCCGATGCGGACTTCAGCGACTGGAGCTCCTTGGCGAGTCTGTCGGCAGGGGACAGAGACGTGATGTCGGACGCGTGCTGGCGGCCCATGAGCCTTCTCCCCGTACTTGCTCTGATCGGTTTGGGCAGGGTCAACTCTCCGATATTTGACGGCGATCATTCGAGTGTCTCCGAATGTTCTGAGACGGCCGGTCCCGTCTCACGGCCCGGAGCTGGGCCTTTGGCGGGCGGGCCGGAGACGGGTGAGACGGTGCGCCGGGAGCCGATCTAAACTGATCATCTGAAAAGTGATCAGTTCATGTCTTCTGTCGACCTGTCAGAGGGGACCGCGATGAGCCAGCCCTGGAAGCCACTTCCTGACGATCTATCGGAATCCGCCCGGCGGTTGGCCGAAGAGCTGCGCGCGGTGAAGGACACGCATCGGATCTCGCTCGCCGAGCTCGGCAAGCGGACCTACCTCAGCAAGGCCTCCTGGGAACGGTGGCTGAACGGGAAGCGGTTGATCACCCCGCAAGCGTTAGCCGGGCTGATCGCGGCGGTGGAGTGCGACGCCGAGCTGTTGACCGACCTGCTGCGGCAGGCCGAGGCCGCGCGGGAAGAGAGCGCTCCGGAATCCGTGCCCGTGCCCGCGCCCGTGCCCGTTCCCGTTCCCGTGCCCGTTCCCGTTCCCGTGCCCGTTCCCGTTCCCGTGCCCGATTCCGTGCCCGTGCCTGTTCCGGTGCCCGGGCTTCCCGCGGAGGCGCCCGCGCTACCGGTCGAAGCGGAGGAGCGCGCACCGGTACCCGAGCTGTCGACCGGCATCCCCACGGCACGGGTCGCCGCCGCCGTGGCCGCCGCCGTCGCCGCCGTGCTTGTCCTGGTCGCGGGCCTGTGGTTGCGCGACCCCCGGGGTGACGGCGCCGCGGTCGCGGCGACGGTGCCGGCCGCTACGGCTACCGAGCCCGCCCCGCTCTGCCAGGGCGTCGGCTGCGCGGGCAAGGACCCCCAGGCGATGGGGTGCGAGACCGACGACCACACCCTGCTGAAGGGCAACGTCGGCCAGGTCGTCCTGTACGTCCACTACAGCCCGCGGTGTCGGGCCGCCTGGGCCGGGATCACCGACGGCTCCCCGGGGGACAGCGCCACCATCACCACCAACACCGGCTGGCAGGAGACCGCCCTGATCCACTGGGGCTACGACAACTACTCGGTGATGGTCGACGCCAGCCCGGGCGACACCACCCTGCGCGTCTGCGGCCACCAGAAGGGCGGCGACGGCTGCACCCCCGTGGTCGCCGACCCGGCCGCGCGCGCCAGCGCCCTCAGCCTCCCCGCACCCCCGACCGTCACCACCACCCCGACCGTCACCACCACCCCGACCTCCTGAGACGGCTGCGAGGACCGGGACCGAGCCCCATGGGGTGGACGGGGTGCCGCCCCATGGGGCTCGGTCGGGGGTCGGGGTCAGGCGGTCACGGCCGTCCGGTCGGGTTGGACGGTAAGGGCGTTGTGCTGGTCGGACCAGATCTGCAGGGCGCTCATGCAGGCGTGATCGAGGTGGCGCAGTCCGGCCAGGTTGAGTTCGATCGGCCGGTCGGTGGGCAGCTGCTCCAGGGCGTCGAGGATGCGGGGCAGGCGCAGGAAGGTGGCGTTGCCGAAGATCCGGACCCGTACCAGGCCCTCGCCCCGGTCCTCGACCTCGATGTGGACCTGCGAGGTCTCCCAGGCGGCCTTGACCACCGCCATGGCGAGGCCGATCAGCACACCCTCGAACATGTTGGTGACCAGGATCGCGCCGGCGGTGACCACCAACACGACGGCCTCGCCGCGGTGTTCGCGCCACAGCGGCCGGAGCTCCTTGGTCGGCAGCAGCTTGAACCCGGCGTGGACCAGCACGCCCGCCAGCGCGGCCGTGGGGATCACGCCGAGCACGGCCGGGAGCAGTGCGGCGAACAGCAGCAGCCAGAAGCCGTGCAGCACCCGTGAGACCTTGGTCCGGGCGCCGGCCTGGACGTTGGCGGCGCTGCGGACGATCACCGCGGTCATCGGTAGCGCGCCGAGCAGCCCGCACACGGTGTTGCCGGCGCCCTGGGCCATCAGTTCCTTGTCGTAGTCCGTCTTCGGTCCGTCGTGCAGCCGGTCCACGGCGGCGGCGCTGAACAGGGACTCCGCGGAGGCGATCAGGGTGAAGGCGACGATGGTGGCCAGCAGGCCGACCTCGCTCAGCCGGGCGAAGTCCGCCCCGCCGGGCGGCTGGATGGCCTCCAGCAGGCCCCTGACCTGCACCCGCTTGACCGGCAGGTCGAAGATGACGGTGGCGGCGGTCGCAGCGCCGACCGCGACGAGCGGACCGGGCAGCAGTTGGGCGCGGCCCGGCAGCCTCTTCCACAGCACCATGATCAGGACGGTGGCGGCGCCGATGCCGACGGCGGTGAGCGCCGGACCGGACCGGACGACGTCGAGGGCGAGCCGGGGCAGCCCGGCGAGGCTGGACAGTCCGGCGCCGGGCGCCT
Source organism: Kitasatospora sp. NPDC018058 (assembly GCF_044327205.1). NCBI lineage: Bacteria > Bacillati > Actinomycetota > Actinomycetes > Kitasatosporales > Streptomycetaceae > Kitasatospora > Kitasatospora sp. NPDC018058. The sequence continues at coordinate 145,795 of NZ_JBIRFA010000020.1, read as the reverse complement.
TGCCGTCGGCGAGCGCGTAGATCTGCCCGGCGACCAGGACGAGCCCGATGCCGGCCAGCATGCCGTGCACGACGGAAAGCGAGATCGCGCGGAAGAAGCGGCCCAACTTGAGCGCGCCGAGGGCGAGTTGCAGCAGGCCGCAGGCCAGGACGACCACGCCGAGGGCGGTCAGTCCGTAGTCCTGCACCAGGGTGAGGACGAGCACGGTCAGGCCTGCGGCCGGACCGCTGACCTGGAGGCTGCTGCCGGGCAGCAGGCCGGTGATCAGCCCGCCGACGATGCCGGTGATCAGGCCGAGTTCGGCCGGGACATCGGAGGCGACGGCGACGCCCACGCACAGCGGCAGGGCGACCAGGAAGACGACGAGGGAGGACGTGAAGTCGGTGCGCAGCGCGGAGCGCAGCGTGGAGAAGGAGGAAGTCATGGGCGTTCTCTGTTCGAGGGAGGGAACGTCGTGGAGGGGGCACCCGCCGTGCACGGGCACGGTGGGTGCCGGTTCGTGGAGCGTGCGGAGCCCGGTGGGGTCTACAACGGCCGGAACACGCCGCTGGCCGGCGTCCAGGCCTGCACCTCGCCGGTCTCGACCGTGTAGTACCAGGCGTGCAGTCGCAGTCGGCCGACCGCCAGGCGTCGGGCGACGAACGGGTAGCTGCGCAGGTGGTCGATCTGGGTCAGTACGTGCTGCTGGGTGACGGCGACCAGGTCCTCGCGCGGGGCCGGGGGCTCCGCGGTCTCGTCCGGGCCGGGCTGGTGCCCGGCCCCGGCCAGCCAGCGTCCCACCAGGGGCATCTCGGCGACCCGCTGCCGGCGCATCAGGCCCTGGACGGCGCCGCAGTGCGAGTGGCCGCACACCACGATGTCGGGGACGCCGAGGGCCTGGACGGCGAACTCCACGGAGCCGGCGACGCCGCAGGCGCCGGTCTGGGCACGGTAGCGGGGGACGATGTTGCCCGCGGTCCGCAGTTCGAAGAGGTCCCCGGGGCGGGCCCCGGTGAACATCGACGGGATCACCCGGGAGTCGGAGCAGGAGATGAACAGGGCTTGCGGCCGCTGGCCGTTGGCCAGACGGGCGAACTCCTCCCGCCGCTCGGAGAGCGCGGTGGGGAAGGTGCGGGCGTGCTCGATGAGGGTCTGCATGAAATCGGCCTCGTGACTCTTCGTGTGCTCACCGGGCCGAGCGGGGAGGCTCGGCGGGGAGCGGTACAGGGACGCGAAGAGTGCGTGCGGCGCACGCCCGACGTGGGAACGTGGGTGCCGCACGCCGCCTGTCAGCAGCGGAACGTCTGCAGGGTGGTGGCGTCGGGGGTGAGCGCGGAGGCCGGGCTCCAGGCCTCTCTCGCTCTGCGTGGATGGGCCGCACCGGCCGGGGTCTCGGCTTCCGGGACCGTCGCCGTGACGTCCGGGGCCTCGCCGGCGGGGGTCGGTTCGTCGATCAGCTGGGACCGGCGCGGGGCCAGGACCGGTGCGGCCGCCGTGTTCTGGCGGGTCGAGGTGTCGGCCTCTTCCGGATCCGAGAGCGAGCCGCGCGGTTTGCGCTGCTCGGCCTCCTTCTCGAGTGCCATCGCGCACACCGGGCGCGAGGCGGCCGACGCGGCTTTGGTGGGCATGAGCAGCATGAACGCGGCAAAGGTCAGCAGAACCGCTGCTGCTGCGACCCGCCGTATCACCACTGGACTCCCGACGTCGTACTCGTCGTGCCGACGCCGAAACATTACCTGCTCTTGGTGAACCCCTGCCCGAACTCCGAACGTGATGTGGGCAACAAGCGCGTCCGCCCCACTGGACAACTTTCGGAAGGGTGCACTCAGTTGTGGTCGGGTTGTGCGGGTTGTATCGGCACGGAGGGGGAGTGGTGGGGTCGGCGACGCCCGTTCGGTACGGCGCGAGTATGCCGTCGGGCACCGACGCCGCCGGTCAGCGGGGCAGGGCCGGGCCGGCCCGGAGCATCAGCTCGCGGCGCAGCGGCCGGAAGCCCGCCGCCTCGGTGAGGGCCTGGTCGGCCGGGCGCGGCCCTGACGCTTCGTGAATCCCTGGGGCGCCCATGCGTCCGGGCGGGCTCGAACGCCCCGTCTGTATCATCTGTTCGCACGCAGGGGCAGGGGCATGTACACGTGGAAACGCTGGGGCCGTACGAGCCGGTGCAGGTGGGCCCGTACCGCGTCCTCGCCGAGATCGGCCGGGGTGGGATGGGCCGGGTGCTGCTGGGGGCCGGACCGGACGGGCGGCTGGTGGCGGTCAAGCAGGTGCATGAACGGTTCGCCGCCGACGCCGGGTTCCGGGCCAGGTTCCGGCGGGGTCCCCGCCGAGACCCGCCCGCTCGTGGCCGCGTGCCTGGCCAAGAACTCCGCGGCGCGCCCGACCTACCTGCTGCTGCGCGACCCGAACGGCCCGGCGGTACCGGACAAGTACCTCAAGGCGCCGGTCTGCGCGGAGGCCGCCGCGCGACTGCCGCTGCCGTCCTCGGAACGCAAGCAGGACGCCGACGGCTACCTGGAGCAGTCCACCTTCGCCCGGACCAATTGCTTCTGGTACGGCTCGACCGTCGTCGCCGGGCAGCGTTACTCGGATCAGACGCCGTCCGCCGCCGTCCAGTGGGAGTTGCAGCGCAGTGCCGGCAGCAGCGACAACGCCACGCAGAAGCAGCGCAAGGACTTCGCCTCCGCGGCCAAGGGCAAACGGCGCGACGACAGGCCCGGGATCGGCGAGGAGGCGTACTGGGACTCGCCGGGGAACGGGGAGGGGTGCTCGCTGGCCGTCCGCGACGGCAATCTGAGCCTGTTCGTCGGCCTGGGCGGCAAGGAGCACCCGGCGGCGGACTGCGAGGCGGAGGCCGTGAAGGTCGCCCGCGCGGCCCTCGCGGCGATGCCGCGCTGACTGGTGTCGCGCTGGGTGATGCGCGCTGAATGGTGACGGTCCGCAAGCTGCGGTACACCCCTTGCGCGGCTCGCGGACCGGCGGACGGGCGGTGCCCCGGCACCGTCCGTCGGTCCGGTGGATCAGTTGCTCACGTCGATGCAACCGGACCTCTGGTCGGACGCGAAGCAACCCTGCCGGCGTTCATGCGTTCCTCCTCGGACGGATCCGTTCGGTGCTCATCCTCGCGGCAGCGCGGCGGGTCGACCATGACGTCGATCTGACATTGACCTGACACTTGGGCCTGTCGCCCGCTACGCTCATTCGCGATCCGGGGTCGGACGGGTGGGGCGACGGCACGGTTCGCAGGGGATCCGGGGGGATGTGTGGGGGCTGCTGTTTTCGCCGCGCTGTTGCGGGAGCGACGCCTGGCGGCGGGGTGGAGCCAGGACGAGCTCGCGGAGCGCTCGGGGGTGTCGGCGCGATCGATCAGCGCCCTGGAGGCGGGTGGGCGCCGGCCGCGGATGTCCTCGGTGGTCCGGCTCGCCGAGGCCCTCGGTGTCGATCCGGACACCCGTACCCGGTGGCTGACGGCGGCCCGGGACACGGACGCGCAGCGCTCGGCGGACGCTTCCGGGGAGGCCCCGGCGCCCGGAGGCGGTGCCGTCGTCTCCCCGGCGCTCCCTCCCGCCGTGCCGTCCGGCCCGGCCGGGCCGACCGGTCCGCAGCAGCTGCCCATGGCCGTCCGGCACTTCACCGGTCGCGCCCGTGAGCTCAAGGTGCTCGACGAGCTGCTGGACGACGTGACGCCCGGTTGCGGAGCGGTCGTGATCTCGGCGATCGCCGGCACCGCGGGCGTGGGCAAGACCACGTTGGCCGTGCACTTCGCCCACCGGGTAGCCGACCGCTACCCCGACGGCCAGCTCTTCGCCAACCTGCGCGGGTTCGACCCCGCGAGGGACCCGGTCGACGCCTCCGAGGTGGCGCGCGGCTTCCTGGACGCGCTGGGCGTTCCGGCCCTCCGTGTGCCCGCCGACCCGGACGGGCGGCTCGCGCTCCTGCGCAGCCGGCTGGCCGGCACCCGGACGCTGATCGTCCTGGACAACGCCCGCGAGGCGGAACAGGTCCGCCCGCTGCTGCCGGGCTCGAACACCTGCCTGGTCGTGGTCACCAGCAGGAACCGGCTGCCCGGGCTGGTCGCCCTGGACGGCGCCGTCCCGCTGACCCTGGACGTGCTCTCCCGAGCGGAGGCGCGCGACCTGCTCGCCCGCCGCCTGGGTCGCGGGCCCGTCGAGGAGCAGCAGGAGGCGGTCGACGAGCTGGCCGAGCTGTGCGCCCGGCTGCCGCTGGCCCTGAACATCGCCGCCGCGCGGGCGGCCGACCACCCCGGCACCCCGCTCGACGTGTGGGCGCGCGAACTGCGTGACTCCCGCGTGCGCCTGGACCTCCTGTCGGCCGGCGACAGCCACGCCGACGTCCGGGTGGTGCTCTCCTGGTCCTACCGCGCGCTGGCTCCGCAGGCCGCCCGGCTGTTCCGGCTGCTCGGCCTGCACCCGGGCCCGTTCGTCAGCGCGGCGGCGGCCGCGAGCCTCGCGGGCCTGCCGCTGTCCGAGACCCGCGCTCTGCTGGAGGACCTGCACCGCGCCCATCTGATCGCCGCGCCGGAGCGGGGCCGGTACACCTTCCACGACCTGCTGCGGGCGTACGCCGCCGAGCAGGCGGAGGCCCTGGAGCCGCCACGGGGGCAGGCCGAGGCGATGGTGCGGATGTTCGACCACTACCTCCACACCGCGCACCGGGCCGGCTGCCTCGCCTACGCCGACGACGCCTCCTGGCAGTCGCTCGACCTCGCGGAACCGGCCGTCGGGGTGGCACCCGAGGACCTCACCGACCGTCGGCAGGCGCTCGACTGGTACCGGGAGGAGCAGCCGGCGCTGGAGCGGATCGTCGACCTGGCGCACCGGACGGGAGCCGACGTCCACGCCTGGCAGCTCGTCGGCGCGCAGGTGGCCTACCTGCTCAAGTCCGGGCTGTGGCAGCAGTGGCAGCGGGCGAGCGAGACCGCGCTGGCCGCCGCCGAGCGCACCGGGGACCTCGGCCGGCAGGCCCACGCCCACCGCTGGCTCGGCCAGGTGCACCGCTCCCAGGGCCGCCAACCCCAGGCCCAGCGCGAACTGCGCCTGGCCCTCGACCTGTTCGACGCGCTCGGGGACCGGCCGCGTCAGGGCAGGACCCAGCTGGACCTCGCCATCGCCCACGGCGAGGAACATGCCAACGTCGAGGCGGTGGCCGAGTCCCGTCGGGCGCTGGAGCTGTTCCGGGCCATGGGCGACCCCTCCGGGCAGGCCCTCGCGCTCAACAGCATCGGCTGGTACCTGGCGCAGCAGGGCGAGCTCAGGGAGGCGCTCCCGTACTGCCGCCGCGCACTGGCGCTGGCCCAGGACGCCGGGAACCTCCCCGGCCAGTCCTCGATCTGGGACAGCATCGGCTTCATCCACCACCACCTCGGCGAGTACCACGAGGCGCTCCCCGCCTACCACGAGTCGCTGCGGCTGCGTCAGGCGGTCGGCGACTACTTCCTCCAGGCCGACATCCACACCCACATCGGCGACACCCACGTCGCCCTCGGGGACGTCGCGGCCGCCCGAGCCTCCTGGCTCCAGGGCCTCGCCATCCTCGAAGACCTGCAACACCGGGACGCCGACGCCGTCCGGGCCCGGTTGAACGCCCACGCCGGGCCGGAGCGGCTCCGGTGAGCGGCGCACCCGGCGCCGGAAATTGCCCTGACCGGTATTCCGGCCGTGCGTGGACGGCCGCGAAATCCGCGCGGCCGGGAACATTGTCAGGCGCCCGCCAGAATCCTCGGCCGGCGCCGTTCTGGAGCGCGAAAGCGCTGGTCGCGGCCGTTCGGTCAGGGCGTCATCAAATACCGTCAATCCGCCGCACATTGACGGGTACACATTCTGACCGGGCCTTTCCTCCGGTGCTTCCCCAGCCTTGGTAAACCTTGTTCCCAGCCTGCTGCGCGTGCCCGATCAGGCCGGGCATGATCGGCTTCCATGAGTCGAATCACCGTTATGCCGGTAATACCGCAGGGGGCCTTCGCGTGAGGGCCTTCCGCTTTCTCCCCGCCGTCGCGCTGGCCGTCGCCACCGCGGTGATCGGGTTGGCCACCGTCGTCCCGGCCTCGGCCGCGACCTCGCGGGTGGACCTGAACGTCCTGGTGGTCACCGACGGCAACCCCTGGGTCGAGGGGATCCGGCAGCAGCTGGCCGCCGAGGGCGTGCCGACCACCGTCATCGACCTCACCAGCACCAGCCGCGCCACGATCACCGCCGGCTTCCTGGCCGACACCCTGGCCGACGGCACCCCGCACGGCCACTTCGAGGGCGTCGTGCTGCCCAGCGACGCCCCGTCCCAGCTCTCCGCCGCCGAGCTGAGCGCGCTGGCCGGCTACGAGCAGGGCTACCAGGTGCGGCAGGTGGACGCCTACGTCTGGCCCGGCGCCAACACCGGCCTGAACGCGCCGAGCTGGTCCGGCTCGCTGGACGGCACCACCGCCACCGCGACGGCCTCCGCCCGGGCGGGCGCCTTCCGCTACCTGAACGGCCCGGTGGCCTTCGAGGGCGCCCCCGGCGGCAACGGCTCGTACGGCTACCTGACCACCCCGCTGCCCGACAACCCGGCCACCGGCTCGCACTTCGAGCCGTACCTGACCGAGACGGTGCCCGGTACCACCACCCAGGGCACCCTCGCCGGGATCTACACCTCGGGCGGGCGCGAGCAGTTGGTGCTGACCTTCGCCTACAACTACTACCAGCAGCAGTACCGGCTGCTGGCGCACGGCATCGTGGACTGGGTCACCAAGGGCGTCCACCTGGGCTACTGGCGCAACTACTTCTCGGCCCACATCGACGACCTGTTCAACGCCAACTCCCGGTGGAGTCAGAGCGGTCACTGCACCCCGGGCGAGGGCGACTGCGTCGGCAGCGTGCTCGCGACCACGCCGATCCGGATGACGCCGGCGGACGTCACCGCCACCGTCGCCTGGCAGCAGCAGAACAACTACACCCTGGACTTCCTGTTCAACGGCGGCCCCAGCCTGGACTACGCGTCGGCGAGCGGCGGCACCGACTCGCTGACCACCGCCCTGCTGGCGAACAAGAACAGCTTCTGGTGGCTCAACCACACCTACCAACACCCCTTCCTGGGCTGCGTGCAGAACTTCACGGTGATCCCGTGGAAGTGCCAGACCGACTCCACCGGCGCGATCCAGTACGTCGACCAGGCGACCGTCGACAGCCAGATCCAGCAGAACATCCAGTTCGGCCAGGCCAACGGACTGCCGTTCCGGCCGGGCGAGTTGGTGGCCGGTGAGCACTCCGGCACCGTGATGCTGCCGCAACAGCCCAACGACAACCCGAACTTCCTCGCCGTGCTCAGCCAGAACAACATCCAGTGGCTCGGCGTGGACGCCTCCCGGGAGAGCGGCCAGCGGCAGATCGCCTCGGCGCTCGGCGTGCCGCGCCACCCGGTCAACGTCTTCTACAACGTCTCCACCCAGTCCGACGAGGTGAGCGAGTACAACTGGCTCTACACCTCGAAGGCCAACGGCGGCAGCGGCAACTGCGAGGCCAACCCCACCACCACGACCTGCATCACGCCGCTGGACCTCAACACCGGCTGGGCGGACTACGTCCTGCCGCTGCAGGAGAAGATCACCCTCGGGTACGTGCTCGGCAACGACCCGCGCCCGTTCTTCATGCACCAGTCGAACCTGACCGACGACCGGCTCGCCCTGCAGACCCTGACCGGCATCCTCTCCACCTACCGCGGCTGGTTCACCCCGGACACCCCGGTGGTCAACCAGACCCTCACCGACGCGGGGACGACGCTGCAGCAGCAGACCGCCTGGCAGCAGACCCTGACCGCCGGCACCGTCAGCGGCTACATCCAGGGCGGCGCGGTCACCGTCCAGGGCCCGGCCGGCACCACCGTCCCGGTCACCGTGCCCACCGGCACCACCGTGACCGGCGGCGCCGCCTTCGGCACGGTCTACGGCGGCGAGCAGTCCGGCTACACCACCCTCGGCGCCGCGCCGACCGGCCTGACCCTGGCCTCCGCGGCCTTCGGCACCGCCACCACCGCCGGCCCGACCCCGAGCACCGGGATCGCGCTCGCCTCGTACGCGATCGGCTCGCCGCACGAGGTGCACCGCAACGGCACCGCCGTGACGGTCACCGACCCGTTCGGCACCCATGTGCTGCCCAAGCTCGCGGGCAAGCCGGACGAGGAGCTGCACGTCGGCTCCACCCACCACCACCCCTACCAGACCCCGCCGGGGCAGGTGAAGAAGTAACTCCTGTCGAGCGCGGACGGCCGGTCGGGGGGCACCTGCCCCGACCGGCCGTCGGCGTGCCGGGCGGTTGGCTAGAGTCGCGGCACGGAAGCCCCCTGGCGCCAGGCCGGGAACGGCTGAACCGCTGTCGGCGCAGAGGCCGTTGAACGGGACGGGACGGGGAGGAACGGGGATGGAAGCGGACCGGTCGGAGGCGCGCGCGTTCATCGCGGCCCTGGTGCGCGAGGAGGCGCCGAGCCTGCCGGGTACGCCCGCGCTGGCCGTGCCGGAGGGGTCGGTGGCCGAAGTGACCGCCGTCGCCCGGCGACTGGCCCTGTACGTGCTGCCGGCGGGTCGGCCGGGGCCGGAGCCCGCGCCCGAGCTGCTGGAGCTGGCGGCGGCGCTGGTGGTGGACGAGCACCCGTCGGCGCCGCGCTGGTCGGCGGCCGAACGCCGGCGGCTGGCGCACTGGGTCGCGGTGCTGATCGAGCACCGGGGCGAGGACGGGGTGCAGGACCTGGTCCGGGAGCTCAACCGGGGCTGAGGCCGGCGGTCGGACGGCGCTCGGACCGGGACGTTGGCGGATCGTTGGCGGGTCCTTGGCAGCGCCCGGCAGCCTGCTGTGAGGAGCCGCCGAGAACCGATGGCGGGCTCCCAGCCGTGCCCTTGCCCGACCTGAGAGGTAGCGCGTGTCGAAGCCGTCCGTTGCCCAGCCCGCCCCCGGCCCCCAGCCGTTCGTCGTCACACCGGCCATCGCAGACACAGCGGACGCACCGGACCCCGCGCCGGCGACACCCGGGCCGGGCACGGCCCGCCCGACCCTCGCCCCGGAGTTCGTCGCCGAGATCCACCGGCTGCACGGCGGCTACATCCTGCGCTCCCTGCTCCGGATCACCGGGGGCGACCGCGGCAAGGCCGAGGACATCCTGCAGGAGACCCTGCTGCGGGCCTGGCAGCACCCGGAGGCGATGAGGAACGGCCCCGAGGGCAGCCGGCCCTGGCTGTTCACCGTCGCCCGGCGGATCGCGATCGACCACTACCGGATGGCCGCCTCCCGCGCGCCCGAGGCGATCGGGGAGCCCCTGGAGGACCATCCGGTGGCCGAGGACCCGTACGAGCAGGTGGTGGTCGCCCGGGACATCGCCCTGGCGCTGCGGCGGGTGCAGAAGCACCACCGGGAGGTGCTGGTCGAGCTGCACCTGAAGGACCGCTCGGTGCAGGAGGCCTCGGCCAAGCTGGGGGTGCCGCCGGGGACGGTCAAGTCCCGGAACTTCTACGCGGTCCGGGCGCTGCGGCCGGTGCTCGCGGCGGAGCACGGGTACGCGCCGGTCAGCCCGTGACGTCGCGACGGGCGGTCCGCGGGCCGGGGAGCCCGCGGACCGCCCGCCGGTCAGGCCGTGAACTCCAGCCGGTCACCCCGCAGGCTGAGCGACGACTCCAGGGCGGCGGTGAACTCGCTGCTGAAGCCCGCGAGGTGTTCGAGGCGGCGGAAGCGGTCGAGCGCCGAGCACAGCCGCTCCCGGACCGCCGGTCCGCGCCCGCGCGCCAACAGGTGGGTGGCGTAGGACTGTTCGGCGACGGCGTGCAGATAGAGCAGGCCCGCCTCCTCACAGGCGGCGAGCAGCCGGTGCCAGGCGAGGTCGGCGGCCGTGTCCCGGACGGCCGGTGACAGGGCCTGGGCCTCGGTCAGCAGCGACCACAGGTGGACCTGGGTGACCGGCAGGGGCGGCAGCAGCTCCCTGGCCTCCCGGGAGCGGCGCTGCGCGGCCTCCGGATCGCCGGTGGCCAGACTGACCCAGCCCTGGTGCACCAGGGCGTCGACCAGTCGCTTGCGGTTGCCGGACTCGACGGCGAGCGCCGTCGCGTCGGCGGCCAGCCGCCGGGCCTCGGCGGAGTCGCCCAGCATCGCGGTGACCAGCCCGAGGGTGGCGAGCGCCCGGACGTGTGCCGAGGCGGCCGCGGGCCCCTCGGCCGAGCCGGACTCGGCGGCGGCCACCGCCCTGCGCGCCGCCTCGGCGGACTCCCGGCGGCGTTCGAGCGCGACGAGCGCCTGCGCCCGGCAGTTGTGCAGGAAGGCCGCCGCGACGGGGTCGCCGCACCGCTCGGCCGCGGCCAGGCCGACGTCGGCGCGGGCCAGCCAGTCGGTGAAGCGGCTGGCACCGTAGTAGAGCGATCCGGTGGTCAGCGCGAGCCGCCAGGCGCGGTCGGGGGCGGCGACGGCGGCGCCGTCGACGAGCACCCGGATCGCGGGCTCCTCCGCGCGGAACCAGTCGAGCGCGGCGCGGATGCCGGCGGCGGACGGCACGGCGTACCGCGGGCGGGCGGGGCCGGCGGCGTCCCCCCGTCCGGCGGCGTCCTCCTGCCGGTCGGTGTCCTCCTGACCGGGGTCGAGGTAGCTGCCGCAGTGCTCAAGGGCGGCCTGGTAGTAGTCCAGCAGGCGCTCACGGGCCTGCTGCTTGCATTCCTCGGGCCGGGCGGCGAACAGCTCGACGCCGAACAGCCGGACCAGGTCGGTGCGGTGGTAGCGGCCGGGGGCGGTGCCGGTGAGCAGGTGGTGGGAGGCCAGTTCACCGAGCGCCCGGTGGGCGGTGGCGGTGTCGGTGCCGAGCAGCGCGGCACTCGCGAGGGTGTCCACCTCCCGGCCGGGGTGGGCGGCGAGCAGGGTGAGGAGTTCCACCGCCTCATCGGTCAGGTGGCGAAGCGTCAGTGTCAGCTGCGGCCGGATGCCGGTGCTGTCGTCGATGTCCAGGCCGGCCAACCGGGTGTCCTCGTCGGCCAGTTCGTCGGCCAACTCCGCGACCGACCAGGTCGGGTGGGTGGCCAGCCGGGCGGCGGCGAGCCGCAGGGCGAGCGGCAGGTGCTCGCAGAGGCGGGCGAGCCGCGCGGCCTCCGCCGGCTCGGCGCGCAGCCGTTCGGGGGCCAGCAGCTGTTCCAGCAGCCGCAGGGCGTCGTCCTCGGGCAGTGCGGTCAGACGCAGCAGGGTGGCGGCGTCGGTGGCGACCAGTTCCTCCAGTGAGCCGCGGCTGGTGACCACGGCGGCGCAGTCCGGCCCCCCGGGCAGCAGGTCGGTGAGCTGGTCGGCGCCGGCGGCGTCGTCCAGGACCACCAGCAGGCGCCGGTCCCGGGTCCGTTCGCGGTAGAGCGCGGCCCGGTCGGCCAGGGTGCCGGGGATGTCGCCGTCGGGCACGCCGAGGGCGCGCAGGAAGTGGCCGAGGACGGCCGCGGGGTCGGCGGGGCCGCCCGGGTCGAGGCCGCGCAGGTCGGCGTAGAGCCGGCCGTCGGGGAAGCGGTCGGCGGCCCGGTGGGCCCAGGCGGTGACCAGCGCGCTCTTGCCGACCCCGGCCGGGCCGACCACCAGCGCCGGGCCGTCGGAGGGCCGGTCGGCGGCGCAGGCGCGGTCCAGCCAGGCCAGCTCGGCCGCCCGTCCGACCAGCTCGACGCGCTGCCGGGGGAGTTGCCGCGGGACCCGCACCACCGGCTGGGCGGCGGCCGGCGGCCGGTCGTCCGCCAGGACCTCGGCCAGTGCCGCCCGCAGTGCGGGCCCGGGGTGGATGCCCAGCTCGCGGTCCAGCCGCAGCCGGGCCTGGTGGTAGGCGTTCAGCGCGTCCGCGGGCCGTCCGGCCTGGTGCAGACAGCGCATCAGCAGCGCCACCAGCTCCTCGCGCAGCCCGTCCCGTCGGACGTTCTGCTCCAGCACCGCCACCGCCGCCGCGCCGGTGCCCTGGTGCAGCCGCAGTCCGGCCCAGCGGAGCAGGGCGGCGGTGCTGGACTGCTTCAGGTGGTCCACCGCGGCGGCCCGCAGCGGGGTGTCGGGCAGGTCGGTCAGGGCCTCGCCGCGCCACAGCCGCAGGGCCTCCTCCAGCAGCGCGATCGCCTGGGTGTCGTCGCCGTGGCCCGCCTGTTCCTCGGCCCGCCCGATCAGCGCCTCGGAGCGCAGCGCGTCCACCTCCTCGGCCGGCCCGGTCAGCAGGTAGCCGGACGCCCGGGTGTGCAGCTCGAACGGCGTGTCGGCGAGCACCTTGCGCAGCGCGGCGACATGCCCCTGCACCGCCGCCCGTGAGCTGGCCGGCGGGCGGTCCCCCCACAGCAGCTCGCAGAACTGGTCCACGGTGACCAGCCGCCCCAGCCGCAGTGCCAGCAACGCCAGGATCGCCCGCCGCTGCGGCCCCGCCAGCGTGGCGAAGCCGTCCGCCCCGACCCGCAGCTCCACCGGCCCGAGGAGCCGAATCCGCACCAGTACCCCCACCATCCACCAGGCCGCACCCGACCTATCCCGAAGCCGGCCCTCGGGGTGGCGCAGTGTAGTGCGCGTCCGTGTCCTGAACGCACTCGAACGCTCACCGCCGGCAGGGCCTCCACCGGTACAGAGCCCGAAGAGGCGCGCGATGGTTGCCTCCGTGCGGGCATCGGTGGCCGCGGCGATGTCGGTCACGTGAACCAATCGGCTCCGGTCCGTCGTACCTTCCTACGATGGGTGGGCAGGCCCCGGGGCGAAAGGGGCAGGTCGGAACGGGGGAGGGGACGATGGACATCTGGCTGCTCGGGCCGATGACGGTTCGGCGAGCCGACGGCACGGAGGTCACGCCCTCGGCCCCGAAGCGGCGGGCGCTGCTGAGCGCGCTGGCCGTACGGCTGAACCAGCCGGTGAGCGCCGAGCAGCTGATCGAGCTGGTCTGGGCCGGTGTCGCCCCGCCCACCGCCAGGGCGGCGCTGCAGGGGCACGTGGCGGCGCTGCGGCAGCTGTTGGACGACCCCCGGCTCGCACTCGGTACCCGAGGGGGCGGGTACGTCCTGGAAGGGGACGCGGACCGGGTGGACCTGGTGCGCTTCGGCTCGCTCTGCGACCGGGCGGGGGTGCTGCTGCCCGAGCCCGCCGCCCGGGTCGAGCCGGACGACCCCGCCGTGCCGCTGCTGCGGACGGCCCTCGACCTGTGGCGCGGCCCGGCGCTGGCCGACTGCGGATCCGAGCTGCTGCGCGAGCGCACCCTCCCGTACCTGACCGACCTGCGGCTGCGCGCCCTGGACCGGCTGGCCGAGGCACTGCTGCGGGCCGGTCGCGGCGGCGAGTTGACCGCCGAACTGGCGGAGGCCGCCGCGGCACACCCGACCCGGCGGATACTGGCCGCCCGGCTGATCCAGTGCCTGGAGCAGGCCGGTCGCGGCGCCGAGGCCCGGGAGTGGCACGAGCGCACGGCGGCCCGGTCGAGCCCCCGGAGACAGACCCCGCCCGACCGCCGCTTCGTCGGCCGCGCCGCCGAACTCGCCCGACTGCACGAGACCCTGGCCCTCGCCGCCCGGACCGGCCGACCGATCCTGGTCACCGGCCCGGCCGGAGTCGGCAAGACCGCCCTGGTCCGGCACTGGGCGGCCCAGCGCTTCCCGGACGGCGTGCTGTACGCCGATCTGCGCGGCTTCGACCCGGACGGGCCGCGGCAACCCGCCGACGTGTTAGGCGGGTTCCTCACCGACCTCGGCCTCGCCCCGGACGCCCTTCCCGCCGAACCGGAGGATCGCGCCGCCCGTTACCGCGAACTCCTGGCCGACCGCAGGATGGTGATCCTGCTGGACGACGCCGCCTCGTACCGTCAGCTCGCCCCGCTGCTGCCCGACCGCCCCTCCTTCCCGTCGGACGGCGCCGGTCCGGTCGCCGTGGTCACCAGCCGCGGCCGCCTGCGCGAGCTGCTGGTCCACGAGGACGCCCTGCCGCTCCCGCTCGGCCCGCTGACCGCCGAGGACTCCCACGCCCTGCTCGCCCGCACCCTCGGCCCCGAGTTCCCGGACCGCCCCGCCGCCGACCCGGAGGCCGTCGCCGAGATCGCCGAGGGCTGTGACCACCTGCCGCTCGCGCTGCGCCTGGCCGCCGCCCGGCTGGCCGCCCGCCCGGACTGGTCCGCGGAGGACCTCGCCGCCGAACTCGCCGACGAGCAGACCGGCCTGGACGCCCTGGCGGGCACCGGAACCGGCCGCGGCCCGACCGGCATCACCGCCGCCCTGGACCGGACCTACCGGACGCTGCCGCGGGCCGCCGCCCGGCTGTTCACCCTGCTCGGCCTGCACCCCGGCACCGTCCTCGACACCGCCACCGCCGCCGCCCTCGCCGACCTCCCGCGGGGCGTCACCCGCACCCTGCTGGCCGCCCTCGACACCGTCCACCTGCTGGAGGAGGTCAGCCCCGGCCGCTTCGCCCGCCGGGAGCTGGTCCGTCGCTACGCCGCCCGGCAGGCCGCCGAACTCGGCTGCGAGGAACGGTTCGTCGCCCTCGACCGGCTGATCGCCCACTACCTGGAGCTCACCGCCGACTGGACGGCCGAGGGCTCGGCGCCCGGCGGCGGCACCCGGGCGGCGTCCTGGTTCCGGCGCGAGGAGAGCGCGCTGAGGGCCGTCGTGGTCTGCGCAGAGCAGTACGGACGTACCGTCGCCGCCTGGCAACTCGCGCACCGGATCGGCCTGTTGTACGAGACCACCGGCCACGACCGGACCCACTGGCGGGCCGTCGCCGAGGCCGGGCTGCGCGCCGCCCACGCCGGCCGGGACGAGTCGGCCGTCGCCCGGCTCGGTACCGACCTCGCCGTCCTGCACATCGACCGCGAGGCCCACCGCACCGCCGTCGAGCACCTGGAGCGGGCCGTCGCGGCCGCCGACCGGGCCGGGGACGCGGTGCTGCGCCACCACTGCCGCAGCCGGGTGGCCGCCGCGCTGCTGCGGGCTGGGCGGCACGACCGGGCGGTGCCCATCCTCACCGACCTGGTGGCCGCCGCCCGCACCCCGGCCGCCGACCACCTGCTGGTCCGTTCGCTCACCGACCTCGCCGACGCCCTGGCGCTGGCCGGTGCCCCTGAGCGGGCGCTCGCCCACGCCGACGAGGCGGTCCGCACCGCCACCGCCCGCACCGGCGGTGCGGAGGCCGTGCTCGCCGCCCACAGCCGGGCCCGCGCACTGCATGCCCTCGGCCGTCGGGAAGCCGCTCTGTCCTCCGCCCGACTGGCGGTCGCCCTCGCCCGGAGCGTCGGCGACGCCGCCGTGGAGGCGCGCTCCCACGGTCTGCTCGCCGACCTGCTGTTCGAACTCGGCCGCAGAGCCGAGGGCGAGGAGGCCAGACGCCGGGAACGGGAGCGAGGGCGTGCCTGACGATTCCCGCCGGGCGCGAATGGCCGGGCACGCCCCAGCGGCGGGCGAGCGCTGAGGATGCGGCCGTCGCTCGCCACAGGCGGAACTATCGGCGGTTCCAGCGTGTGCCGGAGCGCCGCCGCCACCGGCGGAACCGGATGTCACCGCAGGTCAAGGAGTACATCCCTGGGCGGATGCCGGTTCGGGGCATACTTCTGCCTGGGGAGGTCCGGCCGGCGCAACGTCGGGCGGAACTGCGGTAATTCGCGGCGCGATCGGGGACGGGCGGGGCATGACCTCTGGGGGCAGTACGGGGACGGGGACGGGCGGCGAGTTCTGCCGCCTGCTGGCCGGGTACCGGGTCGAGGCGGGCCTGACCCAGGAGGAGCTGGCCGCCGGAGCCGGGGTCAGCCTGCGCGCCCTCGGGGACATGGAGCGCGGCCGTACCCGCGGACCGCAGCGGCGCACCGTCCGGGCACTGGCCGCGGCCCTGCGGCTGGACGAGGCGCAGGCGGCCGCCCTCGACCGCGCCGCGCAGTCCGGCCGCCCCCGCGGCACCCGGCGGCCGGCGGCCCCGGCGGCGACGCAGGCGGTGACCCGGGCACCGGCGCAGGCATCGACGCAAGCGCCCACCGCCCGGCCCGCCGAACCGGGAGCACCGACGGAGCCCCCCACCGCCCTCGCCCTCCCGCGCGACATCGCCGACTTCACCGCCCGCGAGGAGGCCCTCGCCGCCCTCGCCGCCCTCGCCGACGACGAACAGCCCGCCCACCCCCGGGTGGTGCTGGTCAGCGGACAGCCCGGACTCGGCAAGACCGCCTTCGCCCTGCACGCCGCCCACGCCCTCGCCCCGCGCTTCCCGGACGGCCAACTCTCCCTCGACCTCGGCGGCATGGCCCCCACCCCGCTCTCCGCCCGCGAGGCCCTCGGCCAGGTGCTGCGCGCCCTCGGCGTCGCCGACGCCGCCGTGCCCGCCGGGACGGAGGAGCGAGCCGGCCTCTACCGCGCCCTGGTGCGCGACCGCCGGCTCGTGCTGGTGCTGGACGACGCCGCCGACGAGAGCCAGGTGCGCCCGCTGCTGCCCGGCTCCGGGCCGGCCGTGACCATCGTGACCAGCCGGGCCGCCCTGCCCGGCCTGGAGTCGGTGCACCGGCTGCGGCTGGGCGTGCTCTCCCCGGCCGAGGCGGTCGGCCTGCTGGCCCGGATCGCCGGGCGCGAGCGGATCGAGGCCGCGCCCGACGCGGCCGCCGACCTGGCCCGGCTCTGCGGATACCTGCCGCTCGCGCTGCGGATAGCCGGTCAGCGGCTGGTCGCCCGACCGCAGCAGCAGGTGGTTCACCTGGTGCGTCAACTCGCCGCAGAGGAGAGCCGGTTGGACCTGCTGGCGACCGGCGACCTGGCGGTTCGCCCGGCCTTCGAGCTGTCCTACCGCAAGCTCCCCGCCGAGTCCCGACTCGTGCTCCGCCGCTGCGCGTTGACCGCCGGGCCGGACTTCACGGCCGCCGTCCTCGCCGCCTACGCGGGCCTGCCGCCGGTGCGCGCCGAACTCCTCCTGGAGGAGCTGGTCGATGCCGGACTGGTGCAGCCGGCCACCGCGGAGCGCTACCGCCTGCACGACCTGGTACGGCTGTACGCGGGGGAGCGGCTGGCCGCCGACGAGACGGCCGAGGAGGTCGCCGACGCCCGTAGCGAGGCCGGTCGTCGGCTGCTGCGCAGGGCGGCGGCACACGGGCTGCGGTTCGACCCGGACCACGCGATCGGCGCGGCGGCCGACGACCCGACCGAGGTACCGCTCACCGAGGCCGCCCGCTGGCTGGAGGAGGAGCAGCCGGAGTGGCTGGCGGCCCTCTACGAGGCGCAGCGGACCGGCCGTCACCGCGAGGTGATCGACACCGCCGAGGCCATGCACTGGTTCTCCGACCGGCTGCTGAGCTGGGACCTCTGGGGCGAGGTGTTCCAGCTCTCGGTGGACGCCGCCCGGGCGAGCGGCGACCGCCGGGCCGAGGCGGTGCATCTGAACCACCTGGCCTGGACGTACGTCACCTGTCTGCACCGCTACCAGCGCGGTATCGAACTCGCGGGCGAGGCGATGGAGTTGGCCCGCAGTCTGGACGACCACGAGCAGCAGGGCTGGGCGCTCACCTACCGCGCCTCCGGCCTGAGGCAGTTGCATCGGCACCACGAGGCGAGCGAGAGCTACCGGCGGGCGGCGGACGCCTTCGCCGCCGTGGACAACCGGGCCGCGGCGATCGGTCGGCTGGTGACCCTGCGCGGCGCCGCGACCTGCCTGCGCGACCTCGGCCGGGCCGAGGAGGCGGTGGAATCGCGCCGGCGCGCGCTGGCGGGCGCGTTGGAGCTGGTGGAACGCTGGTCCTCGCCCCTGATGCACCTGCTGGCGGCCCTGACGGCGCACGAACTCGGCCAGGACCGCGCGGCGTTGAAGCGCTGGCCGGCCGCCGAGAAGGCCTACCGGCAGGCGCTCGACCACTACGAGGCGACCGGGCGCCCGGACAGCATGACCAAGACGCTGACCGAGCTGGGCACCGCCCTGATCGAGCAGGGCCGGGCGGACGAGGCCCGGGAGATCCTCACCGAGGCGCTCACCGATTTGAGCGCGGACGGCAGCCGCTCCGGCCGGGTCTCACCGTAGCGAGCCGTAGCAAGCAGCGGCGAGCCGTGGCGAGTCCCGGCCGGGGTGGCGGAGGCGTCAGATCCAGGTGTCCTCCACCACCGGAACGCCCTGGTCGTCCCCGTCCTGCGGCGCGAAGGCCGTACGCGGCGCGGCCGCCGGCTTCTTCCCGCAGAAGGCCGGCTCCAGCGCGTTCATCAGCCCCTGGGTGACCGCGCCGTTGTTGGAGGCGTTGGCGAACACGACCACGCTGCGCTGCCCGTCCGGCGTGGTGAATGACTGGGTCTGGTAGCCCTGGACGATGCCGCCGTGCCCGTAGACGTCCCCGCAGGAGAGCGAGATGCGGCGCAGCCCGAGCCCGTAGCTGATCTTGGCGGTCGGCGTCGGCAGCACGGCCTCCATCTGCTTCAGCGAGGCGTCCGAGACCAGGCCGCCGTTGCTACCCGCCATCAGCGCGGTGAGGAAGCGGTCGAGGTCGCCGGCGGAGGAGATGACCGCCCCCGCGCTCCACACCCAGGAGCCGGTCTGCTCGGTGGAGTCCAGCAGCGGCTTGGTGCGGTCGTCGTTGGTGAGGTAGCCGGTGACGTGGGCGCCCTCGATCCGCTGGTCGGGGACCACGAAGGAGGTCTTGTCCAGGCCCAGCGGCTCGATGATCCGCTCGCGCAG
Organism: Kitasatospora sp. NPDC018058; assembly: GCF_044327205.1. NCBI lineage: Bacteria > Bacillati > Actinomycetota > Actinomycetes > Kitasatosporales > Streptomycetaceae > Kitasatospora > Kitasatospora sp. NPDC018058. Next base: position 127,202 of record NZ_JBIRFA010000020.1, on the reverse strand, counting down.
CACGTCCGCGTAGGGGCGGCCGGTGAGGTGCTCGACCGCCATGCCCATCAGCACGAAGTCGGTGTTGGAGTAGGAGTAGCGGCTGCCCGGGGTGTACTGCTGGCCGTGTTTGACCGACATCGCCACCAGGTCGGCCGGCGGGTAGACCTTGGTGCGGATGCGGGCCTCGAAGGCGCTGGTGGTCTCCTCGCCGGCCTGCTCCAGCAGGTCGTTGGTGTGGTCGTAGACGCCCGCCCGGTGCTCCATCACCTGGCGGCCCGTCATGGTCCAGTTCTCCGGCAGGGTGCCGGTCGGCAGGTAGGCGCGCAGCGGCTTGTCGAGGTCGATCCGGCCCTCCTCCGCCAGCTGCATCACGAGAACGGCCGCGAACATCTTGCTGTTGCTGCCGACCCGGAACCTCCACGAGGAGTTCATCGGGGTCCCGTCAAGGTTGGCCTGGCCGACGGACAGCGAGCGGGTCCGATCGTCCTCGTCGTGGTCCCGGATGACCGCGAAGGCGCCCGGGGCGCCCGCGCGCATCGTGGCCTGAAGTGCGCTGAGCACCCCGGCGGTGTCCGGGACGGGCAGCTGGCCGCCGTCACCGTCGGCGGCCAGGGCGGGTACGCTTCCGGTCGCCGCCAGGACGGCGGCGGCGGCGGCAACCGCGAGGGGGCGCAGCAGGCTGGTCTTCGCCATGTTCTCCGGCTCTCTCGTGAACTGACGCGGCGTCTGATCATGCCGCTCGAAGATCACCATCATCGGTCCCGACGGCCGGTGGCAATGTGAACCGCGCTGACCGCATCGTCCGTTGTCGGCCGGTTTGCCCGGCGCACCGTTCGTTTCCCGATCCGGAGACAAGGTTTTACCTGCCGTCGTCTACCCGCGTTGACTGCCCCGCCCGCATGCTGTTCGGGCGCTTCGTTCGCCGTCCGGTGCCGCCCCGCACCGGCCTCCCCCTCAGCGACTTCCCCCGAGCGACTTCCCCTCACCGACCATGGAGTCCCCATGCCCCTGGCCACCTTCGCGCGCCGTGCCGGCGCCCTGCTGCTCGCCTGCGCCGGACTGATATCCGCCACCGGCACCGCCCACGCCACCGGCACCTACACCGCGGTGGTCTTCCCCGACCAGGACCACACCGTGGTCTACAACCTGATCAACTCGGCCACCAGGACCGTCGACGTCACCATGTACGAGCTGCGCGACACCACGGCCGTCAACGCCCTGATCGCCCGTCAGCACGCCGGCGTCAAGGTCCGAGTGATCCTGGACGGTGCGCACACCTCGGTCAACGGCACCGCCTACAACGCCCTGAAGGCGGCCGGCGTGGGCGTGACGTACTCCTCCTCGGCGTTCGTCTACACCCACCAGAAGACCGTCACCGTCGACGGCGCCAAGTCCCTGATCCTGACCGGGAACCTGGACGCCACCTACTACTCCAGCAGCCGCGACTACGGCGTCTTCGACAGCGACGCCAACGACGTCGCCGCGATCGAGCAGGTTTTCGCCGCGGACTACGCCAAGACCTCGATCACTCCCTCGGACGGCGACAACCTGGTCTGGTCGCCCACCGACTCGCAGGACCGCCTGCTGGCGCTGATCAACGGCGCGCAGACCTCCCTCGACGTCCAGGAGCTGGAGTTCGGCGACCCGACCCTGGTGGACGCGATCACCGCCGCCGCCGACCGCGGCGTCACCGTGCGGGTCGTCGGCATGAACCCGAGCTCGTACGGCTCCTACTTCGACCAGGTCACCACGGCCGGCGCCAAGGTCGTCACCTACTCCTCGACCACCGGCCTGTACATCCACGCCAAGGCCATCGTCGCCGACTACGGCACCCCCTCGGCCAAGGTGTTCGCCGGCTCGGAGAACTTCTCCGACAACTCGCTGAACAGCAACCGCGAGCTCGGCCTGATCGTCTCCGACTCCGGGGTGCTCAACACCATCGAGACGACCTTCAACACCGACTTCGTCAACGGCACCCCGTACTAAGGCGTGCCTGACGATTCCCGCCGGGCGCGCGAGGCTCCCCCAGCCCGGCGGCTGGGAGGTGCCCCCATCCTCCGCCTTGCGATGCACGCACCCCAACGCCGCGCGCCGATCCGCCGCGAATCGTCAGACACGCCTGAGCCGTTCGCGAGCGCCCGACCGTCCGTCACCTCCCGTTCGGGCGGCCCTTCGGGGCCGCCCTCCACCCGAGGATTTGTCATGACTTCGTCCGCGAAGCCCCTGAACGACGCCCCCCGCCGCTCCCGCCGCAGCGCGACCGCGATCGGCTTGGCCGTCGCCCTGGTCGCGGCCTCCGCCGGGCTCTGGGCGGCCACCGCCACCACCGCGCAGGCGGCCGGGCTGCCCACGCCCGACCACATCATCGTCGTCGTGATGGAGAACCACGCCTACAGCCAGATCATCGGCAGCAGCAGCGCGCCGTACATCAACAACACCCTGAAGGCGGGCGGCGCCAACCTCACCCAGTCCTACGCCATCACCCACCCCAGCGAGCCGAACTACTACGCCCTGTTCTCCGGCTCCACCCAGGGCCGGGTCGACGACAGCTGCGTGACGGTCGGCGGGTTCCAGGCCCCGAACCTGGCCTCCGAGGTGGCCGCCGCCGGGAAGACCTGGGCCAGCTACAACGAGTCCCTGCCCGGCCAGGGCAGCACGGTCTGCAGCATCGGCAAGTACGCGCAGAAGCACAACCCCTGGTTCGGCTTCGGCAACGTCCCGCTGAACACCGCCATGACCTTCACCCAGTTCCCGACCGACTACACCACCCTGCCGAGCGTCTCCTTCGTCGTGCCGAACCTGTGCAGCGACATGCACGACTGCTCGGTCAGCACCGGTGACACCTGGATCAAGAACAACCTGGGGGCGTACGCCACCTGGGCGCAGAGCCACAACAGCCTGCTGATCGTCACCTTCGACGAGGACAACAGCCTGTCCGGCAACCGGATCCCGACCGTGGTCTACGGCGCCCACGTCATCCCGGGCAGCAGCTCGGCCACCACCTACAACCACTACAACGTGCTGCGCACCCTGGAGGACCTCTCCGGGGCGAGCGGCCACGCGGGCAACGCGGCGAACGCCACGGACATCGCCGGCATCTGGAACTGACCTTCCACTGCCGGGAGTTCCGGAGTTCAAGCGTTCAGGAGTCCACCCGGACCGGTGGCCGCTCGGCGGCCGCCGGTCCGCGGGCCTCCCGTTCGGCGCCGAGGCGGCGCACCCCCGGCACCGCCGCCGTGCCCGCGCACACCGCGGTCACCAGCGCGGCCGCGGCCAGCAGCGGCACCCGGCTGCCCCAGGCGTCGGCGGCCAGCGGCGCCAGCACGTACCCGAGCGGCGCCGCGGCCAGCGAGAGCAGCCAGTCGTAGGAGGTGACCCGGGCCAGCACCCGGGCCGGGAAGTCCTGTTGGACCACCGTCTCCCAGACCGGGTTGAGGAAGCCCAGCCCGGCCATGGCCACCCCGTACGCGGCCACCGTCAGCGGCGCGGGCGCCGGTACGGCGAGTGCCAGCAGCGGCAGTCCGTACAGGGCGAGGGCGAGGTTGCCGGCCAGCACCGGGCGCCGGGGCCGGACCCGCCCGGCGATCAGCGAGCCCAGCAGCAGCCCGACCGCCCCGGCCTGGGTGATCGCCACCCAGACGCCGTCCCCGCCCAGGCGGGTGGCGGCGATCAGCGGGCCGAGGGTGAGTGCGACGGCGCTCGCGCCGTTCCACACGCCGTGGGCGATCAGGCTGGTCCAGTACCAGTCCCGGGAGCGCACCTCGCTCCAGCCCTCGGCGAGGTCCCGGCGCAGCGAGCGCGATTCGGCGGGGGTGTGGGCGACGCTGATCCGGGTGAGCAGGGCGGCGCTCAGCAGGAAGGAGACGCCGTCCAGGACGAAGGCCCAGCCGGGCCCTGCCGTGTACACCAGCACGCCCGCGAGCGCCGGGCCGCCGAGTCGGGCGGCGCTGGTGGCGGAGCCGAGCAGGGCATTGGCGCGCAGTCGGTGTTCGGCCGGGACGGTGGCCCTGACCAGCGGCGAGGTGGTCGGCATGGCGAAGGCGGAGGCGATGCCGCCGGCCGCCGAGGCGAGCGCGATGTGGCCGAGGCCGGGGCGGTGGCCGAGGAGTTCGAAGCCGACCAGCAGCTGGGTGGCGGCGCGCAGCAGGTCGGTGGTGAGGGCGACCAGGCGCGGGTTGACGCGGTCGCCGACCACTCCGCCGAAGGGCAGCAGGAGCAACCGCGGCACCATCGCGCAGCCCAGGACGAGGGCGAGCGCCCCGGAGGAGCCGGTGGCGCGGGTGATGGCGATGGCGAGGGCGGCGGGGACGACGGCGTCGCCGAGGGTGGAGACCGTCCGGCCGAGGAAGAGCAGGCGGAAGCCGCGCAGGCGCAGGGGGTGTTGGGGCATGCGCGGCACTGTATTTCGGTATCGAAATTTAGGCAACGAATATTTCGGCACCGACAGATTCGGCTGTTTGTAGACTCCTCCCATGGCCGAGCACCCTCCCCAGCAGCCGACCCAGCCCCGCGACTGGTCGGACGGCCACGTCGAACGCTGGCTGCCGGTGCTCTCCGACCTCGACCCGGACATCGAGGCCTCCGTCACCCGGATGTCCCGGCTCACCCACCACCTCGGCCGGGTCCGCGAACAGGGCGTCGCGGACTTCGGCCTGCACAAGCACGAGTTCGACACCCTCCACGTGCTGGCCGGCCGCGGCGGCCACGCCGCCCCCTCCGACCTGCGCGCCGACCTCAACCTCGCCCCCGCCTCGATCACCGGCCGGCTGGAGACCCTGGAGCGCCGCGGCTTCATCGTCCGCACCCCCTCGACGGAGGACCGCCGGAAGGTCGACATCGTGCTGACCGAGACCGGGCGCGCCGCCTGGCACGAGGCCCTGGACGTGGTCGGCCGCGAGGAGCGCCGGCTGCTGGGCGTGCTGACCGAGGAGGAGCGGCGGACGCTGTCGGATCTGCTGCGGAAGGTGATGCTGGTCCAGGAGGCGACCGAGGGGTAGTGGCGCGCGGGTCGACCGGTGAGGCGCCGGCCTGGTATCGATAGGGGCGTGCGATTCGAACTAGTGCCGATGCCGGACGAGGTGGGGGCGCGTCCCAAGGACGTGCGGGGATACCCGGTGCCGGCGATCACGCCGTGGCAGGACGGGCAGCCGCAGTTCGCCCTGACGGACCACGGGCGTAGTGCCGACTGCGCGCTGGAGCGCCGCTGTTCGGTGTGCGGCGCGCTGATGGCGCGCGGGCCGGTGTGGCGGGTGGTCGGCCCGGCCGAGAGCGCCGCGATCGCCGAGGCGATCGCGGCGGGGCGGCCGTACCGCAACCTCGCGCCGACCATGGAGGGCCCGGGCCACCGCTCCTGCATGCTGTACGCGTCGATGGTCTGCCCGTACCTGGCCCGGCCCAACGCGCGCCGGCGGGTGACCGCCGAGTCCACCGCGGACGGGGTGACCTCGGCTGCCGTCCGCGGTGCGGCGCGCGGCGGGACGGGCGCGGTGGTCGGGTTCGGTGACTACGAGTACGCGGTCACCGAGACCCGGGTGCTGTTCCGCTTCCTCGACGTGGTCGAGTTCCTGCCGCACGAGTCGGCCGACGAGCATCTGGCCGAGCTGCGCGCCGAGTTGGCTCGTGCGGCCGGGGCTCAGGGCCGGTAGGAGGGCAGGCCCTTGATGGTGGAGACCTGGGTCGGCGCCGCCGAGCCGTCGGCCGGCAGGGTGCTGACGCCGTCCGGGGTGCGGGCCGCGAGGGTCTTGCCGTCGGGGGACCACGCGGGCTCGGTGTAGTCCGTGGTGGCCGAGGGGGTGAGGTCCTTCTCGGTCTTCTGCTCGTAGTCGGTGGAGCGGGAGAACAGGTGGTCGTGGCCGTTCACCGAGCGGACGAAGACGACGTGTCCGCCGTCCGGGGACAGCGCCGGCTGCGAGCCCTTGCCGATGTCGTGGGTGTTCGGGCGGATGTAGTCGTCGTAGATGTACACCTCGTTCCCCGGGGTGTTGGCGTACGCGATACTGCCCTGATGGCCGCCCGCGTTGGGCCAGGTGTTGCCGGTCGTCGGCGGCTGCGGGATGCCGTTGTCGGTGCCGCCCTCGGAGCTGCGCGGGGTGAGCACCTCGGGGGTGCCGCCCTTGGCGGGGATGGTCTCCAGCTGCAGCGCGCCGTCCTTGCTGGACGCGAACACGATGTTGTTGAAGTGTTCGGTCTCGTTGGGTACGGAGTCCCCGCCCGGCCCCTTCGAGGCGTGCTGCCAGGTGGGGTGGGACCAGGTCTCGCCGCTGGGGGCCTTGGCGAGTGAGGACTTGCCGCTGCCGTCCGGGTTGGCGGTCACCAGGTCGCCGTCGCCGTTGACGAAGACGACCTTCTTGCCGTCCGGGGACCACGCGAGGTCGCGGACCACCGTGCCGAAGTCGACGGTGGTGCCGTTCATCGCGACGGTCTTGGTGCCCGTGCTGATGGCCAGGTGGTTGGCGGCGGAGGTGCCGTTGATCTCCTTGCCACCCGGCGCGGGGCTGCCGGAGTGCGACCCGCCGCCCGGCGCCGCCGTCCCCGGGGCCGCCGTGCCGGGCGCGGCGGTGGAGCCGGGGTCGCTGTTGTCGGGGCCGCACGCGGAGAGCAGGACGGCTCCGACGGTGGTCATCAGGGCGATCGCGGCGGCGGAGCCGAATCTGTTGCGCACGGACATTCCAGGGTCCCCCTCGGGCATTGCTGTTCGCTTTCGACAAGGAGATTCCCAGCCCCGGGTCAGCGCCCGATGCTCGCCGTGTCACAGTCGTGGAACAGTGCCCCGACGGCCCGGACCGCTCAGAGCCCGAGCCCGGTCAGCCCCGGGTGGTCGTCCGGCCGACGCCCCGGGGGCCAGTGGAAGAGCCGCTCGGCGGAGGTGATCGGCAGGTCGTTGATCGAGGCGATCCGACGGGCCATCAGGCCGTGCTCGTCGAACTCCCAGTTCTCGTTGCCGTACGAGCGGTGCCACTGGCCGCTGTCGTCGTGCCACTCGTAGGCGAAGCGGACGGCGATCCGGTCGCCGCCGTACGCCCACAGCTCCTTGACGAGGCGGTAGTCGAGTTCGCGCCGCCACTTGAGGGTGAGGAAGTCGACGATGGCCTCGCGGCCGGTCAGGAACTCGGCGCGGTTCCGCCAGCGGCTGTCGGGGGTGTACGCGAGCGCGACCCGCTGCGGGTCGCGGGTGTTCCAGGCGTCCTCGGCGGCCCGCACCTTCCGGCGGGCACTCTCCTCGGTGAACGGGGGCAGGGGAGGGCGCTGTTCGGCCATCGGTCCGGCTCCTCGGGAACGGGTATTCCACCGGTGAGAACGATCGTTCTCACTTCACTGGCTACCCTAGGAGAACAATCGTTCTCGCGCAAAGGGCACGGCAGATGGACCAGGAAGACCCGCGGACCCGCATCCTCGACGCGGCCGAGGAGCTGTTCTACGGACAGGGCGTCCAAGCGGTCGGCATGGACGCCGTCCGGGCCGCCTCCGGGATGACGATGCGCCGCGTCTACCAGCACTTCCCGTCCAAGAACGACCTGGTCGAGGCCTACCTGCAGCGCCGCGACGGGCGATGGCGGGCGAGCCTCGCCGTCCATGTCGCCCGGACCGGCGGCACGCCCCGGGAGCAGCTGCTCTCGGTCTTCGACTGGCTCGGCCGGTGGTTCGCCGAACCGGGCTTCCGCGGCTGCGCCTTCGTGAACTCCTTCGGCGAGCTGGGCGCCACCACCCCCGCTGTCGCGGCGGCGGCCCGACACCACAAGGAGGAGTTCGCCGGCTACCTGGCCGGCCTGGTCGAGGCCGTCGGCGCCCCGCCCGCGACCGCCGTCCACCTCGCCCTGCTCGCCGAGGGCGCCATCACCACCGCGGCGATCCACGGCGACCCGGGCGCCGCCGCCGACGCGAAGGAGGCCGCCGGGCTGCTCCTGGACGCGGCCCTGGCCGCCCGGAGCTGAGGAGGGTTCGCCCGGTGCGGCCGCCGGCCCTCGGCGGTGGGGGACACCGAGGGGGCGGCCGCACCGGGTCGGGGTCCGGGCCCACACTCCGGACCCCGGGTCGGGAGGGGCCTAGCCGATGGTGTAGCCGGAGCCGAAGGCGGTGATGCTGAACGGGCCGTCCAGGTCGTAGTTGCCGGAGGCGGCGATCCGGCGCAGGCACTCGACCCGGTCGACCGACTTGCGCCACTCGTCGGCGGTGGAGGAGTTGGCCGGGTTGTTCAGGTCGTCGATCCGGACGTCGAAGAAGGCGTCGAGCCAGGCGCGCTCACCGGCGGCCGAGGGCGTGCCGACCTTGACGTTGGTACGGTCGATCAGCGCGGGCAGGGCGTCGTACTCGCTGCCGTTGCCGTGCTGGATGGAGGCGTCGTAGAGCTCGGCGCGGGCCAGCGCGGTGGTCAGGCCGAGCTGGTCGGCCTGGTTCATCGCGGGGGCGAAGTAGCGCTGGTCGACCTGGTCGTCCTGGACCTGCCGGAAGGCCGGGTCCTGGGCGGCCTGCTTCCAGGCGGCGATGTACTCGCTCTCGGGCAGGCCGCCGGTGTCGCCGCTGCCCGCGGCGGCCAGGCGCTCCAGCTCGGGGATGAAGCGGGCCAGCGGGTTGTCGGGGGAGACGGCGGTGTAGGCGCGGACCACCTTGAGGGCGTCGCCGTCGTTGGTGGTGAACCCGGCCCGGCCGGCGGTGACGCCACGGCCGTCGTCGATGTTCTCCGCGTAGCCGTACTGGATCTCGGTGGTGCTGTTCTCGAAGACGCTGATCAGCTGGTCGGCCCGGCGGCGCTGGTCCGGGGTGAGCCCGCCGGCACTGACCTGCTGGGAGGCGGCGGTCTGCCGGGTGGCCGTGGTGTCGGGCGCGGCCTGGGCGGAGGTCGCGGCGCAGGCGGTGCCGGCGGCCAGGGCGGCGACCACGGCGACGGTGGCGGCGAGGCGGTGGGTTCGGGAAACTCGCATGGGTGTGCTCCGATCTCCGACGGCGCGACCGCCGGAGGCAGTGGGGGGTGTCCGCGGTGTGGGGGCGGGGGTGGGGGTGTGGCGGGAGTGAGCCGTCAGGGCGCGCTGGTGTGGGTCAGGGTCTCCCACCCGATGAAGTAGTTCGCCCCGAACGGGCTGTGCGCGGCCACGTACTGCTCGGTCTGAGGCATCGCGAGGCCCTCGCGCAGGTGGTACTCGTTGTACGCGAGCTGGACGGCCGGGCCGAGGCCGGTCTTCACCGAGCCGTCGCACAGCCAGTCCGGCACCGGGGCGCCGTTGTCGTAGGCGGTGTGGAACTCCAGTGCCTTGACCAGCCGTTCGCGCCCCTCGCCCCACAGGTCGAGGCCCTGCAGCCGGGCCGTCTCGGCGCTCTGGGCGGCGGCCTCCAGGCCCCAGCCGGTGTGGCCGAAGTCCCGGCAGGTCTCCTGCGACAGCCCGTCGACGAAGGTGGACTGGCCGTTCCAGTACTTCACCAGCGCGGCCTCGCCCTCGATCCCGGCGTTCGGTGGCGGCACCGGCAGCTCGCCGTCCGAGGAGAGGTAGACGTACGCGGGCAGACGACCCCGCCACAGGTCGGCGGCCCGGTCGAACAGGCCGCGGTCGTCCAGGAAGACCGCGATGCCCATCAGCGCGTCCGTCTCGATCAGCTCCCAGTTGCCGTTCTTGCGTGGGCTGCCGGGTGTCAGTAGCGGCACGTAGACGGTGCGCAGCATGGTGGCGAAGCGGTCGATCGAGGCGGCCGACCAGCCCGCGCCCGAGTAGCGGATCAGCTCGGCGGCGCGGGCCCAGTCGTTGCCCGACCAGCCGGTCTGCAGCGGGGCGTTGCTGTTGGTGTGCTCCTGGATCACGCCGGACCAGGCGTCCATGATCTCGATCGCCTTGTCGGCGTACCGCTGGTCCTTGGTGAGCACCCACTGCAGCGCGTGCGCGTACGCGGCCATCGCGTCGTCGCGCTCGTCGGAGCAGCCGTTGTCGGGGTGCGAGCTGGACCCGCACTCCACATCGGCGCGTGGTCGCGGCTGCCAGTCGAGCGAGGCGTACGTGCTGGCCCGCAGATCGGCGAAGGCGGAGGTCCAGGGCTCGGCCCCGGCGTCCAGCTTGCCCTTGAGGAAGGCGAGTTGTTCTGCGCCGACCAGCACGCCGGGGTGCTGGAAGCCGGCCTGACGGGTGGCGGCGGTGGCGGCGGGGGCCGGCGTCGCGGCCCCGGCGGGGGAGACCGCGGTCGGCAGGAGCAGGGCGGCGAGTGCGGCCCCGGCGATCAGTGTCCTGGTGGTGCTGCGACCCATGGGGAGGTTGTCCTATCGCTGGGGGAGGGGGTCGTGCTCAGGTCTCTTCTCGTGTTAGGAAACCTTCCTAACGAAAGGCATTGAACCACCAACCCGTGGACACGCCAACCCGCCTGGCGTCGCCGACTCGCTGCGACCGGACCGCCGTTGCCCATCGGCAACGGCCCGTTGCGGCGCCGGACCTCTCCCGTCCCACCAGTCCCACATGCCCCACGTTTATCGCCCGTTGATCCCCGCCGCCTAGCGTCGTGCGCATGGACGACAGGACGGCCGAGTGGCCGGGGGCGGCGCCCGAGGGGCGGATGACGGAGCAGGACGCCGAGCGGTTCCGGCAGTTGCTGGCCGGGCTGGAGAGCTCGCTGGCGGCGGACCGGGAGACGGCGGGGCGTGATGCCTGAGGCCGTCGAGTCGCGTCCGGTGGTGGTGTTGCCGCTCTGGCGAAGAGCCGAGCAGCGTGAGGACGCGGACCGGCCCGGGGTGCTGCGGGGGCACCCCGGGCCGATGGCGTCCGATCAGTTGGAGGCTGCGCCGGAAGAGAATTGACGGAGTGTCAGCAGTCGCAGCCGCAGTCGCAGCCGTCGCAACCGCAGTTGTCGCACCCGCAGTCATCGCAGCACTGGCACCCGCAATTGCAGCAGTCGCAGTCACACGAGTCGCAGCAGTCATGCCGATCGCAGAAGCCCTTGCGGCGCTCGCGGCTGAACGGGTCGTTGTGCTCGCAGCAGAGCAGCTGGCAGGTGCAGGCCATCAGCGCCCAGACCGCGCACCCGGCGAGCAGGTTGCGCGGGCGCGGCGGCTTGCCGCCGGGCGGGGTGAAGCCGGGGCCCTGCGGCACCCACGGGGGGATCGGTGCTTGGTTCGGGTCCTGGCCGGGGTACGGCCCGCCCGGGTACGCGGGCGGCGCCTGACGCGGCGGCGCGTCCTGCGGGTGCTCGCCGGTGGCGCCGTGCTCGCCGTGGGCGCCGCGCCGGCAGCCCGCCCCGTGCGCGGCCGGGCCGAAGACCCGGTCGACGGCGCGCTCGGTCTCGTGCCCGAGCAGTACGTGCACCAGCGCCTTGTCGCCCAGCTCGACCTCGCGCAGCGCGAGCCGGATGCCGTGGACGGCGTCGCGGCAGAGCCGTTCGGCCTCGGCGCGGTCGGTGCCGGTGGCGGTGAGCGGGTTCCAGGCGCCCGTGGCGGCGTCGGCGGCCTGGTCCTCGGCGGCGTCGAGGAGGTGGGCGAGCCGGCCGAACAGCCGTCCGGCCTCGGCGAGCGGAGCGGCGTTGCCGGGGCGTCCGGCGATCGCGGCGGTGTGCGTGAACGCGGCCGAGGTGGCGGTCTCGGTGGGCTCGGTGACCAGTAGGACCGAGCTGCCGGGCAGCAGCGTGCGTTCCAACTCGCCCTGCCGGGAGGCGGCGTCGAGCAGGACGGCGGTGTCGAAACCGACGGTCGAGGCGCTGCCCGCGCTCTGCCGGTCCCAGCGCCGGGTCACCGCGCGGGCTCCGGCGGCCACCGGACGGCGGGCGAACACGCCGTCCCGGTCCTCGACGTGGTCGCGGATCTTCACCGAGGCAAGCGTGAGCGAGACGGCGGCGGCGAGCCGGGCGCCCTCGCCCTTGGCGACGGAGGTGGTCCGCATGCCGCGTAGCGGGCAGGGTCCGGCGGTGCGGCGCCAGGAGGAGTCCTCCCGGGCGGCCTGGGCCTCGACCAGGACGGAGATGATCAGTCCGTCGTAGTTGGTGGCGGTCCGGGCGAGCTGTCCGTGGTCGTCGCGCAGGGCGAGGCAGAGCCCGCACAGATGCGCCATCCAGGAGGTCTGGAGCCGTTCGGACAGCCGGTGCCTGCATGGTCTGATGATGCCGAACACGATCGTCGTCCCCCTCGCCCGATAGGCCGCTGACCGGCCACTTTGTCGTCGATCATCATATGATCACCGACCTGTGGAGGTGGATGGGGCGGAGGCGATCGGAGTCGAGCTGCCGTCAGACCGTTACCGGGCCTCCGCAAATCCCGAGAAGGTGATCTCATATCCGGGATAGCATCGCGAATATGGGAATCGACACGGCCGCCGACGAGCGGCTGGCACAACGGCTCGCCGAGCTGCGGGTCGAACGGGGCTGGACCCTGGAGGAGTTGGCGCGCCAGGCGGACGTCAGCCGGTCCACACTGTCGCGGGTGGAGCGGGCCGAGGTCAGCCCGACCGCCGCGCTGCTCGGCCGGCTCTGCGCCGTCTACGGGCGGACCATGTCCCGGCTGCTCGCCGAGGTGGAGTCCGAACCGACCCGGCTGGTGCGGGCCGGGGACCAGCAGGTCTGGCGCGACGAGACGACCGGCTTCGTCCGCCGCTCGGTCTCGCCGCCGCACGGCTCGCTGCGCGGGGAGATCATCGAGGGCCGGCTTCCGGCCGGTGCCGACATCGCCTACGACCGCCCCTGTCTGCCCGGGCTGGAGCACCATCTCTGGGTGTTCGACGGGCAGTTGGAGCTGACCCTGGACGGCGAGGCGCAGCTGATCGGCCCCGGCGACTGTCTGCGCTACGGCTCCGGCACCAGCCGCTTCCGCAGCCTCGGCCCCGGCGAGGCCCGCTACGCGCTCATGGTGGTGGAGCCATGAGAGCCGCCGGCAACAGCCCGATAGCCGACGGCCCGGCGGCCAAGGCGCCCAAGGAGCGCTTCGACGCGGCCGGGCGGCGCGTCCTGCTGGTCTGCGTCGCGGGGGGCTTCACCACGCTGCTCGACCAGTCGGTCCTCAACACCGCCCTCCCCGCCCTGCGCGAGACCCTGCACGCCCAGCCCGCCCATCTGCAGTGGATCGTCGCCGGGTACTCGCTCGTCTTCGGCCTCGCGCTGATCCCCGGCGGGCGGCTCGGGGACGTCAAGGGCCGCAAGTGGTTCTTCGTCACCGGGCTCGCCCTGTTCACCCTGGTCAGCCTGGTCTCCGCGACCGCCACCGACCCCCGGGTGCTGATCGCCGCCCGGCTGCTCCAGGGCGCCGGCGCCGGGCTCGTCAACTCCCAGATGATCGGCACCCTCCAGGACGTCTTCGACGGCCAGCTGCGCGCCCGGGCCCTCGGCATGTACGCCGTCACCGGCAGCCTCGCCTTCGCCCTCGGCCCGCCGATCGGCGGCATGGTGCTGGCGGCGGCCGGCCCCGAACTCGGCTGGCGGCTGACCTTCCTGCTGAACGTCCCGTTCGGCCTGGCCACCGTCGCCCTGGCCGCGCGCCACCTGCCCAAGCCCGGCCCCGCCGCGAGGCACGCCGATCTCGACCTGGTCGGCCTGGTGCTGGTCGGCGCGCTCACCCTCGCGCTGATGCTGCCCTTCGTCCAGCCGCCCGGCTGGGCCGGCTGGCTCGGCTTCACGGCCGCCGCGCTGCTGCTGCTCGGCACGCTCGCCTGGTGGCAGCGCCGCTACGCGCGGGGCGGCGGGCACCCGCTGATCCACCCGGCGCTCACCCGTTCCGCGCCGTACGCGTTCGGAACGGCCACCGCGATGGCCCAGTTCGGCTCCTCGCTGGCCGCCTCGCTGGTCCTCGCCATGTTCCTCCAGGACGGCCTGGGGCTGTCCCCGCTGGGTGCCGCCCTGGTCGCACTGCCGTCCGCGCTGGCCATGGCCACCGCCTCCGCGCTCGCCTGGCGGGTGGTGCAGCGCTTCGGCCGACGCACCATCACCATCGGGATGACCGGCTCCGCCCTGGCCATGCTCGGCAGCGGACTGGTCGCCCACTGGGCCCCGGTCGCCGTGCTGCCCTGGCTGCTCGCGCTGCTGCAGCTGCTCAGCGGCGCCTCGGTCGGCCTGATGGGCTCCACCAACCAGGCGTTCGTGCTGCGCCACGCGCCCGCCGAGGCGGCCGGGGTGAGCGGGGCGATCCTGCAGATGACCCAGCGGATCGCCGCCGCGGTCGCGGTCTCGGCGCTGTCCGGCGTCTACCTGCGGGCGACCGCCGGGGGCGGCGGCCACCGCTCCGCCTACCTGACCGCGAGCGTGGTGTGTGCCGCGGTGGCCGGACTCGCGGTACTGGCCGCGGTGTTCGCCGGGCGGGCGACTGAGCGGGAGCACCGCGAGAACGAGCCGGTCGCGATGAGCCGAGGGCGAACACCGGTCCGCTGACCTCCCGTCGGCACGTACGGTGGCGGGCATGATCAACGTACGGACGGTACAACTGCCCGAGGTCATGCTCGCCTATCGGGAGAGCGGCCGGCCCGACGGCCCGCCGCTGGTGCTGCTGCACGCCCTCGGCGAGCGCGCCGCCGACTGGGACGTGGTGCTGCCCGAGCTCGCCCCCGGGCACCACGTGTACGCGCTCGACCTGCGCGGCCACGGCGACAGCGGCCGCACCGCCGCCTATGGCCTGGAGGCGATGCGCGACGACGTGCTCGCCTTCCTCGACGCCCTCGGCCTGGCCCGGATCGATCTGGTCGGCCACTCGATGGGCGGCGCGGTCGCCTATCTGCTCGCCCAGGCCGTGCCGGAGCGGATCGACCGCCTGGTCCTGGAGGAGATCCCCGCGCTCCACCCGCGCCCGGCGAGCGTTCCGCCGGAGGGGGCGGAGGACGAACCGGCGCACTTCGACTGGGCGATGGTCCGGGCGGTCAAGGCACAGATCGACACCCCGGACCCGGCCTGGCGGGAAGGGCTGGCCCGGAGCACCGCCCGCACCCTGGTGGTCGCGGGCGCAGGGGACAGCCACGTCCCACAGGAGCGGATCGCCGAACTGGCCCGGCTGATCCCGGACTGCCGACTGGTCACGATCGAGGCCGGGCACCTGGTGCACAGTGCCCGGCCGCGCGAGTTCGTGGCGGCGGTCGCGCCGTTCCTGGCCTCCTGAACCGCATCCCTCAGACCGCCCCGTTCGGCTTCTGAACCGGATCTCTCAGACGCCTTGTCCGGCTCCTGGGCCGGACCTCTCAGACGCCCTGCTCAGCGGGCAGCCGCCCGCCGCGCACCGCCGCGACCAGGTCGGCGTGGTCGGCCTCGGTGCGGTCCGCGTAGGCGACGGCGAAGGCGGCGACCGCCTCGTCCAGCGCCTCGCCCTTGCCGCAGTACCCGGCCAGCAGGCCCGGGTCGGCGGTGTGGGCGTGGGCCCGGGCGAGCAGCGCGCCGGTGATCCGCGCGTAGTCGTCCAGCTGGCCCGGCAACAGCGCGGACGGGTCGACGCTGCCCTTGCGGTTGCGGAACTGCCGTACCTGGTACGGGAGTCCTTCGACGGTCGTCCAGCCGAGCAGGGTGTCGCTGACCACCTGCATGTGCTTCTGGCCGAGCACGACGCGCTTGCCCTCGTGCTCCACCCGCTGAACGCCTGGAAGGTACGGCAGCAGTGCGGACGGCCGGGCCTCCTTCACCTGCAGCACCAGCGGTTGGTCCCGGTGGTCGGTGAGCAGCACCACGTACGAGCGGGTGCCGACACTGCCGGTGCCCACCACCCGGAACGCCACGTCCTGCACCCGGTACCGGGACAGCAGGGTGCGCACCTCGGCGGGGACCGTCGCCACGTACGGGCCGAGCGCCTCGGCCACCGCGCGGGCGGTCGCGTCGGTCACCTCGGTGAGCACCGGGGGAGCGGCCGCGAACCGCCAACCGCCGTCCGCGGTGCGGGTGGTGCTGCGGGCGGCGAAGCGCGCGCTGGTGTTGCCGAGCGCCTTCGCGCCGACCTTCCGCAGCACGTCGGCGAGGTCGTGCGCCTCGGCGAAGGACACCAACTGCTCGTCCGCCACGGCGTTCCAGGCGTCCAGCGCGGGCAGCTTGGCGAGCGTGCGCATGGTCCGGCGGTAGGAGCCTGCCACGTGCTGGGCGGCCGCCCGGGCGGTGGTCTCGCTCGCCCCGGTCTCCCGGCCGGCCAGTACCAGGCTGGTGGCCAGGCGCTTGACGTCCCACTCCCACGGGCCGGGCACGGTCTCGTCGAAGTCGTTGATGTCCATCACGAGTTGGCCGCGTGCGTCGCCGTACAGCCCGAAGTTCGCCGCGTGCGCGTCCCCGCACAGCTGCGCGCCCACCCCGGTCACCGGCGTGCCCGCGAGGTCGACGGCCATCAGCCCGGCCGATCCGCGCAGGAACGCGAACGGCGTGGCGGCCATCCGGCCCACCCGGATCGGCACCAGCCCCGGAATCCGGCCGGCGTTGGACGCCTCTATCGCCTCCACCGCCGTCGGCCGGTCGGTCGCGGCCGCGAACTCCGCGTGCCGCTCCCGGGGCACCCGTGCGCGCAGTGCCTTCCCGCGCTCCCGTGCCCGCTGGGCCCGGCCGTCCGGTCCGGCCGCGAACCCGTCCACCGTGAACTGCCGTCGTGCCTCGGTGTCTTCGCTCTCTGCCACTGCTCCCCGCCCGTACGTTCCGTTCGGCTCATGCCCGTTGAGGCTCTGCGGATGCCCGTGACCTGCACGGATCGGCCCCATCGGGGGGTAGTGACGTCCGGCGGGGCGCGGTGGTTCCGGAACGACGGAACCGCGGCCCGGGCGTACTGTGGGGCGGGTGGATGATCTCAGGAGGGGAACGGTCGTACGCCTCCCGGCCGCCGTGGCTGCGACGCTGACGGTGGTCGCGGGCCTGGGCGTGCGCGCCGCGATGGACGGCGACGTCGCCAAATACGCGGGTGACGGGCTCTACACCGTCCTGGTGTACACCCTGGTGGTGCTGGTCGCGCCGACCGTACGCCCGGTCCGGGCGGCACTGGTGGCAGCGGCCGTGAGCTGGGCGGTCGAGCTGTTCCAGGCGACCGGGCTGCCGGACGCCTGGGGCCGGCGCAGCGGGCTGGTCCACCTGGTGCTCGGGTCGACCTTCAACCCGCCGGACCTCGCCTGGTACCTCGTCGGCGCGGCCTGCGCCGCCCTGCTCCACCGGGCGCTGTCGGCGACGCGCGCCGCAGCGCCCGGTGAGCAGTGGTGACGAGGCGTCAGAGCGGCAGCAGATCAGGCCGCTTGGGCTCGACGTGGTCACCCGAGGACTCGCCGCGCAGACGCCGGCCGACCCACGGGATCAAGTACTCGCGGGCCCACTGGAGGTTCTCCCGCCGCTGGTCCGCCGGGGACAGCACGGGCGCGGCCGGCCACGGGGCCTCCGGGTCCTGCGCGGTGTCCAGGCCCAGCGAGCGGGCGGCCAGCAGGGCGACCCGCTGGTGGCCCTCGGGGGAGAGGTGCAGCCGGTCCTCGCTCCAGGCGCGGCGGTCCTGCACGGCGCGCAGCGACCACAGGTCGGCCACCTTGCAGCCGTAGCGGTCGGCGACCGCCCGCATGTGCCCGTTGTAGGTGGCGATCTTGCCGCGCAGGTGCTTGAGCAGCGGCACGTCCTTGGTGTCGAAGCCGGTGCAGATCAGCACCGTCCCGGCGGATTCGGCGAGTTGGGCGACGGCGGCCTCGAAGCGCTCGGCCACCTCGTCGGGGTCGCTGCCGGGCCGCAGGATGTCGTTGCCGCCGGCGCAGAAGGTGACCAGGTCGGGCTGGAGCCGGCGGACCTGGGGCACCTGCTCGGCTGCGATCTGGTCCAGCAGCCGCCCGCGCACCGCCAGGTTCGCGTAGCGGAACCCGCCCGGCGGCCGCCCGTCGGCGAGCAGCCCGGCCAGGCGGTCGGCCCAGCCGGCGAAGGCGCCGCCCGCACCGGGGTCGTTCAGGCCCTCGGTGAAGCTGTCGCCGAGGGCGGCATACGAACTGAGGTCAAGGGTCTCCTGGAGGTTCGGCATGAAAGAGATAGTTCACCGAATCAAGTGACCTACGCCACCGTAGGTGACCTCGGCGGCACGTGAGATGGGCCACGTACCCTGCGTCACCCCGCGCGACCCCGCAGAGCGCCGCAGTCCGAAAAGCACAAGATCCTTGCCCTCTTCCCGTTTTGGGCCCGAACGGACGATGCTCGACGTGTGCGGCCGCCCGGCCGCCGTCCTGCCAGGGAGAAGCCAGCCGTGAATCCGTCCGAGAACCAGACCGCCGACGAGAACTGGACCATCGACGACCGCTGCACCAACTGCGACGTCGCCCGGCAGCTCGCACCCGACCTGATCATCGAGCGCGCCCGGACGTCCGTCCTGCTGCGCCAGCCGCGCGACGAGGCCGAGCGGCGGCAGCTGCTCGCCGCGGCCCACGCCTGCCCGACCCGCTCGATCCGCCCCGGCGGCGGCCGGCTCGACCCGGTCACCGACCCCTTCCCGCTCGCCCTGGACGACGGGGTGCTGCTGCTCGGTCACAACTCCCGGCGCAACGCGGGCGCCAACTCGTACCTCTGCCGCCGTCCGAGCGGCTGGGTGATGATCGACACGCCCCGCTACAGCGAGGGGCTCGCCGCCCGCTACGAGGCGCTCGGCCCGGTCACCGACATCCTGCTCACCCACCGCGACCACGCCGCGCACGGTCGCGCCTACGCCGACCGGTTGGGCGCCCGGCTCTGGATCCACGAGGGCGACCTCGACTCCGCGCCCGACGCCGACCGGGTGCTGCGCGGCACCGAGCCGGTGGAGGTCTCCCCGGGCCTGGTCGCCCACCCCTTCCCCGGCCACACCCTCGGCAGCGTGCTGTACGTCGCCGACGAGCGCTACTGCTTCAGCGGCGACAGCCTGTACTGGTCCCGCACCAACGAGGACATCGAGGTGCAGGAGGCGGTGACCTGGTACTCGATCGAGGAGCAGTCCGCCTCGCTGGACCGCAGCCTGGGCGCGCTGCGCTTCGAGTGGCTGCTGCCCGGCCACGGCGACAAGCGCCGGATGCCCGCCGAGGAGGCGGACCGCCGGCTGCGCGACCTCGCCGTGCGCGCCCGGGCGCTGCGCACGGAGCCGGTGGACTTCGCCTCGGTGCGCTGGTAGTCGGCGGACGCCGGGGCCCGTGCGCCGGGGCTCGCGCCGGGTGCGCGGGGGGTTTGCGCCCGGCGGGGGCGCCCGCGCGGGTGTGCGAACGGGAGCGACGGGGCAGCCGCCTCTGGAAGGAGGTGCACCCCCGACGAGGTGCGCCCCCCGGCGAGGTGTAACCCCAACTTCCGGCGATCCGAGGACGGTTGAGCAATGCCCACGCACACCCCGGCACGTGCGGCGCGGCCGCGGCGCTATCTGATGTGCCGGCCGACGTACTTCACGGTGGACTACGCGATCAACCCGTGGATGGACCCGGCGCAGCCCACCGACACCGCGCTGGCCGTCCGCCAGTGGGAGCGGCTCTACCGGACGTACCGCCGCCTCGGCCACACCGTCGAGCTGATCGACCCGGTGCCCGGGCTGCCCGACATGGTGTACGCCGCCAACGGCGCCACCGTGCTGGACGGTCGGGCCCTGGTGGCGACCTTCCGCTACCCGGAGCGGGCCGCCGAGTCCGAGGCCTACCAGGCCTGGTTCCGCTCGCGCGGCTACCGCGCGGTCCACCGGGCCGGGCACGTCAACGAGGGCGAGGGCGACCACCTGGTGGTCGGCCGCCGGGTGCTCGCCGGGACGGGCTTCCGCACCTCGCGGGCCGCGCACGCCGAGGCGGGGAAGCTGTTCGGCGTGCCGGTGGTCAGCCTGACCCTGGTCGACCCCCGGTTCTACCACCTGGACACCGCGCTGGCCGTGCTCGCCGACGACCACGTCATGTACTACCCGGAGGCCTTCGACGCCCACAGCCGTTCGGTGCTGCGCTCGCTCTATCCGGACGCGATCCTCGCCGACCGCGCGGACGCCGAGGTGTTCGGGCTGAACGCGGTCTCGGACGGCCGTCGGGTGCTGCTGCCGGAGGCGGCCAAGAACCTGGCGGGCCGGCTCGCCGAGGCCGGCTACGAGCCGATCCCGGTGGACGTCTCGGAGCTGCTCAAGGGCGGCGGCGGAGCGAAGTGCTGCACCCTGGAGCTCAGGCCGCAGTGACGTCCGGCGAGGTCAGCAGCACCTCCAGGGTGCGCGGCCCGTGCACCCCCTCGACCCGCTCCAGCTCGATGTCGCTGGTCGCCGACGGCCCCGAGATCCAGGTCTGCGGGCGCGCCGGGTCGAGCCGGGGCAACGCGAGCGGCACCGAGGCGACCACCTGCTCGGGTGCCCGGACCACGCAGATGTGGTGGTCCGGGACGAGCGAGAGCAGCCGCCGGCCCTGACCCGGGCCGGCGTCCAGCACGATCGTCCCGGTCTCGGCGATCGCCAGCGCGCAGCCGGTGACCACGCTGTCCACCGCGTCCAGCCGGGCGGCGGTGAGGCCGCCGTCGTCCGGCAACAGCTCGACCCCGGTGGCCGCCGCCAGCCACTCGTCCGGCAGCCCGGCCGGCACGGCGACCGTGCGGCTGCCGCGTGCGGTGAGCAACCCGGCGATGCGGCCCGGCAGTTCGGCGGCGGAGCAGCGGTGCACCCGCGCCCGGTAGTCGGCCAGGTTGCGGTGCAGCAGGTCGAGCAGCGCCGCCGGATCGTCGGGCGCCACGTGCGCGCTCGCGTACTCACGCGGCAGCGGCTGTTCCGCCACCTCCCCGGTGTTCCCGAGCGCCGCCCGGATCCGGCCGAGGATCAATTCCCTTGATTTCATGCCCGGTTCCTCCGCCACCAGTCACGGAACGGTTCGGCCGGAACCTGTGGCAGGTCCCGGGTGTCGGTCCAGGCCCGCCCGGGCCCGGGCAGCCGGCTCGGGTGCAGGGCCCGGGTGCGCCCGGCCAGTCGTTCGGCGGCCGCCAGCGCCGCCGGGTGGTCCAGCACGTACCCGGCGGCGGCCATCGCCGCCCGCTCCAGCGGGTGCCCGCCCTGCTCGGCGACCCGCTCGCGCAGGTGCACCAGCACCTCGGGGATGTCGATCGCCACCGGGCACACCTCGTAGCAGGCCCCGCAGAGCGAGGAGGCGTACGGCAGCGAGGCATCCACCGGGCTCGCCGTGCCGCGCAGTTGGGGTGTCAGGATGGCGCCGATCGGGCCCGGGTAGACCGAGCCGTAGGCGTGCCCGCCGGCCCGCTCGTACACCGGGCAGACGTTGAGGCAGGCCGAGCAGCGGATGCAGCGCAGCGCCTGTCGCCCGACCTGATCGGCCAGTGCGGCGGTGCGCCCGTTGTCCAGCAGCACCAGGTGGAACTCGGACGGGCCGTCGCCGTCGGTCGTCCCGGTCCACAGCGAGGTGTACGGGTTCATCCGCTCGGCGGTGGAGGAGCGGGGGAGCAGTTGGAGGAAGACCTCCAGGTCCCGCCAGGTCGGCACGACCTTCTCGATGCCGACCACCGAGATCAGGGTACGGGGGAGGGTGAGGCACATCCGGCCGTTGCCCTCGGACTCCACCACCACCAGGGTGCCGGTCTCGGCGACCATGAAGTTGGCTCCCGAGACGGCCACTCGGGCGCGCAGGAACTTCTCCCGCAGGTGCAGCCGGGCGGCCTCGGCGAGTTCGGCGGGGCGGTCGGTCAACCCCTCGGGCGCCGGGCGGCCCCAGGCGGCCATCCGCTCGGCGAAGATCTCCCGGATCTCGGCCCGGTTGCGGTGGATCGCCGGGACCAGGATGTGCGACGGCCGGTCATCGCCCAACTGGACGATCAGCTCGGCGAGATCGGTCTCGTAGGCGGTGATCCCCTCGGCGGCCAGGGCCTCGTTGAGCCCGATCTCCTGGGTGGCCATCGACTTGACCTTGACGACCTCGTGCATGTCCTCGTCACTGGCGCCGGTGGCCTTCACGAGCCCGGCGACGATCCGGTTGGCCTCTTCGGCGTCGGCCGCCCAGTGCACGGTGCCGCCCGCCGCCGTGACCGACTCCTCCAACTGCACCAGGTAGCGGTCGAGATGGCGCAGCGTGTGGTCCTTGATCGCCTTCCCGGCGGCGCGCAACTCGGCCCAGTCGGCGAGCTCGGCGACGGCCCGGGCGCGCTTGTCGCGGATGGTGTGGGTCGCGTGCCGCAGATTGGCGCGCAGCCGCCCGTCCCGTACCGCCCGGGCGGCGGCCTGCGGGAAGGCGGGCATGCCGAGGAAAGTGCCGGTCATGCGGGCCTCCAGGGGTGCTCCTCGGTGCTGGCCAGGATCTCCGCGAGGTGCAGCGGACGCAGCGCCTCACCCCGGCGGCGCAGCGTGCCGCCGAGGTGCAGCAGGCAGGAGTTGTCGGCGCCGCACAGCACGTGGGCGCCGGTGCCGAGGGCGTTGGCGAGCTTGTCCTCGGCCATCGCCGCCGAGACCGCCGCGTTCTTGACCGCGAACGTCCCGCCGAAGCCGCAGCACTCCTCCGCGTCGGGCAGCTCCACCAGCTCCAGGCCCTTGACGGCGCGCAGCAGCCGCAGCGGCCGCTCGCCCAGGCCGAGCATCCGCAGGCCGTGGCAGGAGGGGTGGTAGGTGACGGTGTACGGGAAGTGGGCGCCGACGTCCTCGACCCCGAGCACATCGGTGAGGAACTCGGTGAGCTCGACCACCCGGGGCGCCAAGTCGACGGCGGCATCGGTGAGTTCGCTGCCCCGGCCCTCGGCGGCGGCCCGGGCTCCGATCCGGGGGTAGTTGTCCCGGACCATCGCCACGCAGGAGCCCGAGGGCGTCACCACGTGGTCGTACCCGGCGAAGGCCCGGGCGGTGCGCCGCACCAGCGGCTCACAGGCCCGCCGGTAGCCGGTGTTGTACTGCGGCTGCCCGCAACAGGTCTGCCCGGCGGGGAAGTCCACCGTCACCCCGAGGCGTTCCAGCAGCCGCACGGTGGCGACCGCCGTGGCGGGGTAAAGCGCGTCGTTGACGCAGGTGGCGAACAGCGCGACCCGCAACCCTGGCTCCTTCGGTCGAAGCGGCACCGGTCCGCCCGAGATCGTATCGGGCGGACCGGCGCTGACGAAGGACCTGACGAAGGACCTGACGAAGGAACTCAGGCGCCGAGCCAGAGGTCCGGCCCGAACACCTCGTAGTGGATGTCCGCCGCCGGGACACCCGCCGCGAGCAGCTGGCCGCGGACGGCGCGCAGGAAGGGCAGCGGGCCGCACAGGTAGGCGGTGGTGCCGGCCGGGATCTCCACGGTGGAGAGGTCGACCAGCCCGGTGCGCTCGGCCGGCCACTCGCCGAGCGGCTGCTCGTAGAAGACGTGGGCGGCGGCGTTCGGCAGCTTGGCGGTCAGCTGCTCCAGGTCGGCGCGGAAGGCGTGGCTGAGCTGGTCGCGGTCGCCGTGCACCGAGACGACCTGCCGGGCGGAGCCGGTCGAGGCGAGGTGGTCGAGCATCGCGATCATCGGGGTGTTGCCGATCCCGGCGGAGGCGAGCAGTACCGGGCCGTCGCCCTCGGCCAGGAAGATGTCGCCCATCGGGGGTGCCAGTTCGACGGTGCCGCCGGTCTTCAGGTGGTCGTGCAGGTGGCCGGAGACCTCGCCGCCGGGCTCGCGCTTGACGCTGAAGCGCAGCGCGCCGTCGGCGCCGCCGGACAGGCTGTACTGGCGGATCTGGTGGGCGCCGTCGGCCAGTTCGGTGCGGACCGAGACGTACTGGCCGGGGCGGGAGGTTGGGACGGGACGGCCGTCGGCCGGGCGGACCAGGTAGCTGGTGACGGTGTCGGTCTCCTGGTAGCGGGTGACCACGGTGTACGGGCGCCACAGGTCGGCCGGGTCCCCGCCGCCGGCGGCCTCGTCGCGCAGCCGGTCCTCGATGGCGATCAGCGCGTTGGCCATCAGCCAGTACACCTCGTCCCAGGCGGCGGCGACCTCGGGGGTGACGGCCTCGCCGAGCACCTCGACGATGGCGGCGAACAGGTGCTCGTGGACGACCTTGTACTGCTCGTTGTCGATGCCGACCGAGACGTGCTTGTGCGCGATCCGCGCGAGCATCGCGTCCGGCCGCTGGTCGGGGTTGGCGATCAGTGCGGAGGCGAAGGCGGCTATCGAACCGGCCAGTGCCTGGCGCTGGGTGCCGTTGGCCTGGTTGCCCCGGTTGAACAGGTCGCGCAGCAGCTCCGGGTGCGCGGCGAACAGCCGGTCGTAGAAGCGCGGGGTGATGTCACCGATCGCGGCGCCCACGACGGGCAGGGTGGCCTCGACGACCTCGGCGGACTTCAGGGACAGCATCAGAGGACTCCTAACTGGTATCTCAGATTCGCATTAAAGGCTGTGGATGCCGACTGACCCCCGGGGGGGGATGGGGTCAGTCGGCGGGTCTCGTGGTGAGGCTGAGCAGCACCGGACCGGTGGGGGAGGCCACCAGATCGTCGATGCTGAGCGGATCGAGCGCGGCGAAGAAGGCCTCCTGCGCGTTCCGCAGTGCCCCGCGCAGTCGGCAGGCCGCCCGCAGCGGGCAGGGCGGGTCGTCCTCGCAGCCGACCACGTCCCCGACGCCCTCCAGCTCGCGCAGCAGTAGTCCGATCGAACCGGTCCGCCCGGCGAAGGTGAGCATCAACCCGCCGCCACGCCCGCGCCGGGCCTCCACCACCCCGAGGTGCTGCAGCCTGCTGACCACCTTCGCCGCGTGGGTGTACGGCACGCCGACCGACTCGGCCACCTCCCGGGTGGTCGGGTTCTCGCCCTCGCCGAGTACGGCCAGCCGCATGGCGATGCGTAGGGCGATGTCGGTGCTCTTGGTCAGCCTCACGTTCAAAACGCTACCGAATACGACTCTCCAACTCCAATTTTCTGCACGATCCCGATCGAGACCCTGGTCACGTCCCCCGGTGGGCTCCTCGGGGGGCCGTCGCAGCCGCAGTCCGGTCGAATGACAGACGAGAGCAACGGGATGTCTGGACGAACTGTCCGAGCTGGACGTACAGTCCATGTATGCCTGCCGAAAACCTCGACCCGCGCGTCCGGACCTGGTCGCCGGTCTGCCGCGCGGTGGCCCTGCTGCTCGGCCCCTACGCCGAGGTGGTGCTGCACGACACCGCCACCGACCGGGTGCTGGCCATCTGGAACCCGATGACCACCCGTGCCCCCGGCGACCCCTCACTACTCGGCGAACTCGACCAGCTGGACCCCTCCGCGCCCGACGTCTACGGCCCCTACGAGAAGCTGCTGCCGGACGGCCGGCGGCTCTCCTCGGTCAGCGCCGTGCTGCGCGACCGGGCCGGACGCCCTTCGGCGGTGCTCTGCGTCAACCTCGACCGCGGCCCGCTGGAGCAGGCCGCAGCCCTGCTGGCGAACTTCGCCGCGCCGACCGTGGCCCGCCCCGAGCCGCTGTTCGAGCGTGACTGGACCGAGCGGATGAACGACGTGATCGGCGGCTACGTCCGCGCTCAGGGCCGCCCGCTGGAGCGCTTCACCCGCGAGGACCGGCTCACCGTGCTGCGCGAGCTGGACGAGGCCGGGGTGTTCGCCGTCCGCCGCGCCGTCCCCGCCGTCGCCACCGCGCTGCAGATCTCTCGCTCCACCGCCTACGCCCTGCTCGCCGAACTCAAGCACCCCGCGGGCCCCAGTGCCGCCAGCCTCAGGAAGGACTGAGACCATTGACCCAGCTGCCCGACTTCCGGCTCGAAACCTACTTCTCGCGCTGGGAGTTCACCGCCCGCCACCACCTCACCGCCTCCGACGCCCAGACCATGACGATGGCCGAGCTGCTCGCCATGGCCGGCCCCGAGGACCGCGAGGCGTGGGACACCCTCGCGCTCGGCTACACCGAGACCTTCGGCGACCCGGGCCTGCGCCAGGCCGTCGCCGGGATGTACGAGCGGGTCGGGGCGGACGACGTGATCTGCTTCGGCGGCGCCCAGGAGGGCATCAACCTCGCCATGCAGGTGCTGCTCGAACCGGGCGACCACGCCGTGGTGCTCACCCCCAACTACCAGTCCGCCGAGACCATCCCGCTCTCGCTCTGCGAGGTCACCGGCGTCGCGCTGGACGAGCACCGGGACTGGGCGCTCGACCTGGACGCGGTCGAGGCGGCGCTGCGCCCCAACACCAAGCTGCTGTCGGTCAACTTCCCCAACAACCCGACCGGCAAGGTGATCGACGCCGCCGACTTCACCCGCCTCGTCGAGCTGTGCGAGGAGCGCGGCATCCGGCTGTTCTCGGACGAGGTCTACCGCGGCCTGGAGCGCGACCCGGCCCGCATCCTGCCGCAGGCCGCCGACCTCTCGGCGACCGCGCTCTCGCTCAACGTGACCTCCAAGTCGCTCGGCCTGCCCGGGCTGCGGATCGGCTGGATCGCCTGCCGGGACCGGGAACTGCGCACCCGGCTGGAGCGGGCCAAGCACTACACCACGATCTGCAACTCGGCGCCCAGCGAGGTGCTGGCCCGGATCGCGATCACCGCCCGGGACCGGATCCTGGCCCGCAACCGGGGCATCATCGCGGAGAACCTGCCGCGGTTCGACGCCTTCTTCGCCGAGTTCCCCGAGCTCTTCGACTGGCGGGCCCCGGACGGCGGCTGCGTCGCCTACCCGCGCTACCTCGGTGCGGACGGGGTGGAGGACTTCTGCACCGCGCTGGTCGAGCAAGCGGGCGTGCTGCTGATGCCCGCGAGCATGTTCCGCTCCGAGCTCACCCCCACCCCGGTCGACCGCTTCCGGATCGGCGTCGGCCGCAGCGACCCGGGCCCGGCGCTGGAGGCCTTCGCGGACTGGCTCCGCAAGCGGTAGGAATCCGGACGGCCGCGGCGCCGACCACGGAGGTCGGCGCCCCGGCCGTGATGGCGCAAGGGTCAGAGCTCCTGCCAGACCGGCTTGGCCGCGTAGGTGTCGCGGAAGTAGTCGGCCAGCTTGAGGCGGGAGGCGGCGGCCTCGTCCACCACCACGGTGGCGTGCGGGTGCAGCTGCAGCGCCGAGGCGGGGACGGCCGCGGCGAGCGGGCCCTCGACGGCCAGCGCGACGGCCTCGGCCTTGGCCTCACCGGTGGCGAGCAGCACCAGGTGGCGGGCCTCCAGGATGGTGCCGATGCCCTGGGTGATGACGTGGTGCGGGACCTCGTCGATGCTGTCGAAGAAGCGGGCGTTGTCCGCGCGGGTCTGCCGGGTCAGGGTCTTGATCCGGGTCCGGGAGGCGAGCGAGGAGCAGGGCTCGTTGAAGCCGATGTGGCCGTCGGTGCCGATGCCGAGCAGCTGGAGGTCCACGCCGCCGGCCTCGGCCAGCGCGCGGTCGTAGGCGGTGGCGGCCGCGGCGATGTCGGCCGCGTTGCCGTCCGGGCCCAGGAAGGAGTCCTCGGTCAGGCCGAGCGGCTCGACGACCTCGCGCAGCACGACCGAGCGGTAGGACTCCGGGTGGCCGGCGGGCAGGCCGACGTACTCGTCCAGCTGGCAGATGCGTGCCCGGGAGGCGTCCAGGCGGCCGTCCCGGACCCGCGCGGCGAGGGCCTGGTAGATCGGCAGCGGGGTCGAGCCGGTCGCGACACCGAGCAGGGCGTCGGGCTTGTCGGTCAGCAGATCGGTGATCGCCGCGGCGATGAGTTCGCCGGCCGCTGAGGCGTCAGGGACGATCACGATTTCCATACTGGGTCCACCGTTCTGAGGCGAGTCTGAGGTCTAGACCTCCGAGGTCTAGACCAGTTTGCCGTGAACGGGGCCCCAGGTCCACCCGGGGCCCGGTGCGGACCCGTGGGCGTCGTGCCTGGTGGGGGCCGCCGGGGCGGATGCGGAGGGAGCCGGGGCGTGAACGCCCCGGCTCCCGGTGCCCGGTCTTGCGGATGCCGCCTCGTCGCGCGGAACGGGTGGCGCGTCTCGGTGGCCCCCGGTCAGAACGGGTTGGTACAGGTGGTGACCTGCTTGCTCGCGTCCAGCGCCGGGCCGGCGGTGGCGCAGATGATGCGCGGGGCGGTGGCGGTCACACGGGGGGTGACCGCCTGGGCCGAGCCGAGCCGCACGGTGGTGGCGCTGGCGACCGGCTCCCACGGGCTGCCCCAGGCCCGCTGGGTGCGGACCTCGACCTGAACCATCGTCAACTGATTCGCGTCGGCGCTGACCTGGGCGATACCGACGATGCCCTCGCCGTCGACCTGGTGCGATATGCAGGGGCGGTTGAGCACCGTGGCGCAGGCCGCGGTGCCGGTCTCGGACGTCGCCGTGGCGGCCGTGGCGGGACCGGCCGTCAGGGTCGCGATCCCTGCCACCGTCAGCATCACAGCTGCGATCCGAGTGCGCATGATACGAACCTCCTTGGAAATTAAGGGAATCTCACTCCTTGAGATGAGTCTTGCATAAATCATGGACGTGTTGTGTGTGCGTTGCGTCACACCCATGGTGACCGTTCAACTACTGGCTGCAATCATTCGCTGAATGTTCAGCGCGCGGACGAATTGTGGTCTGACGGATGATCAGTTCGTAGGTGGCGCGACCATCCGCCGCACGGTCGTCGCCCTGCCGTCCACCGGCACCGAGGCCCCGGCCTGGTGGACGAAGTCGTCGCAGGTCAGCGCCGGGATCGCCCGGGCGATCCCGGCCGGCTCGGCCATCTGCTCCAACCCCTCGACGTTCAGCGGTCCGTAGGCCTTCTCGAACTGCGCCCAGGCCGCGTCCGGGATGCCCGGCGGTCGGACGAAGGCGGTGTCCGTGGTGCCCGGGAGGGTCGCGTTGATCCTGATGCCTCGCGTCCCGTACGCCAACGCCGCCGCTTTGACCAGCCCTTGAATCGCCCTTTTACTGGCCGTGTACGCGCCGCCGCTCGGCCGGGGCGGCCTGGGCCCGCCCGGCGCCCAGCGTGGCGGAGGGCGACTCCCCGCCGACCGACCGGGGTTGGCGGTGGTCCTTCACTCGTCCGGGTGGCGCGTCGCCACTGCGGCGAATCGGACGGATACCATCGACCCGATCCCAGCGGAGGTGGCTGCGTGGACACGGTCATCGTGCAACTGCCCGGCCCGGCGCCGGACATGACGCCCGGCGCGGCGCCCGGACTGCTGCGGATGGGTCCGGGCGAGACGGCGGTGTTCGGGCGTGGCGAACCCGGACGGCCGGTCGCCATCCCGCTGCCCGACCAGGGTGTCTCCCGCCGCGCCGGCGAGGTGGCCGCCGCCGAGGACTACTGGCGGCTGTCCAACTTCAGCACCACCGCCACCTATGTGGTGGAGAACCTGGAGGGTGCGGGGGAGCACGTCAAGGTGGCCCCCGGCCGCCTGGGCGCGCCCGTGCCCTTCGAGCTCTCCCGGGTTCTGCTGCCCGCCCTCGGCGAACCCGCCTCCTTCAAGGTCTTCGCCCCGCAGCACGCCTACCTGGACGGCGGCCCGAGCGGTGTCGGCGGTGAGCGCACCGTCAGCCCCTTCGCCCTGGACCCGACCGCCAAGTACTTCCTCGTCCTGCTCGCGCTCTGCGAACCCCGGTTGCGCTCGCCCTCCACCGCGGCCGTCCCCGGCGTGACCGACGTGCTGGCCCGGCTGCGCGCGCTGCCCTCCTGCCGCGGGCTGACCCGCTCGGCGGTGAACTACCACATCGACTACCTGGTCTGCACCAAACTCCGGCTGCGCGAGCCGTACGAGGAGAGCCCGGCCGGCGGCAAGCGCGAGGAACTCGTCGCCCTGGCACTGAGGTTCGACCTCGTCCGGGAGGAGCACCTGGCCCTGCTCCCGCCCCGGCGCCCGGTCGCCCGGCCGTGAAGCCCGCCGCCCGGCCCGAGCCCCAGCCGCCGGAGGAGCACCTCCCGGCCGCGCGGCCGCCCTTCGAGGTCCCCGAGGGCTATCCCCTGGCCGGCTACCGCACCGGCGCATTCCTCGGCGCGGGCGCCTGGGGCAGCGTCTACGCGGCCGAAGGGCCGGACGGCACCCCGGCCGCCGTCAAGATCCTCGGCCCGGCCCGGTCCAGCCCCGGCCAGCGTCGCACCGCGGCCCAGATGGCCCACAGTGAGCTGCGCTTCAGCCGCCGCGCCGACCATCCCCACCTGATCCGCACCCTCGCGGTGGTCACCGTCGACGACCCCGACCGCCCCGCCCTGGACGGCGCCGTGGCCCTGGTGATGGAACGTGCCGCCCGCAGCCTGCAGGACCTCCTCGCCACCGTCCGCCCCGGGACGGCGGTGCCCGGCGCCGAGCGCATCCTCGCCCAGGTCTGCGCCGGGCTGACCCACATGCACCGGGCCGGCTGGGTCCACGGGGACCTCAAACCGGCCAACATCCTGCTGATGCCCGACGGCACCGCCAAGATCGCCGACTTCGGCCTCACCGCAGAACTGGAGGGCACCCACGCCTACGCCCCGCCGCTCGGCTCACCCGACCACGTGCCGCCCGAGTGGTGGTCCCAGCGCCCCGGCGCGCGCGGGGTCGCGCTGCGCCCCAGCGCCGACATCTGGGCCTTCGGGGTGATCGCCCACCAGCTGCTCACCGGCGGGCTGCACCCCTTCCTCGGCGCGACCGCCCGGGCCCGCTCGCTGGCCGCCCAGGCGTACGCCCGCGGCGCGGCCCCGCTGCGGCCGGACCAGGCGCTGCCCGCGGCCTGGCGGGCCGTGGTGGTCGCGTGCCTGGTCGCCGACCGGGACCAGCGCGCCCGTACCGACCTCGCCGCCCTGGTCGCCCGCGCCACCGTCCGAGCAGCCGGGCGCCGCCGGGCCGCCGTCCGGCCCGGCCTCGGCCTGCTGACCTGCGCCGCGGTGGTGCTCGCGCTGACCGGCGGCCCGGAGCCGGTCGGGTCGGCCGCCCACCGGGCCGCGCCGCCGCCCGGGGCGATCCCGGCCGGCGCGGACGTCCCGACGCCCTACCGGGGCATGATCGAGGACGCCGCCCGGCGCTGCCCCGAGTCGGAGGTCACCCCGATCCTGCTGGCCGCGATGGTCAAGGCCGAGAGCGGCTTCGACCCGAACGCGGCCCGCCCGGAGACCGGCGAGTACGGCATCGCGATGTGGACGCCCGCGGTCTTCGAGGCCTGGTCCAAGGCCGCCAACCACCCCGGTCCCACGTCGTACCTGGACCCGGGCGACGCGATCGCCGCGATGGGCAACTACGTCTGCTGGCTCGACCAGCAGCTCAAGCGGCGCGGCTTCACCCGCGACCTGCCGGCCCTGGTCACCGCCGCCTACCGCACCAGCGACAAGTCGGTGGCGGCCGCCGGGGGCGTCCCGGAGCGGGTCCGACCGCATGTCGACAAAGTGCTCAGGTACCTTTCCGACTACGGCGGGTGACTGCTCGAACGGGGATGAGTCGTGCCGCATCCCTACGTATCCGGCGCGGGCACCCGGGTGACCGGACCGAGGTCTGGGATCCTCGGCCGCATGATCACGAAGCTCCGCGCGGTCGCCGCGCAATGGACCGTCGCCGTCCCCGTGACGGCGTTCGTCGTCCTCGCCCTGACCTGGCACGAGAACCTGCCCGGCTGGGTGGTGGGCGTGGTCGCGTGCTTCCTGATGGGTGCCGTGCTGGCCGCCGTGCACCACGCCGAGGTGATCGCCCACTGGACCGGGGAGCCGTTCGGATCGCTCGTGCTCGCGGTGGCGGTCACCGTGATCGAGGTCGCGCTGATCGTGACGCTGATGGCCGACGGCGGGGACAAGTCCTCGACCCTGGCCCGGGACACCGTATTCGCCGCCCTGATGATCACCTGCAACGGGATCCTCGGCCTGTCCATCCTGGTGACCGCGCTCAAGTACCGCACCGCCGTCTTCAACGCCGAGGGCACCGGCGCCGCGCTCGCCTGCGTCGCGACCCTCGCCACGCTCAGCCTGGTGCTGCCGACCTTCACCACCAGCGCGCCGGGCCCGCAGTTCTCCACCACCCAGCTGAGCTACGCGGCCACCGCCGGGCGACCCTGCTCCAGGGCGCGGTGCACCTGGGGGTGCTGGCGGAGTTCGTGGTGCTGGCGGTGAACCCCTGAGGGCCCGTCGGCCGTACTCAAGAGTGGAAGCCCCTGGCCCGTCCCCCCGTACGGGCCAGGGGCTTCCCTGATGCCGCGGCTCAGACGCGGCGTGCGGCCTCCGGAGGGCTCAGACCCCCGGAGGCCGCGGCATCAGGAGACCCGGGGGCCTCCGGTGCCTCAGGAGGAGGTGCGGCGACGGCGGGTGTAGACCACCGCGCCCGCGCCGGCGGCCAGCAGGGCGGTGCCGACGCCCGCGTACAGCAGGGGGCCGTCGCTACCGGTGGTGGCCAGCTTCTTGCCGTCCGAGGCGGCGCCCGGGATCGGGGTCGGGACGCTGACCTTGGCGGGAACGACCAGCGGCTGGTCCGGGCTGACCTTGGTGCCGGTGCCGGGGTGCACCGGCACGGTGGCGGTCGGCGCGGTGGAGGGGCCGGCGCTCGGGGCGGTGCTGGGCGCGTCGCTCGGGGCGTCGGCGGCCGGGGTGGTCGGCGTGGGGGTGGCCGGAGTCGTCGCCGACGGCTGGGCGGCCGGGATGGTCGGCGGGACCGGCGCCGGGGTGGTGGTCGGGGTGGCCGAGTGGGTCGGCTCGGGGGTGTGGGTCGGAGCCGGGGTGTGGCTCGGCTCGGGGGTGTGGGTCGGCGCCGGGGTGTGCGACGGGGTCGGCGACGCGCTGTGCGAGGGTGTGGTGCTCGGCACGGCGGTCGGGCTGGCCGACGGGGCCTTGGTCGGGGTGGCGGTCGGCGAGGGCTTGCCGGTCGGGGCCGGGGTCTGGCCGCCGCAGTCGACCTTGAAGACCTTGTGCTTGGGGTTGCTGACGTCCGGGTGCTCCGGCAGCTCGCCGTTGACCAGGGGGACGGCCTTCCAGAACAGCTTGTAGTGGCCGTCCGGCAGGCTGATGTCCTCGGTGCGGACGTGGCCGTGGTCGTCGACCGGGATGTCGCCGTAGACGACCGGCTCGGACATGTCGTTCATGTCGAAGATCGCCCAGAGCACGTCCTGGTTCGGGTCGAAGCCGAAGGAGTCCAGGTAGAAGGTGCAGACCTTGGGCTCGTTGCGCACGTCCTCCTGGCCGGTGGCGGCGTCGTGGATCTTCACGGTGCCGTTGTTGCCGGGGGCGCCCTTGCCGTTGCCGTTGCCGCCGGCGGCGGCGTATGCGGCGGGGGCGAGCAGCATCAGGGCGGCGGCGGTCGGGACGGCCACCAGGGTGCGCGCGGCGGTGGAGCGGATGTGCATACGTGATCCATCGGGTACGGCAGGTCGGGACGAACCTGCGCAGTGGGAGGGAGCCCTCGGGTCGGCCGCCGGGCCGGGGGCCGGTGCCGTACGAGCGGGAGGGCACAAAAGTTCCGTAGTCAGAAACATGACGCAAGGGCGGTTTGGCCGAAATACATCACTGGGGGCGATAGATCCGATTAGTCCGCTACAACAATCCGATCACCCGATTGTGTCCAACTCGTGTGTGCCGCAAGTGGTTGAGGTGCCGGTCAATGGCGGGCCCCGCGTCGACGGGTGAACCGACGGGCCGCGAGGGTGGCCGGTTTCGGCCGGTCGGGACGGCGGGGTCGCGTGTCGGGGCGGCGGGCCGGGGCCGCGGTTCTCTATCGTCCGTCTGGAACCACCCGGTCCGCTCGGTCCGTCGGGTGATCCGGCGTGTGTTCCGTTGTCATGTGCAGCCGATCCGACCCAGGGGGAATGCTCGATGCCTGGCCCAGAGCAGCAGGTGCGACCGGACCGACACGCCGCAGGTCCGACCGAGGGCAGCGCCGACGTCATCGTGGTCGGCGCCGGACCGGCCGGCTCCACCGCCGCCTACCACCTCGCCCGCACCGGTCTGGACGTCCTGCTGTTGGAGAAGTCCGCCTTCCCGCGCGAGAAGGTCTGCGGGGACGGCCTCACCCCGCGCACCGTCAAGCAGCTGGTCGACATGGGCGTCGACGTCTCCGAGGAGGCCGGCTGGCTGCACAACCGCGGCCTGCGGCTGATCTCCGCGCGGCGCTCGCTGGAGTTCGACTGGCCCGAGCTCTCGGCCTTCCCCGGCTACGGACTGGTCCGGCGCCGCGCCGACTTCGACGAGCTGCTCGCCCGCAAGGCCGCCTCGGCCGGCGCCCGGCTGGTCGAACGCGCCAACGTGGCAGGTCCGTTGACGGACGAGCGGACCGGCCGGATCATCGGCGTCGGCGTCAAGCTGGGCGAGGAGCGCAAACCCGTCGAGTACCGCGCCCCGATCGTGGTCGCCGCCGACGGCAACTCCACCCGGCTCTCCGTCGCGATGAAGCGCCACCGGCGCACCGACCGTGCCATGGGCGTGGCCTACCGCACCTACTTCACCACCCCTCGCCACGACGACCGCTACCTGGAGGCCTGGCTCGACCTGCGCGACCCCACCGACCCCGCCCGCCGCCTCCTGCCCGGCTACGCCTGGGTGTTCGGTATGGGCGACGGCACCGCCAACGTCGGCCTCGGCGTCCTCGACACCGAGAAGACCGACCTCGACTGGCGGGATCTGCTGCGCCGCTGGTGCGCCGACCTCCCGCCCGGCTACGGCTACACCCCCGACGCCGTCACCGAGCCCATCCGCGGCTCCGCCCTCCCGATGGGCCTCAACCGGCAACCCCACTACGCCGACGGCCTCCTGCTGATCGGCGACGCGGGCGGCACGGTCAGCCCCGGTACCGGCGAGGGCATCGCCTACGCGATGGAGTCCGGCCGCTACGCCGCCGAGACCATCGTCCAGGCCCACGCCCGTCGCACCGACCGCGGCCGCGAACTCGCCCTGCGCGCCTACCCGCAGGCGCTGCACTCCGCCTACGCGGGCTACTTCGCGCTCGGCCGGCTGGCCGCCGACGTGCTCGGCCGCCCCAAGCTGCTCGGCGCCGCCGGTGCGGCCGGACTCGGCCAGCAGGCGCTGCTGAAGGTGGTGTTCCGGCTGATGGTCAACCTGACCGAGCCCAACTCCAAGGACGCCCTGGACCGGCTGCTCCACCTGATCGGGCGGGTCGCACCGGGGCGGTGACGACGAGGTCCGGGGTTTGGCCGAAACCGTGGAGTTCAGCGGGCGGTCGGCCAGGGCATGTTGACGAATGATCAGGCGGCCCGATTGCCTGGTGTCGATCCAGCCACGGAGGGTGAGCACCACGCCCCTCCGTGGCTGTTTTTCCGACCGATTCCCCGTTCGACGGAGACAGCGTGCGCCTTCGCCTTGGCCGCACGGGCCGTCAGCAGCTCGATCACAGCCCGATCCCCGCACCCGGCCGGCCCGCCGGGAAGCGGAATATTCGCTGGCGGGCGAGGGCGGGCAGGGGATAGGAAGGCCGGGTGACCCTCAGTGCCGGCGCGACCGACCAGCGCCTCTTCCGCCCCGCCGTCGTCGACCTGGGCGACGTCCAGCTGCGCCCGTGGGGCCGGGCCCTCGACCTGGCCGGCGGCACCGTCGCCGCCGTGACGGCCGCCGCCGTCGACCCGGAGATCGCCCGCTGGAACCCGCTGCGCGACGCCGCCGATCCGGCCGGCGCCGAGGCCTACCTCGACCGCTCCGACACCCGCTGGGCCGAGGGCAGCACGGCCTCCTTCGCCATCACCGACACCGCCGACGGCAGCCTGTGCGGCAACGTCGCCCTGCGCTGGACCGACCGGGCCGACGGCGTCGCCATGGTCGGCTACTGGCTGCTCGCCACCGCCCGCGGCCGCGGCCTGGCCACCCGTGCCACCACCGCCGTCACCCGCTGGGGCGTGCGCACGGCCGGCGTCCGCCGGATCGAGCTCTACCACGATGTCGACAACCAGGCCTCCTGCCGGGTCGCCACCCGCGCCGGCTTCCCGTACGAGGGCACCCTGCGCGACTCCTACCGCTACGGCGACGGCCCCTACACGAACGAGCACCTGCACGCCCGCCTCGCCACCGACCCGGACCTCGGCTGACCGAGCGCCCCGCCGAACTCGCCCGCCCCGTCACCGAGTCCCCGGCGAAGGCGCCGTAGACGCGACCCGTCGGTGGTACTGGGCGAGCTGGATGAGATTGCCGCAGGTGTCGTCCAGGACGGCGATGGTGACCGGGCCCGTCGCCAGCGGCTCCTTGGTGAACTGCACCCCGAGCCGGTGCAGGCGCTCGTACTCGGCGTGCACGTTGTCGACGGCGAAGGAGGCGGCCGGGATGCCGTCGGCGACCAGGGCCGTCTTGTACGGCTTGACGGCGGGGTGGGCGTCGGGTTCCAGCACCAGTTCGGTGCCCTCGGGCTGTTCGGGCGAGACCACCGTGAGCCAGCGGTGCTCGCCGAGCGGGACCTCCTCCTTCTTCACGAAGCCCAGCATCTCGGTGTAGAAGCGCAGGGCCTTGTCCTGGTCGTCGACGAAGACACTGGTCAGGTTGATCCGCATGAGCTGCCCTCCGGTGTGCGCTAGTCCTGGCGGCCGTCGCCGAGCCGATCGTAGATCGCGCGCAGCCAGGGCTGCCGGACGGCGGGCAGCCGGGCGAGCCGGTGCACCAGCAGGTGCCGGTCGGGCTCGAAGAGCCGGTACGGGCGCAGCGGCAGCGGGTCGTCGCGCTCCTCACCCGCGGGCAGCCGGGTCGTGGGGCGAAGGGGCGGGAAGGCCAGGTACGTCCACACCTCGGCGTCCAGCGCGGCGGGCACGGTGCCGTCGGCGGGCTGCCAGGCGGCACCCGTCCAGGGGTGTCGGGGCACCAGGGCGATGTCCGGAGCAGGGTCGGGGGTGAGCCCGGGCCCGGCCAGGCCCAGCGTGCGGGCCGGGCCGTCGGCGGGGAGCAGCCGGTCCAGGGTGCGGCCGAAGGTCTCGGCGAGCAGGCCGTCGGGCACCGCCACCGGCCGACCGTCGGAGGCCGCCAGGACCTCGGCCAGGGCGACGGCGACCGCGGCGCTCCACCGGTCGCTCCACCAGCCGTCCGGCTCGACCGGGGGCAGCGGTGTCACCGTCCAGCCGTCCCCGGCCGGACGGGCCGGTCCCGGGACGGGGAGGCGGCGGACGGCCTCCGGGCGGAGCCAGACGGCCTGCCAGCGGTAGCAGTCGTCGATCCGGGCGCCCACCGTCCGCCCGCACCGCTCGCAGGCCAGGTTCGGCCACCCGCCCGCTGCGCAGCAGCCGTCGCACTGCTCGGGGATCAGGACGGTGTCGCGGGTGTCACCCGGCGCCAGCAGCACCGCGCCGCCGGGGCCGCACCACAGGCCGCCGATCGGCGCGTACACGCCCCGGGCGGCGGCCTCGTCCACTCCGAGCTCGTGCCAGGGCCGCCACGGCGGTCCGGACGGCTCCGGATCGACCGCGAACGTCCCCGGCTCCATCAGCGCCGGCAGGTAGCGGTTCCCGCCCTCCCGGTGCGCGTGCGGTGGCAGCGCCACCTCCGTCACCGGCCCGGTCAGTTCCGCACCGCACCCCGCACACGCGAACACCGCCACGCGACCTCCCCCCGCCCGCGGACGCCCCGCTCGCGAACAACCGGAGTATCCTGCCCCGCCGACCGCCCGCCAAGCGGTTTTCGCAGGCCCGCGAACCCCTCCCGGCAGGCAGCGCGCCCGGCCGTGCGGCGGCCTAACCTGGAAGGGCGCATTCGGTGCGTGGCCTGCGGAACGGAAGCACGGAAGCGATGGCCATGACGGTGATCTCGGCGGCTCTCTTCGGTACCGACTGGCGGCCCCGGCTGCCCGGTGGGGCCGAGCTGCTGCGTGAGTGCGCCGCCCGCGGCTGGACGGTCGTGCTGACCGGGCCCGGGCCGGCCGGAGCGCCCGCCCTGACCGTGGCCGCTCCCGGCAGCGACCCCCTACGGGCGGCGCTGGAGCTGGTGGACGGCCCGCCCTCGCACGCCGTGGCCGTCGCCGGGAGCGTGCGCGAGGTGTTGGCGGCGAGGCGGGTCGGGGTGCCCTGCATCGCCCTGGAGACCGGCGGGGACGCCGGTCCCGAGCTGAGGGCGGCCGGCGCGGTCGAGGTCCACCGCGACGCCGCCGCCCTGCTGCGTGTCCTGGACGACAGCCTGCTCGCCCGTCCCCGGGCCTTCGGCCGCGTGGGCGTGGGAACAGGCGGTGCCTGGAGCGGTTAGCGCCGGCCCGTACCGGGCAACCGCCCGGGTGCGAGCACGTCACCGGGAAGTGTCGGAGGTGACCGATATGGACGGACCCGCGTTGAGCGGATGGGAGCGGCGGCTCCTCGAGGAGATCGAGTCCGATCTGCGCCAGGACACGCGCCTCGACCGGAAGCTGAGCACCATGGGTGCCAAACGGCCGAGCCGGGTTCTGGGCGTGCTGCGCAGCGCCGGGCACCGTGTCTCGGCCGCGGTGGTGCTGACCGCGCTGGTGATGACGACGATCTGCCTCAGCATCGGCGTACGGACTCCGACCACCGCCGTGCTGACCGCCCTCGGGGTGGTCTGGGCGGCCTCGGTGGCGGCCGCGGTCGCCACCTCGGAGCTGCTGCGGCGCCGCCGCGGTACGCGCCGGGCCGAGTCCGTGGACCCGGACCGGCCGGATCGGGAGGAGCGGCGCGAACGCCGTGAACGCCGGCCCTGGGACCGGCCGGAGGCGGGCGGCTGAGTGATGGGCACTGACCTGTGGGAGTACCGCCCGGGCTCCCATCCCGCCGCCGATCTCAGCCTGGTCGGGTACGAGGTGCACGCCACCGACGGCCCGCTCGGCCGGATCGAGCAGGACGCCGGGGACCATCTGATGGTCGACGCCTCGTCCTGGGTGCCGGGCACCCGGGTACTGGTCCCGGCCGGGCTGGTCGCCCGGATCGACCACCTGGACCTCGCCGTCCACCTCGACTGCCCGCGGGCCCGGCTCAGTTCAGCCCCGCCTGCCGCCGAGGACCTGACCGCTCCCTGTCCGCGCTGAACCATGGGCTGGCCGTCCACCACCCTGACCGGCCGGACGATCGCCTTCCTGGTCGCCCCGTACGGTGCCGAGCAGGACGAACTGACCTCGCCCTGGCAGGCTGTCGCCGAGTCCGGAGGCACCCCGCGCCTGCTCTCCACCTCCCCGGGGCGGGTCCAGGCCGTCCGGCACCGCGCCCTCGGTGACACCTTCGCGGTGGACGCCCTCGTCGCCGGTGCGGACCCGGCCGACTACGACGGGCTGGTCCTGCCCGGCGGCGTCGCCAACCCGGACCGGCTCCGGCTGGACCGGGCGGCGGTCGCCTTCGTGCACGGCTGTTGCGCCTCCGGCCGCCCGGTCGCGGCGATCTGCCACGCGGCCTGGACCCTGATCGAGGCCGACGCCGTCCGCGGCCGCACCCTCACCTCCTGGCCCAGCCTGCGCACCGACCTGGTGAACGCGGGCGCCCAGTGGGTGGACGAGGAGGTGCACGTCTGCCACGACGGCCCCTGCGTGCTGGTGACCAGCCGCAAGCCGGGGGACCTGCCGGTCTTCAACGACGCGCTGGTCACCGAGTTCGTCCACGCGACGGCGAAGCACCACCGGACGTGAGACGCCCGGTCAGACCGGGGCGAAGACGCTCTGGAAGACGCCGCCGGCCTCGGCCGGGCAGGCTCTGAGGAGCCGACTCCCTTGCCTGATGGTTGTGTCGATCGGTCTTCGCTAGTCCCCGCGCAGGCGGACGAAGGTGGCGGTGGGCGGGCGGCCGGTGAGGGTGATCTCGGCGCGCAGCGGGGTGGTGAGGGGGTGGACCAGGCCGTGGTCGGGGTCGGTCGAGGGCGGGCCGAGGAACGCGGCGGCGGCGTGGGCGATCTCGCGGGCCTGCACGGGGGTGAGCCGGGGTGTGGTCAACAGGACTCTGTCGTCGTCGAGTCGGACCACCAGCGCGTGGGGGCGGCCGGCCGGGCCGGTGAGGGCGTGGACGGTGGCGTCCACGGTGTCGCCGCGGCGGTACTTGACCCAGGTGCGGCCCGCGCCGCGCGGGCGGTAGGGGGAGCCGGAGGCCTTGCAGACCAGGCCCTCCACGCCGATGTCGGCGAGCTGGGTCATCCACTCCAGCGCCTCCGTCCGGTCGGTGGTGGCCATCACCGGCTGGATCGGCGGCGGGACGTCGGCCAGGGCGGCGAGCAGCAGGCGGCGCCGGTCGGTGAGCGGGAGGCGGCGGACGTCGCGGCCGGGCAGGGCGAGCAGGTCGAAGGCGATCAGCCCGAGGGCGACGTCCGGGGCGGCGGCCCTGGCCCGGCGGGTGTGCAGCAGCTCCTCGAAGGCGAACCGGCCCGACCGCCAGGCGACCAGTTCGGCGTCCAGCACCAGCCCCTCGGGCAGTCGCGCGACGGCGGCGGCGATCGGCGGGAACTCCGGTGCGAGGTCGCGGCCGGAGCGGGACTGGAGGAAGGCGGGGCGGTCGCCGCGGGCGAAGGCGACGCAGCGGAAGCCGTCCAGCTTCAGTTCGTACTGCACCCCGCCCCCGCCCAGCGCGTCGGTGAGCGGGACGGCGGTGACGGCGACGGGGCGCATCACCTCGACGGGCGGGCGCAGCACCTGGCGGGGCTGTTCGGGCGGTTTCGGCTGCGCGGGTTGCGACTGCGCGGGCTCGGGCCGTGCGGGTTCGGACCGCTGCGGCGGTGACGCCGGCGCGCCCGGCAGGGCCCGGGCCTCGTCCGGGTCCAGCAACGGCGCGAACAGGTCGCCCCGGGCCGCCAGCCGCCTGGGGACGGCGGCGAGGGTGAAGGTCAGGTCGTCCACGCCGCGCGCCCGTTCCAGCTCGGCCCAGGAGAGCGGGGCGGAGACCGTCGGCAGCGGCCGGGCCCGCAGGGTGTACGGCGCGGCGGTGGTCTTCTTGGCGTTGTTCTGCGACCAGTCGACCAGTACCCGGCCCCGGCGCCGCGCCTTGGCCATGGTGTGCACCACCAGCTCCGGGTGCTCGGCCTCCAGGGCGGCGGCCATCGTCTTCGCGTACGCGCAGACCCCGGCGCTGGGGGTGGGCTCGATCGGGACCAGCAGGTGCAGGCCCTTGGAGCCGGAGGTCTTCACCCAGGCCGTCAGGCCGTCCGCCGCCAGCCGTTCGCGCAGCAGCAGCGCGACCGCCCGGCAGGTCAGCACGTCCGCGCCCTCGCCCGGGTCGAGGTCCAGGACCAGCCGGTCGGCCAGGCCGGGCGCGGTCGCGTGCCACTGCGGGACGTGCAGCTCCAGGCAGCCCAGGTTGGCGACCGACAGCAGCGCCGCGCCGTCCTCCAGCACGACCTGGCGCAGGTCGCCGCTGCTGCTGGGCACCTCCACCGTGCGTACCCAGTCCGGGGTGCCGGGCGGCGGGTTCTTGGCGACGAACAGCTCCGCCTCGACGCCGTCCGGGCAGCGTAGGAAGGAGACCGGGCGGTCGCGAAGGTGGGGGAGCAGGGCGGTGTGCACGGCGGCGTAGTAGCGCAGCACCTCGCCCTTGAGGGTGCCGGTGCGCGGGTAGTACACCTTGTCGAGGTGGGAGAGGGCGAGGGTGCGCCCGTCCACCGTCATCTGCGGCATGGGCCGTCTCCGAAGCGTCCTGCGGGTGGCCCCCGCAGCCAGTCTGCCCCGCCGTGGGACCTGCCGCTCGTGGCTTTCACTGCCCGGGGCCTCCATCACGAACACCCTGCGGGGCGGCGGGTCGCGGTGCGCCCGGATAGGTGCCGAAGTACCAGTGGTTGCCTTCCGGGTCGGCGGCGGCGAAGTCACGCGAGCCGTAGTCGGTCTCGTGCAACGCGGTGGTGATCCGGGCGCCGGCGGCCGCGGCGCGGGCGTGCACGCGGTCCGGGTCGGCGGTGACCACGTACGCGGTGGAGGTGCCCGGGCGGGCGGGCCGGTGCCGGCCGCCCTCGGGGGTCCCGCGGTCGGAGCCGAGCATCACGCCGCCGCCCTCCGGCCAGGCCAGCTCGGCGTGGGAGACGAAATCGCCCTCGCCGTAGCTGACCACCTCCTGGAAGCCGAAGGCGTCCGCCAGGAAGCGGATCAGTCCCCGGGCGTCGGTGGCGCGCAGGGTGGGCCAGACCTGCGGGGCGGGGCTCTCAGGGTCCATGGCTCTCTCCTCCGGTAGGGGCGCCCACCCGGTGGGGGCGCTCAGGCCTCCCACTCTGTGGCAGCCCCGACCGCCCCGCCTTGGACGTTTCGGAACTTCGCCTCCTCCGGCCCTTCCATCGCCAGCCAGGCGCTCGGCGCCGCCCCGGCCAGCGCGCGGAACTCGCGCGCCAGGTGTGCCTGGTCGAAGTAGCCGCAGCGGACGGCCAGTTCCACCAGCCGGGGCGGTGGGGAGCCGGCGGCGAGCAGGCGCCGGGCCCGGTCGAAGCGGATCACCCGGGCGGCGGCCTTGGGGGTGAGCCCGGTCTCCCGGCGGAACCGCTCCTGGAGGTGCCGGGCGCTCCAGCCGGTCTCCCGGGCCAGCTCCGCCACCGGCAGCGCGCCGCCACTGCGCCGCAGCGCCCGCCAAGCCCAGCCCACCTCCGGCGGCACCCGCCCGGACGGCCGGGCGGCCCGCAGCAGCGCCCGGTCCAGCACGGCGAACCGCTCCTCCCAGCCGCCCGCGGCCTGCACCCGCTCCCGCAGCCGCGGCCCGAGCCGCCCGAGCACCTCCTCGGCGGGGAGGTCGATCCCGGCCAACTCCCCGGCGGGCAACCCGAACAGCGCCCGGGCGGCCAGCGGGTGCACGGCGATCTGCACGCCGGACTGGGCGCCCTCGTGGGTGATCAGCGCGGGGGAGGTGTGCAGTCCGCCGAGCAGGGTCGGGTAACTGCCGGGCGGCTGCGCGGGATCGGGGTGCCCGGCGATCACCAGCGGTTCGTCCAGGGTGAGGATGAAGGTCAGGTACGGGGAGGGCAGGCCGCGGTGCACGGCGGGGGCGAGGCCGCGCTGCCGGTAGCCGGAGTACCAGCCCACGTACGGGCGCAGCGCGGTCGCGGGCCGGGCGCGTACGGCCTCGTCGACGGTTCCGGTGGTTTCCGTCGTCACGCTTTCAGTATCGGCATTTCGGTATCGGGGCTGCGGCGTCGGCGCTCGCGGTCGCGGGTGGGAGCGGTGTTGCCTATGGTGATGGCACGGTCACACCGCGATCACTGGTGTCGACCTGCCAGGGGGAGGGCTGTCGGGGGGTAGTACCGACGAAGGAGTCCCCGTGACCACTGCCCGAGACATCATGCACACCGGCGCCCAGTGCATCGGCGCCCAACAGACGCTGGACGAGGCCGCGCGGATGATGCGCGACAAGAACGTGGGAGCGCTGCCGATCTGCGGCGACGACCAGAAGCTGCACGGAATCATCACCGACCGTGACATCGTGGTGCGCTGTCTCGCCGAGGGCAAGGACCCGGCCACCATGACGGCGATGGAGCTGGCCGGGCACCTGCACTGCGTGCGCGCCGACGACAGCATGGACACGGTGCTGAAGAAGATGGAGCAGCACCAGATCCGCCGCATCCCGGTGATCGACGGCGAACGGCTGGTCGGCATGATCAGTGAGGCCGACCTGGCGATGGGCCACCGCAAGGGCCACCGACTGACGGATCAGCAGATCATCGACTTCATGGACAGCGTCTATATGAAGCGTTGACCCTGCCGGCACCACTGCCTCTGGTGCCGGTGTGGAGCGAGCCCCGCTCGTGCGCCCGTGACCGGCCGGTCCCCTCGTACCGGCCGGGCCTTCCGAGGGTGCCGGGCGGGGCGGCTGCGCGTCTTGTACAAATGCGCAGCGACGCTCGAGCGACGTTCCGCGGCGGAGCTCAACCGGCGTTCAGCACCGCGCTGGTGACCCGACCGACGACCCGGTCGGCGGGCTCGGGCAGCGCGGCGGCCGAGCGCCTGGAGGCCAGGAACTCGCGTGGTGAGCAGCCGACCATGCCGCGGAAGGTGCGGTCCAGGTGTGACTGGTCGTAGTAGCCGCAGAGCGCGGCCAGGTCGGCGCCGGCCGGGTGACCGTCCGGTGTGGTGAGCAGCCGCAGCGTCCGCTGCAGCCGCAGGATGCCGGCGGCCTGTTTGGGCGCCAGCCCGAGGTGCTCGCGGAAGCGCAGCTCCAGCCGGCGGCGGCTCCACCCGCTGCCGTCGATCAGGGTGCGGATCGGCACCAGGCCGTGGGAGCACCGGAGCTGGTGCCAGGCCCAGGTGACGCACGGTTCCCAGGCCGGACCGTAGGCGAACAGGGCGGTGAAGTACCCGTCCAGCAGGGCGAATCGGGCCCGCCAGCCCGGGGCGTCGGCCAGCCGCCCGACCAGCGTGCGCAGCCGGGGCCCAGCACGTCCCCGGCCTCGGCCCACTGCCCGCCGAGCTCCCCGGCCACCGGCCCGAACGCCCGGAAGGCGCCCTGCGGGGTGAGTGAGACCGACAACCCGTACAGCACACCGGCGTGTTCGGCGATGGTGGCGGTCCGGCGCAGCCCGGCCGCGATCGAGCCGAGGTGGACGCCCGCCGTCGGCGCGACGGCGTCGCTGAGCCGCATGGTGCCCTCGAAGGCGAGCGCCAGAGTGACCACGTCCGTCGGCACCTCCAGCCTTCGGCGTGGGCGGTCCAGCACCATCCGGTAGCCGCGGTAGTCGAGGACGTACCGGCGCAGCGGGGCGGCGGGCGCGCCGACGGCTATGGTGTACCCGGCCGCCGGAAGAG
Organism: Kitasatospora sp. NPDC018058; assembly: GCF_044327205.1. NCBI lineage: Bacteria > Bacillati > Actinomycetota > Actinomycetes > Kitasatosporales > Streptomycetaceae > Kitasatospora > Kitasatospora sp. NPDC018058. The sequence continues at coordinate 82,986 of NZ_JBIRFA010000020.1, read as the reverse complement.
TGTCCTGGACCATCTCAACTCCCGTGCTCGGCCAGGCGGGTGGTGGGTGCACCGGCCATCCTAGGCGGGCCCGGGGCGACGGGTCACCGTCTCATGGGACGGATTTTCCTTTCTCGCGGGCCGAGATGCGGGCACAATTGCGCACATGGGAAAGCAGTACGAATCCATCGACGGCCGGCTGCGGCAGTTCATCGAACGTCAGCCCGTCTACTTCGTGGCGACCGCGCCGCTGGCCGCCGACGGCCATGTCAACCTCTCGCCCAAGGGCCGCGCCGGCACCCTCGCGGTGATCGACGAACTCACCCTCGCCTACCTGGACTTCGGCGGATCGCAGGCCGAGACCGCCGCCCACCTGCGGGAGAACGGCCGGATCACCCTGATGTGGTGCGCCTTCGAGGGCCCGCCCACCGTGGTGCGGGTGCACGGCCGGGGCGAACCCGTCTTCCGCGACGACCCGCGCTTCGCCGAACTGCTGGGCCACTTCGACCCCGCTGCGGACGGCTCCGGCCTGCGCGCGATCGTCCTGGTGAAGGCCGACCGGGTCAGCGACTCCTGCGGCTACGCGGTCCCGTTCATGGACTACCGCGCCGACCGCGACCTGCACGCCCAGTACTTCGACCGCAAGGACGAGGCCGAGTTCAGCGCCTACTGCGAGCGCAAGCCGCTCGTCGCCACCAGCATCGACGGCCTGCCCGCCGTCCCGCTGCCGATCCCGCCCCGATCCGCCGCCTGACGTCCGGTCAGCCGCCCGGCCCGCCGAGGACCATCGGCTTCTGCGGGTCGGGGAGCGGGGTGGACCCCGCCCCGGCGTACCGGAGCGCCCCCTGCGCTCACCCTCGGTGGCGGGCATAGCCTTCCGTCCATGAGCAACGAGAGTGATGCGGCCGACACCGGCGCCGTCGGCGACGAGGACCACGAGGTGGCGGCCGTGCCCGCCGGCTTCGAGCTGGGGACCGACGGGCCCAAGGTGATCCTGGCGGGCCTGGACGGCTCCGATTCCTCCTGGCGCGCCACCGCCTACGCCGCCGGACTGGCCCGCCGCCAGGGGGCCGTCCTCGCGGTGGCCTACATCCAGCCGATACTCGGCGCCGCGACCGCCCTGGCCGGGGCCGCGGTGGAGGAGACCACCCAGGAGATCGCCGACGGACTGCTGGCCGCGCTGCGCGAGGCCGAGCAGCGGGTCCGCGAGGTGTGGAAGGTGGACTGGCGCTTCCTGACCATGCGCGGTGACCCGTACACCGGCCTGGCCAAGCTCGCCGACGAGCTGCGCGCCGACGCCGTCGTGGTCGGCGTCTCCGAACAGGCCGGGCACAAGGTGATCGGCTCGGTGGCCGTCCGGCTGGTCAAGGCGGGGCGTTGGCCCGTGACCGTCGTGCCGTAGGGCGGGTCCGACAATCCCGCCGGGCGCGAACCGTCGGACCCGCCCTCGCGCCGGAGCGGCAGCGGCAGCCGGTGCGGAACGGGCTCGGCCGGGCGGCTATCCTCCGCACTCATGATCGAGATCGCGGGGGTCCAGGCCGAGCCGGGCGGCAGCGTCACGCTGCGATTCGAGGACGGCGCGTTCCATGTCGAGCCGGAGAAGACGGGGGAGAAGGGGGAGAAGGGGGAGAAGCGGGGCACCAGCCTGGGAGACTGGATCCTCGGGACCGGGGGCATCGAGTACCAGCAGATCGACCCGGAGGGCGGGCTGCGCGCCACCGTACGCAAGCCGGACCACTCGCTCGTCCACTTCACCGCGCCGGGCGAGATCGGGCCGCGGCTCTACCAGGCCTTCGACGGGCTCTTCCGTCCGGGCGCGCAGCAGGGCACGCCGCAGGCCTTCCCGCAGCCCGCCCCGCAGGCCACGGCCCAGCCCGCCCCGCAGCCCGTCCCCCAGGTCCAAGCCCTGCCCGGTGGCTACGGCCAGCCGAACCCCTACGGCCAGTACCAGCAGCCCAACCCCTACGGGCAGCCCAACCAGCCGAACCCGTACGGCCAGTACCAGCAGCCGAACCCGTACGGCCAGCCCGGCCGGCCCAACCCGTACGGCGACTACGGCCAGCCGAACCAGTACCGCCAGGGCTGACCGCCCGCCGGAGCACGCAGGGGCGGCCGGTAGGGTGCGGAAGCATGACGGAAACGCCGGGCGCGCACCCTACCGAGCCGGCCCACCCGACCGGCAGCGACCTGCACCTCGACCTGCCCGCCACCGGCGGGCGCCGCGCCGCGCTGATGGCCGCGCTGCGCGAGGCGATCCGCAACGGCAGACTCGCGCCCGGCACCCGGCTGCCGCCCTACCGGACCCTGGCCGCCGACCTCGGCCTGGCCCGCAACACCGCCGCCGAGGCCTACGCCGAGCTCGTCGCCGAGGGCTGGCTGACCGCCCGCCAGGGCTCCGGGACCACCGTCGCCGAACGCGCCGCGCCCGTCCCGTCCACCCGGGCCCGCCGCCCCTCGGCGCGGCCCGGGCCGGTGCACGACCTGCGCCAGGGCCAGCCCGACGCCGCCTCGTTCCCCCGGACCGCCTGGCTGGCCGCCGCCCGCCGGGCCCTGACCGTCGCGCCCAACGAGGCCTTCGGGCCCGGCGATCCGCACGGCAGGCGCGAACTGCGCACCGTCCTCGCCGACTACCTCGCCCGCGCCCGCGGGGTGCGCACCGACCCCGACCGGATCGTCATCTGCTCCGGCTTCGCACACGCGCTGCGACTGCTCTTCGACGGTGCGGCACCCGCCCTGCCGCCCGCCGAACAGGGGCCGCTGGCCGTCGAGGCGTACGGGCTGGGCTTCCACCGCGGGCTGCTGGCCGCCGCCGGGGTCACCGCCGTTCCGCTGCCGATCGACGAACACGGCGCCCGGGTCGGTGAGTTGGCACACCGGCCGGACGTCCGTACGGTCCTGCTCACCCCCGCCCACCAGTTCCCGACCGGCGGGCCGCTGCACGCCGGCCGCCGCGCCGGCGTCATCGACTGGGCGCGCGGACACGGCGGGCTCGTCCTGGAGGACGACTACGACGGCGAGTTCCGCTACGACCGCCAACCGGTCGGCGCCGTCCAGGGGCTCGATCCCGAGCGGGTGTTCTACCTCGGCAGCACCAGCAAGAGCCTCAGCCCCGCGCTGCGCCTCGGCTGGATGGTCGTGCCGGACCACCTGGTCGACCGGGTGCTCGCGGTCAAGGGCGAACGCGAGGGCTGGGCCAGCGCCTTGGACCAGCTGACCCTCGCCGAGTTCATCGACTCCGGCGGCTACGACCGCCACGTCCGCCGGATGCGGCGCCGCTACCGCGACCGCCGGGACCAGCTGGTGGCCGCGCTCGCCGCGAACGCCCCGCACATCGAGGTCTCCGGCATCGCGGCCGGCCTGCACGCGGTGCTGCGCCTGGAGCCGGGCACCGAGCGTTCGGTGCTCAAGGCCGCCACCTACCGCGGCCTCGCCCTCGACGGCCTCGCCGACTACCGCCACCCGGCCGTCACCCCCGAGGCCATGCCGACGACGGACGGCCTGGTCGTCGGCTACGCCACCCCACCCGACCACGCCTACCCGGCGGCGCTCGCCGCGCTCTGCGACATCCTGCCGCCGCCGACCTGAGGGCGGGGTGAGGGGCGAAGCATAGGACCCCCGGACCGTCCGCCGGGCCCTTTCGCCGTTCGACCGGTCCCGGGCGTCCGCTCGCCGCTCCTGCGTCGGTACGGCTTCGGACCGAGGACGGCAACCGAAGCGGTACCGCCGCCTACGCTCCTTGGGCATGCGCAGAACACATCTGAGCCGGGCGGCGTTGGCCGCGTGTCCGGCCGTCGCCGTCGGTCTGCTCCTCTCCGCCGCGCCGGCCCGGGCCGACAGCCCGCTGCCCGTCACAGCGGTCTCCGACCGTCAGACGACCGTGCGGGGCGGTGAGTTCACGCTCACCATGACGCTCACCAACCCGTACGACACACCGATCCAGTTCGTCTACCAGAGCGTCCAGCAGACCTACGACACCAGCCTGGAGAAGGACCTCAAGTTCACCGCCACGGCCTGCGGCACCCAGGCCAACGGCTGCAGCGACAACGTCCACGGCGGTATCGCCCGCTACAACGTGCCGCTCGCCCCCGGCGCCAGCAGCACCTTCACGATCACGTACACCATCGCCCCCGACTCGGCCTGCGGCGCGGCGACCAGGATCGACTTCTACTCCTACCTGTACTACGAGTACAAGAGTGGTGAGGCCAACACCTCGGGCATCATCGGCGTCCCGGGCACCCAGGTCGCCTGCGCCTGACCCACCGCCAGTCGAACCACCTCTCCCGGCGCACCCCCCCTCTGCGCATCCCCCCGTGCCCCCGTCAGGTGCCGGCCACCCCCGTCCGGCACCTGGCGGGCCCTTCGCGCCGACGGACCGCGGTGCGCGGATCGGCGCATCTACCCATGGATGCCGAGCGGCCCCGACGACCCCGCCGAATTCCCCGGCGCGCTGATGCCGTACGGGCTCCACGCCGCGGTCGACGAGCGGGTGAGGGCGGGTGGGCGGCGAGGTCGGGCAAGGGGGGAAGGGCTTCGGTGGCGCGGGGATCACAGGTGGGACCGGATGTTCCTGCGGTCGGTGGGGCGCTGCGGGGTGGATGGGGGGAGATTCACCCTATCGGGGGGTAGTCGGTCGCCGTACGGGCCTGGTCGGGTTCTGGTGATCTAGGGTTCCGGATGGGCCGCCGCGAGACGGCGGCGCTCTCCCGACGCCCCACCAACTTCCCTACCAGTAAGCGGATCTGATGGTCCGTCATGGTTTGCGTGTCCAGGTAGGTGCGGTACGGCCCTGGCCGCGTGATCCGACCACACGAATGGAGACCCCTGCCGATGCCCGTGGACACGAGCCCGGAGACACAGCAGGACCGGCAGCAGAGCCTTGCGACGGCGGCTGCCCGCAACCTTGCCACCACGACCAAGTCCGCACCGCAGATGCAGGAGATCACCTCCCGCTGGCTGCTCAAGGTGCTCCCGTGGGTCGAGGCTCACGGTGGTGCGTACCGGGTGAACCGACGGCTCACCTACACCGTCGGCAATGGCGTGGTGGAGTTCATCAAGACCGGCTCCCAGGTCCGCGTGATCCCGGCCGAGCTGGGCGAGCTCGCCCTGCTGCGCGGCTACGAGGACGAGGACGTGCTGACCGCCCTCGCCGACCGCTGCCAGCAGGTCGACTTCGGCCCCGGCGAGGTCCTCACCACCCAGGGCGAGGCGGCCGACAAGATCTTCCTGATCGCGCACGGCAAGATCAACAAGATCGGCACCGGCAAGTACGGCGACGAGACCGTGGTCGGCGTGGCCGGTGACGGCGACCGCTTCGGCGACGACGCGCTGCTGAACGCGGACGCCGTCTGGGAGTACACCGCGAAGTCCGCCACCTCCGGTGTCGCGCTGACCCTGAGCCGGGACGACTTCGCCCGCATCCGGGACAACGCGCCGAGCCTCCAGGAGCACCTGGAGTCCTTCCTGGCCCTGCCGCTGCAGGCCCAGAACGAGCGCGGCGAGGCCGAGATCGCCATGTCGGCCGGCCACCACGGAGAGTACGAACTCCCCGGCGCCTTCGTGGACTACGAGCTCAAGCCGCGTGAGTACGAGCTGAGCGTCGCCCAGACCATCCTCAAGGTCCACACCCGCGTCGCGGACCTGTACAACCAGCCGATGAACCAGATCGAGCACCAGCTCCGACTGACCATCGAGGCCCTGCGCGAGCGCCAGGAGCACGAGATGATCAACAACCCGGAGTTCGGTCTGCTCAACAATGCCGACTTCGACCAGCGCATCCAGACCCACTCCGGCCCGCCCACCCCGGACGACCTGGACGAGCTGCTCAACCGCCGCCGCGACCCCGACTACCTGCTGGCCCACCCGCGCACCATCGCCGCGATCGGCCGCGAGTTCAACGCCCGGGGCATCTACCCGCACCATGTCGACCTCGGCGGGCAGCAGGTGCCGGCCTGGCGCGGTGTGCCGATCCTGCCGTGCAGCAAGATCCCGATCACCAAGGAGAACACCAGCTCGATCCTGGTGATCCGTACCGGTGAGGACAACCAGGGCGTCATCGGCCTCCACCAGACCGGCCTCCCGGACGAGTACCAGCCCGCGCTGTCGGTCCGCTTCATGGGCATCGACGAGAAGGCGATCATCTCCTACCTGGTCAGCGCCTACTACTCGTGCGCGATCCTGGTGCCGGACGCGGTCGGCGTCCTGGAGAACGTCGAGATCGCGCACCGTCGCCACTGAGCGCGAGGAACGGTGAGTGCGGGCCGTAACCCGCCGACGTGAAGATCGTTTGACCTCATGGCGGACGGCCCGCCCGCTGCGGCGGGCCGTCCGCCTGATCGTGTTCGGAAGTACCTGGTCGTACCCGATCGGTTTCCCGATTCGGACGTGACCGCTTCCGCCTGTTTCGTCGTGGCTGATCAGCCGAGCCCGTGCCGTCCACCCAGTCGACCCGAGAGGTGTGTGGAGCCCATGCCGCAGCGTCGGCAGTTCCGACGGATACCGCTGCCCGGCGGTGGGACTGCTACCCCCGCGCGGCGGGTACGACTGGTCGGCGCGGCGGTCGGCGTGGTGGCGATGTGCGCGCTGGTCAGCGGCGCCGCCGCCTCCGGGGCCGAGCGACCGGGCGGACACCCGCACGGTCTGGTGGTCGACACCTGCGTGTGCAGTGAGACGGACGTGTCGGTGTCGGTCGGCCCGGGCGGGAGCGTGGACGTCGGAGTGGACGTGGACGTTCAGGTCGGTGTGACCGTCGCCCCCGGCGCCTTGCACCACGAGCCCAAGCCGCCGCACGGGCACCACCCGTGCCACCCGCACCAGGCCGGCCCGTTCCCGGTGGCACCCCCGTTCTCGCCCTCGGCGCCGACCGACCTCCGGTACCAAGCGGGGCGGCCGGGCGACGAGCAGGGCGACCACGACGAGCAGGACGGTCGCGGCGACCACGACGGGCACCACCACCATCACCACCCGCACCCCTGCCCGAGCCCGACTCCGACGCCCACCCCGACTCCGACGCCCACCCCGACGCCTACGCCCACCCCGAATCCTTCACCGACGCACACGCCGACGCCGACTCCCACGCCGACCCCGCCGTTGTCCAGCCCGACCCCGGCGCCCACCCCACCCCCGTCGTCCACGCCTCCGCCGCGCCCGGCCCCCGCACCGGCCGCACCGGCCGCACCGCCCCCGGCGGCGCCCGCGCCCACCCACGCGGCCGCCCCCGCCCCCCAGCCGCCCCCGCCGGCCGCGCCGCCGAGCCCGGTGCACCCGAGTCCGGTGGCACGGCCGCCGGTGTTCCACGCCCGGCCGACCCAGCCGCAGCCCGTCGCGCGGCACCATCAAAGCGCCCCGGCGACCACCACGATGTTGCTGGTCACCGTCCCCGCCGTGCTGGCGGCCGCAGCCCTGCGCCCGGGTCGTGGCAACCAGGGCCGAGGTCGTTCCCAGTCCTGACGGCGTCCCGCCTCAGGCCCCCCGGGCCCCCAGGACCCCCCGGGCACCCCTGGGCCCGCGACCGCACGGCCGCCGGTCCCCGAGTCGGCCGACTTCCCGAGTTCCCCGTTCACGTCACAATCCAAGCCAGAGAAGGGAGTTCCCATGTCCGAGTGGGTGGTGCTGGCCATCGCCATGGCGGCGGCCTGTGCCGTCGTCGTGGCGGTGGTGCTGCTGAGGCACCGTCGGGTGGGCACCGAGAAGAACGTCGACGAGACGCCCGACGTCATCGAGTACATCACGATGATGATCGGCGTGGTCTACGCGATCGTCCTCGGTCTCGCCATCGCGGGTGTCTGGGAGGCGCGCGGCGCCGCTCAGGACGACCTGTTCCGCGAGGCGCAGTCGCTGCGGGAGGTGAGCGACCGGGCGGTGGTCTACCCGGCCGAGTTCCGCGACCAGGTCCGGGCCGACGTGGACGCGTACGTCACGTACGTGGTCAACGTCGAGTGGGACCACATGGCCAAGCACGGTGAGATCACCGACAAGGGCGCCGAGCTGCTGGAAAAGCTCCAGAACGACGTGGCCACCCGGCCGCCGGCCTCGGATCTGGAGTCCCAGGCCTACCAGCCGATCATGGACCGGATCAGCCAGGCCTCCGACGCCCGCAACCAGCGCGGCCAGAACGCCGGACCGGGCATGCCGGCCGTGGTCTGGTTCGGTCTGATCGGCGGCGCCGTGGTGACCATCGGCATGCTGTTCGCGCTGCAGATCCGGCGCACGCGAAGGGAGTTGATCCTGGCGGCCTGCTTCAGCGCCCTGATCGCCTTCCTGCTGTTCATGATCTGGGACTTCGACGATCCGTTCGCCAGAAGCGTCTCGGTCACCACGCAGCCGTTCGAGGACCTCTTCCCCTCGCTCAACCTCAAGGGTTGACAAAGGGTTCGGAGCCCCTCCGACCACGCCGTCCACCGGGAATCCGGGTAGGTGATCATCGGATGATCGCGCCTGGATTGTCGGGGGTGGCCCTCGGCCGAGGTATCGGGATCGGATCTGCTCCGCCTGCAGACACCGCGACGGCCCCGAACCACTGAACGTCCGCCGCTGGACATGCCTGTCCTGCAGCACCGTGCACGACCGGGACCGGAACGCCGCACGGGGCGGGCGGACCCGGTGCCGCGCTGATCCTCCGGGCACGGCGAGTGGCCCGCGTGGGATCCGCGCGGGCCACTCGCGTTCCGGCGGCCACACCGGCGACCAGCGGCCTGCCCGAGTGCGGCACCCCCGGCGGGACTGGACGGGGCCGGTATCCGCCGTCAACTGTGTCCGCCCGCTGGACCGTCCGGCCCGCGCAGGGCGACGCGGGGTGGTGGACCGGTAGGTTGACCGGTACCGAGCAGGCCGTCGAACGGAGGAGCGCCATGGACAGTCAGGGCTGGGACGACCGCTACGCCGCGAGCGAACTGGTCTGGGGCGCCGCGCCCAACCAGTGGGTGGTCCGCGAACTGACCGGACACACCCCCGGTCACGCCCTGGACCTGGCCGCCGGCGAGGGCCGCAACGCCATCTGGCTGGCCGCCCAGGGGTGGGAGGTGACCGGCCTGGACTTCTCCGCCGTCGTCCTGGAACGCGCCGAACGGCTCACCGCCGACCTGCCGGACGAGGTCGCCGACCACCTCACCTGGCGTCACGGCGACGCCCGAAGCTTTGAGGCCCCCGCCGCCGGCTACGACCTCGTCCTGGTCGCCTACCTCCAACTGCCCGCCGCGGACCGCCGGACCGCGCTGCGCCGCGCCGCCGACGCGCTCGCCCCCGGCGGCACCCTGCTGGTGGTCGGGCACGACCTGAGCAACCTCACCGAGGGCGTCGGCGGACCGCAGGACCCGGCCGTCCTGTTCACCCCGGACGACGTCCTCGCCGACCTCGCCGACCACGGCCTGCGCACGGTGCGCGCCGAGCGCGTGCACCGCACGGTCGGCGCCGAGCCCGGCCACAAGGACGGCGGCACGGGCGGCGGTGCGGCCGTCGCGATCGACGCGCTGGTGCGGCTGGAGCGGGGCGCCGAGTGACGGTCGTGACCTCCCGCCGCGTGCTGCTCAGCGGTCTGCTGACGGCCGCCCCGCTGGTGCTGGCGGGCTGCTCCTCCTCGGGGAAGAAGAACAAGGCCGACAAGAACGGTCCGGTGGCCAAGGCCAGTGATCCGGGCGGAGCGGCCTTCGTGATGATCATCCGGCACGGCGAGAAGCCCGACGGCACCCTGCCCGGCCTGGACGAGAACGGCAAGCAGGACGGCAAGTCGCTCACCCAGCGCGGCTGGGACCGCGCCAAGGCGCTGCCCACCCTGTTCGCCCCACCCGCGACCGGCCTGCGCACCCCGGCCCGGATCTTCGCCGCCACCGACCAGGGGCCGATGGCGGGGGCGCACCGGATGCGCCAGACCGTCACGCCGCTGGCCGCCAAGCTCGGGCTCACCGTGGACACCACGTACGCCGAGTCCCAGGAGTCCGAGCTGGCCGGCGCCGCGCTCGCCGGTACCCAGCCGGTGCTGATCTGCTGGGAGCACTCCCGGATCCCGCGGATCGTCGAGGCGCTCGGTGCGTCCGGCAGCGGCGTGCCGGGCACCTGGCCGGACCGGTTCGACCTGGTGTGGGTGTTCTCCCGGCCGGCCGGCGGGGCCTGGAGTTTCCAGGAGGTGCGCCAGCACCTGCTGGACGGCGACGCCTGATCCACCTGGGGCCGTACGCGAACCCGAGTGGGCGTCAACATGCCGGTGGGGCATGGAGAACCGCATGGTGATCGGCCCGGTGGCCGCTGTGGCGTCGCTGCCGAGACGGGTGCGCCGTCGGCCCGTTCGGTCCCGTTTCACGGCTGCGCCGGACGTCCGACCGACGGATCCCTCAGTGTGCGGAGTACCACCGGAAGTGCGGGCCGGAGGACTGCTGGGTAGGGGTCCTCGAAGTGCGCCGTCCGATGATCAGAGGTTTCCCCGGGGTGCGATAGATTCGCGGCACGGACGGCGGCAGGAACGAGGAGGGCGCGATGACCGTTTCGCTGGCCAAGGGGCAGAAGATCAGCCTGGAGAAGCCGGGCGGTGGGCAGTTGAGCCTGGTCCGGATGGGCCTGGGCTGGAAGGCCGTGGAGCGCAAGGGCTTCCTGGCCAAGCTGCTCTCCGCCGGGCGGGAGATCGACCTGGACGCCTCGGCGGTGCTGTTCTCCCAGGGGCGGGCGCTGGACGTGGTCTTCTTCCAGCACCTCACCAGCAACGACGGCTCGGTCCGGCACAGCGGTGACAACCTGGTCGGCGGCGCGGGCGACGCGACCGACGACGAGTCGATCACGGTCGACCTCACCAGGATCGCGGCCGAGGTCGACCAGATCGTCTTCACCGTCAACTCCTTCACCGGGCAGACCTTCCAGGAGGTCGAGGCGGCCTTCTGTCGGCTGGTGGACGAGACCACCGGCGTCGAGCTGGCCCGTTACACCCTCACCGGCGGCGGCCCGTACACCGCGCAGATCATGGCCAAGGTGCAGCGCACGCCGGGCGGTTGGCAGATGGCCGCGATCGGCCAGCCGGCCAACGGACGCACCTTCCAGGACCTGATGCCGGAGCTGGTCAAGCACCTCTGAGCCGGTCCGGTCCCGGCGTCCGGGGCGTCACTCGACGTCCCGGCGCCGGAACCCGGCCAGGGCCAGGGCGATCAGCGCGGCCGCGACCAGGGTGAGCACGGCCAGCGGCGTCCAGTCCATCCCGGCCGCCGGAAGCCGGGGCACCTGGCCGAAGGGGGAGAGCCGGTCCAGGCCCGAGGGGAGCTTCAGCAGCGGGCCCAGGTAGCCGATCACGAACGCGTAGGCCGGGACGATCCAGGCCAGCGGCATGGCCCTGGGCAGCCAGCCGTAGACGACGGCGGCGAAACCGACCGTCACCCACAGGGCGGGAGCGAAGGCCAGGGCCGCGCCGGTCAGCCGCAGGAACACGCCCGCGTCGCCGGTGGACAGTGCCCCGGACAGGCCGTACCCGACGCCGGCGGCGAGCATCACGGCGGTGGAGCCCAGCAGCGCCGCCGCCAGGTGTCCACCCAGCCAGCCGGACCGCGACACCCCGGTGGCCAGCACCGGCACGGCCCGTCCGGCGCTCTCCTCGGCGCGCGGGCGCAGCGTCGCGAGGACGGCGTAGACCCCGCCCACCACCGCGACGACCAGCATCGTCAGCGCGGCGAAGGAGTCGGCGAGGGTGCGGCCGCCGAGCCGGGCCAGCGCCTCCCTGATCTGGTCGACGTCCTTGAGCATCGAGTCGGCGTCGCCGAGCAGTGAGCCGTACATCGCACCGAGCAGCAGCAGGGCGACCGCGAAGCCGCCGACCAGGCCGCGGTGCAGGCGCAGCGCCAGGCCGAGCGGGGTGCCCAGGAGCGGGCTGCCGGTGGCCGGGCCTGGGCGGGTGGCGCGCAGCCCGGCGCCGTGGTCGCGGCGGGTGCTCAGCAGGAACCCGGCGGCCGCGGTGGCGGCGGTCAGCGCGAGCGCGGGCAGCAGTGGCCACCAGCGGTCGTCGACGAAGGGGTAGCTGCGCTGCAGCCAGCCGATCGGGGAGGCCCAGGAGACTCCGTTCTCCGCGGCGTCCCCGGCGGCGCGCAGCGCGTAGGCGGCGCCGAGGACGGACAGGGCCAGCCCGGAGGCGGTCCGGGTGTGCGCGGTGACCTGGACGGTGACGGCGGCCACCGCAGCGAACAGCAGCCCGCCGACGGCGGTCGCGACGCCGTAGAGCAGCGCGCCGCCGGTGGTCAGGCCGGGGACGCCGAGGCCGGGCAGGCCGACGGTGAGCAGCAGTGCGAGCGCCAGGTCGGCGACGGCGGCGGTGGCCAGTGCCGCGGCGAGCTGGGCGTGGCGGCCGACGGCGGCGGAGCGGATCAGTTCGGCGCGGCCGCTCTCCTCCTCCGCGCGGGTGTGCCGGGTGACGGTCAGGACGCTCATCAGACCGGCGAGCACGGCCAGCAGGCCGAGCATCCGGTGACCGAGCATGGCGCCCCAGGTGTAGTCGGTCAGGTAGTGGGCCGGGCCGGTCATGGCGAGCAGGGCCGGGTTGTCGGAGCCGTGGGCGATCGAGGCGCGGTCGGCGGCCGTGGGGTAGACGGTGTGGACGCTGTTGGCGGTCGCGATGGTGAGCAGCCCGAGGCCGAGCACCCAGACGGGCAGCCGGACCCGGTCCCGGCGCACGGCGAAGCGCAGCAGGGTGGTGGTACCGGCCAGGGCGGTGCGCTCCGCGGCGCGGCCCGGTTGGGCGCGGCGGGCGGTGGGTGCGGCGGTGGTGGTCATCGCGCGGCCTCGCCGTCGAGGCGGTGCCCGTTGGCGGCCAGCTCGTCGCCGTAGTGGCGCAGCATGAGCTCCTCCAGCGTGGGCGGGTGGCTGACCAGGCTGCGCAGCCCGGCCTCGCTCAGTTTCCTTACCGCGGCGTCGAGTTGGGCGCCGTCGACGGCGAAGTGGACGCGCAGCCCGTCGGTGCGCAGGGCGTGCACGCCGTCCAGGGCGTCCAGTCCGGTCACCGGGCGGCTGGTCTCGGCCTCGACGGTGGTGCGGGTGAGGTGGCGCAGTTCGCCGAGGGTGCCGGTCTGCACCACGCGGCCCTGCCGGATGATGCTGACCCGGTCGCCGAGCTTCTCCACCTCGTCCAGGATGTGGCTGGAGAGCAGGACGGTCCGGCCCTGTTCCTTGGCCTGCCGGACGACGTCCTGGAAGACCACCTCCTTCAGTGGGTCCAGGCCCGAGGTCGGCTCGTCCAGCAGCAGCAGTTCGGCGTCGGAGGCGAGCGCGGCGACGATGGCGACCTTCTGCCGGTTGCCCTTGGAGTAGCTGCGGCCCTTCTTGGTCGGGTCGAGGTCGAAGCGCTCGATCAGCTCGTCGCGGCGGCGCCGGTCGTGCCGGCCGCGCAGTCGGGAGAGCAGGTCGATGGCCTCGCCGCCGGTGAGGTTGGGCCAGAGCTCGACGTCCCCGGGGACGTAGGCGAGGCGGCGGTGCAGCTCGACGGCGTTGCTCCACGGGTCCTTGCCGAGCAGCCGGGCGGTGCCGCCGTCCGCCCGCAGCAGGCCGAGGAGAACACGTACGGTGGTGGACTTCCCGGCGCCGTTGGGCCCCAGGAAGCCGTGGACCTCGCCGGTCTCGACGGTGAGGTCGAGGCCGTCCAGCGCGGTGGTCCGGCCGAAGGTCTTGCGCAGGCCGGACAGGATGATGGCCTTGGTCATGCTTCTGAAGCTACCGTAGTTTCAGAAAAACGTGAATATTGGGAAGGCGTTAAAGTTCGAGCAGGGGGGGCGGATGATCACTGGAAAGGGGACGGCCGTGGAACGGGAGCCGGAGCAGGGGTGTGACGACCGGGCCGTGTCGGACTTCGTCGAGCGGTTCGCGGCCGAGCTGGTGGTCGCGGGCATGGGCCGGATGCCCTCCCGGATCTTCTCCTGCCTGATGGCCGAGGAGAGCGGCGTGCTGACCTCCGCCGAACTCTCCGAACGCCTGCAGATCAGCCCGGCCGCCGTCTCCGGCGCGATGCGCTACCTGATCCAGGTCGGCCTGGTCGCCAAGGAGCGCGAACCCGGCTCGCGGCGCGACCGCTACCGGGTGCTCAACGACGTCTGGTTCGAGTCCCTGACCCGGCGGGACGAGATCCTGCTGCGCTGGATCCGGGTGCTGAAGGAGGGCGAGGCTACCGTCGGCGCGGGCACGGTCGCGGGGGAGCGGCTGGCGGAGAGCGCGGCCTTCTTCGAGTTCATGATCGACGAGCTGCACGGCATGCTCGGCCGCTGGCGGGAGCACCGGGCGGGGCGGCCGGCGGGGGAGTAGGGGTGCCGCCCGGACACCGGGAGACGGCCGGTCGGGAAACGGCGCGGGGGGGGGGGGGGGGGGGGGCCCGGGGGGGGGGGGGGGGGGGGGGGGCGGGGGGCGGGGGGCGCGGGGGGGGGGGCCGCGGGGGGGGGCGCGGGGGGCCGGGGGGGGGGCGGGGGGGGGGGGGGGTGGGGGGGCCCCCCCCGCCCCCGGGGGCGCGGGGGGGGGGCCCCGGGGGGGGGGCCCGGGGGGGGGGGGCCCCCCCCCCCCCCCCGGGGGTGGTCCGACGGGCCGCGTTAGCGCTTCGTCGGGGCCGCCGAGGGCGAGAGCGAGGCGCTCGGCGTGCTGCTCGGCCCGGCGGACGGGGTGGTGCTCGGGGCTCCGCTCGGAGTGGTGCTCGGGGTGCCGGTCGGCGTGGGGGTCGGGCAGCCTGGGGTGGTGGGCGAGCCGGACGGCGTGGCCGTGGGCGTGCCGGTCGGCGTACCGCTCGGGGTCGCCGTCGGGGACGGGGTGCCGGTCGGCGTGGCGGTGCCGGCCGGCGTCGCGGTGGCCGTCGGGCTCGGGCAGGAGGTGGGCGTACCCGTCGGGGTGCCGGTCGGCGTACCCGTGGGGGTGGCCGTCGGGGACGGGGTGCCGGTCGGGGTGGCCGAGGTGCTCGCGGAGGGCGACGGTGAGCCGCTGGGCGTCGGGGTGGTGGTCGGCTGCGGGGATGTCGTCTGAGTCGGCGTCACCGCAGGTGTGGTCGGCTGCGGCCCGGGGGCGGGCGTGGTCGGCTGGGCGCTCGGCGTCGGGCTCGTGGTGGTGCCGGTACCCGTCGTGCTGCCGCCGGTGGTGCCGCCGCCCCTGGTGTCGGTCGGCGGGAGGTACGGCGTGGGCAGCGTGTCCGGCACGGTCGAACTGCCGGGGCGGTCCGGGACGGTGGTCACCAGGCCGCTGCCGTAGTGGGCCATCCAGTTGCGGACCGTCCGCAGGTACTCGGTGGAGTCGTTGTAGCTGAGGATCGCCCGGTCGAGCTGGGCCGGGTCGGACAGGTCGCGGCCGCCGGCGCACAGGTAGCGGGCTGCGGTCTCGGCGGCGTCGAAGATGTTGTTCGGGTCGGCCTTGCCGTCGCCGTTGGCGTCCACGCCCCAGGAGGCCCAGGTGGACGGGATGAACTGCATCGGGCCGACGGCGCGGTCCCAGCGTGAGTCGCCGTCGTAGCGACCGCCGTCGGTGTCGGGTATCGCGGCGAAGCCGTTGCCGTCCAGCGCCGGGCCGAGGATCGGCGTCAGGGTGGTGCCCGCCGCATCCACCTGGCCGCCGTTGGCCTGGCCGGACTCGACCTGGCCGATCGCCGCCAGCAGCTGCCACGGCAGGTGGCAGCCGGGCGTGCGCTGCGCGAGCGAGGCCTCCGCCTGCTGGTAGGCGGCGAGGACGGTGGCGGGCAGCGAGGCCCCGGTGGCCGTGAACGGGCCGGCCGAGGGCAGGCCGGACAGCGCGCCGGGCGGCTGGGGCAGTTGGACGGTGCCACCGCCGTCGACCGGGCGGCCGTTGCCGGGGGCGGCGGCGGTCGGGTCGCCGATCGGGGAGGTGGGGGCGCCGAACCCGTCGGTGCCCTGCGCGGTGGTGCTGCCCTGCGCCGGGTTGGGGTCTGCGGCGGCCGGGGCGAGCCCGAGGCCCGACACCTGAGAGCCGGTCAGCGCGGCCAGCGCGGCGAGCGCCGCCGCCGTCCCCGTGACCCGCTTGCCGAGCCGTACCTTCCGCCCTCCCTGGGCGCTGCCGAACCTCGCCACCATCTGCTGCCCCTCCCCGTCGCCGTCCGGACCATCCCGGAACGGCTGAGCCATCGTCATCGTGCCCGCCCGCCGGCCGACGGCACCCGTCGCCGCGACGATTAGTATCACGACGATCTGACAGGAACAGGATGGCCGGGTGGCGGACCGGCGTTCACCGAGGGGTGAACGTGGCACCTCAGCGAGGGTCGATCGGGTTCGAACCTTCGTGTCGGATATCGCCGCACGACTGATCTGCCGTGCGGCTGAGGCGAGTTGACCGGAGGCCCGACCATTGGGGTCCGGGCGCCCCGGCGGTCGGGGCGGCGTTCGAAGCGCGGGGGTGGTGCGTGGGCGTCATGTCGGGCTCCCCGGCGGCGCCCGCGGCCGACCACTCTGACCTGCCGTGATGTTCGGCGCCGGACCCGGCGACCCCTAGCAGGACGGACCGATCGGCACCAGGGGGCGTCCCTAACTCGGCCCTGGAAGGATGACGTTCAGGTGAAAGTGGGCATGCCAGGAAATCCTGTCCGGCATGCTGTGCCGCGTGACCATGCGGATGGAGGCCGAAGTCGTGAGTGCGAACCTGCCGGAGACCGTCGCCGGGGGAGCCGTCGTCCTGCCGGCGCCCCCTCGGGTGGTGGACGACCTGGCCCGTGACCTGACCCAGGCCGCCGCCGTCGTCCGGGCGGTGTCGCGGTCCGGCCGTACCGCCGGCGGGGACGTCGCGGTCGCCGCCTACACCGCGGTGGTGTGCACCGGCCGTTCGGCCGCCCGCGCTCTGGAGGAGGCGGCCGCCTGGTGCCGCCAGGCTCCGGATGCCGAGGTGCACTCGCTGGCCTGGGCCCGGGTGCCGGGGCACCGCGACGACGTCCACGAGTACCGGGTCACCATGGCCGTCAGCTTCCCGGACGACGAGACCGGCGAGCACCTCGGGGACACCCACCACTCCTTCCGCTGAGTTCCGCCTCGTTCCGAAGGCCCGAGCTCCGGGCCCTGCGCTCCGGACCCTACGCTCCGAACCCGGTGTCCGCGCTCACTGTCCGGGGCCTGTGCCCTGCGGCCCGAGGACGTATCATCGGCCGCATGGGTGATGGGGGTGCGAACGACATGGTCAACGGCGGCATGGCGGGTGAGTCGGTCAACGGCGCTGCCGGGGCCGCCACTTCGGACGTCACGGCCTGCGACGGCCCGCGCGAGTTGTCGCGGGCCGCCGCCGTGGGAGCCACCGTGCTGGCCGCCGTCTGCGGCTGCGGGGTGCTGCTGGCGATGTTCCACTGGCTGGGCTGGGCCGTTCCCGGAGTCGGCTGGATCGTCGCCAAGGCCGGGATCAAGCTGGCCGTCGGCGGTTTCGCCGGGCTGGCCGTCGCCGCCGCCTGGCTTCGGACCAAGCTCCGGGCAGGCTCCCGGAGTTGAGCGCTCGACGGATCAACCCGCTTGCGGGACCGGGCAGGTGAGGTCGTGCTCGGGCGCCTGGCCGTCCAGCAGGTAGCGCTCGACGGTGTTCGTGACGCAGGGGTCGGACCCCGGGTACTGGCCGTGGTTGCCGTTCCCGGTGACGGTGACCAGCTTCGAGCCGCGCAGCGCGCGGTGGGCGCCGAGCGCCGCCTCGTAGTACGTGGCCGGGTCGTGCAGCGAGTTGAGCATCAGCACCGGCGGCAGGTGGGCGCCGGTGACCTTGACCTTCGGCGCCGGGTCGGTCGGCCAGGACGCGCAGACCGCGCTGAAGGCCAGCGTACGGGCGCCGAGCAGCGGGTACCGGGCGGTGTTCTCCGCGCCGCGCTCGATCCAGGTGTCCAGGTCCCTGGTCCACGGGGTGTCGCCACAGGTGACCGAGAAGTACTCGGCGAGGAACTCCGGACTCAGGTACTGGCCGAACAGCTGGCGGGCCGTCTGCTTGGCGGCGGGATCGGCGCTCTGCCAGTCGTCCAGGGCGGTCAGGGCGCGGGCGAGGACCGGGAAGGCCTTCTCGCTGTAGATCGCGTTGATCGTGCCGTTGTCCAGCTGGTTCGGGCCGAGCGTCAGCGAGCCGTCGGTGATGGGCCGGTCGTGCAGGGCGGCGCGGCGCTGCTCCCAGTGCGCCTTGACCTCCCCCGGGGTCGAACCCCAGTGGTAAGTGGCGTCCCGGGCCGCCATCCAGGGCAGGAAGTCCTCTTCGAACCGGCGCTGGAAGCTCATCGGCTGGCCCGTCTCGAAGTGCTCCCAGCTGCCCTCGAAGCCGATGTTGCTGTCCAGCACCATCCGTTCGACCCGGTGCGGGAAGAGCGTCCCGTAGTAGGCGCCGATCATGGTCGCGTAGGAGACGCCGTAGTAGCTGATCTTCTTCTCGCCGAGCAGCGAGCGGTACAGGTCCATGTCGCGGACGGTCTGCTCGGTGGTCAGGTAGGGCAGCAAGTCCCCGCTGTGCTCCTCGCAACTCGCGACCAGCTTTCGCGAGTTGGCGATGACCCGGTCGATAGCTTCGGGGGACTGGTCGCGGTAGTCCCCGGCCAGGAACTCCTGGAAGTCCTCCGGGCTCTGACACTGGGCGTGGGTGCTGCGGCCGACGCCGCGCTGGTCGAAGCTGACGATGTCGTACGCGGCGGCCACCGCGGGGGCGCCTTGGGCCAGGTCCATCGGCCGCAGCAGGCCCTGCCCGCCCGGGCCGCCGGCCGCCTCCATCAGCGTCCCCTTCCGGTGCGCCGGGTCGGCGGCCCGGTGCCGGGAGACGGCGATGGAGAGGTCGGCCCCGACACCGGGGTGGTGCCAGTCGCGTGGTGCGGCCATGGTGGCGCACTCGAGCGCCGGCTGCCCCGCGCAGGGCTGCCAGTCGAGCACCTGGCGGGCGTAGCGGGCGGGCACGGGCTCGGCCTCGCCGGCGTTGCGGCCGGAGTCGGCGTTCGCCGCGGTGGGCAGGGCGAGGCCGGCGAGGACTGCGGTGGCGACGGCGACGGCCGCGCGGCGGGTGCGGGTTGCGGTGGTGTTCACGGGAAAGATCCTGTCCGAAGCCGCACCTGACGCGCGATGAGGCTGGACACCGTCTTCGGGGTGGTGCTGGATGCACCCCCGTCGGGGGTGCATCCAGCAGTCACGGTGTTCCCGGCGCGCGGTGTCTCAGTACCCGGCGGTGAAGCGGGCGCGCCGGTGGGCGGGGTTCTCGGCCTCGTCGAGCAGCGCGACGGCGAGGTCCTCCATGGAGATCGCCGAGTTGCCCTCGGGGTCGACCAGCAGCTCGTCCCGGCCGAGCCGGAAGCGGCCGGTGCGCACGCCGGGTTCGAGCAGGGCGGCCGGGCTCAGGTAGGTCCAGTCGACCTTCTCGGCCGCGCGGTAGAGGTCCAGCTGCTCCCCGCAGGCCAGCGCGATCGGGCGGATCTCGTCGGGGAAGCCGGGGGACTCCACCAGGACGGTGCCGTCGGTGCCGGGGACGGTCAGGCTGCCCGCGCCGCCGACCGCGATCAGGCGCACGCCCGTACCGGCCAGGCCGTCCAGCAGGCCCCGGGTGGCGGCGACCAGCTCGGGCTCGCTGCCGGGCGCGGGCCGGGTGGCGGTGATCACCAGGTCCTGCCCGGCGGTGAGCCGGGCGACGTCCCCGGGGACCCGGGCGTCGCCGACCGCGAGGGCGACGGTGGACGGCAGGGCGTGCGGCTTGGCCGGGTCCCGTACGACGGCGGTGACCTCGTGGCCGCGGGCGAGCGCCTCGGCCACGACGCGGCTGCCGACGTTGCCGGTGGCGCCGAACACGGTGATGCGCATGAAGGTTTCTCCTTGGATGGAACGTGGGCGGAGCGTGGACGGAACTACGAGATCTTCAGGGGGCGCGGGGTCAGGCCGTCTCGCGTACCGGCGGCGTGCTGAGCGTCTGCTGCGTGGCAGGGGCCGCGGCGGTGGGGCGGGGCCGCTGGGTCTGGGCGACGATCAGCGAGCCGAGCACGACGACCGCGCCGAGCGCCTGCAGCGGGCTGAGGTCCTGGTCGAGCGCCAGCCAGCCGGTCACGGTGGCGACCACCGGGCTGAGCAGGGAGAGGAAGGAGAGCGAGGTCGGCGGCAGGGCGCGCAGTCCCCGGAACCACATCGCGTAGGTGAGGGCCGCGCCGATCAGGCAGAGGTAGGCGTAGCCGAGCACGTTGTCGGAGGTGTAGTGGGTGGGTGGGGCGCCCTCGGTCAGCAGGGTGACCGGCACCAGCAGCAGGCCGCCGGCGGTGAGCTGCCAGCCGGTGGTGGCGAGCAGCGGCGCGGGGGAGACCCAGCGCTTGGAGAGGACGACGCCGAAGGCCATCACCACCGCGCCGCCGAGCGCGGCGACCACGCCGATCGCGTCCAGTCGGGCGTTGGCGCGCAGCACCAGCAGGCTGACGCCCGCCACGCCGGCGATGCCGGACAGCACGGTGCGCAGGGTGAGCCGGTCGCCGAGCAGCGCGGCCGAGAGTGCGGCGGTGATCAGCGGTTGGACGGCGCCGACGGTGGCCGCGATGCCGCCGGGCAGGCGGTAGGCGGCGATGAACAGCAGGGCCTGGAAGCCGCCGATGTTCAGAGCGCCGAGGATCAGCGCTCGCCACCACCAGTCGCCCTTGGGCAGGGTGCGGGTGAGGGCGATCAGCAGCAGTCCGGCGGGCAGGCAGCGGATGACGGCGGCCAGCAGCGGGCGGTGGGGCGGGAGCATTTCGGTGGTGACGAGGTAGGTCGTCCCCCAGATGGCGGGGGCCAGGGCCGTCACCAGCACGATGGCGAGGCGATTTCTTAGCACTAAGCCAATGTATCTCAGCGCTAAGACATTCTCCATCGGGTTCCGCCGGTGACGTGCCTCACAGTTACCTCACTGCTGAGGAATTTCACGGGCATCCCCTACCCTGAATCCGTGGCAGATCATCTGGACCGCGTCGTCGCGCAATGGGCCGCCGAACGGCCTGACCTGGACGTCTCCCCGATGGAGGTGTTCGGCCGGCTCAAGCGCCTCTACCGCGTGGTGGACGCGGAGCTCAACCGCACCTTCGCCGAGCACGGCCTGGACGCGGCCTCCTTCGACGTCCTCGCCACCCTCAAGCGCAGCGGACCGCCCTACCGCCTCACCCCCACCGGCCTGATGCAGTCCGCCATGGTCACCTCCGGCGCCATCACCCAGCGCCTGGACCGCCTGGAGGCCCGCGGCCTGGTCACCCGGACCCGCAGCGACCAGGACGGCCGCAGCCGCGACGTCGAGCTCACCCCCGAGGGCCACGCCCTGATCGACCGCGCCCTGCCCGACCACGTCGCCAACGAGCACCGCATGCTGGCCGGCCTGGACGACGGTCGCAGGGCCGCCCTGGTCGACGCCATGCGCGCGCTGCTGGCCGACCTCGGGGACAGTTCGGGCTGACCGTCCGTCAATCGTTCGACGGGCCCGGCCGCCCTCCCCTTGGACGGCGGCCATGGACGACCCGATCTGGCAGGCCCTGCCCGCCGAGACCCGGCGCACGGTGGACGAGCACCTCACCGCCTCGCGCAATGTGCACGCGATCAAGGCGATCCGCGACGCGTCACCGGAACCGGTGCCCGGCATCCCCGCCTGTATGGACGTGATCACGGATCGGCTGGCGGAACTCGGCCTCCTGTGACACGGGCCGACCCCGCCGACCGATCCGGCTACGGGTTGACCGCCACCGCCTTGAAGAAGGTGTAGTGAAACGTCCCGCCCGGTTCGGCCGCGCGGCGCAGCTCCGCGATGCCGTGGTCGAAGGCCTCCGGGGTGGTCAGCCCGGCGGCCAGCGCCTCCGACCGGACGGCCTCCACCATCGCGACGAAGGTCCGCAGGGTGAAGTCCTCCGCCAGCGCCGGGCGACTACCGTCCGCGGAGACCGTCCGCGGGCGGACCGTCACCTCGGCGAACCCGGCGGCCGTCAGCAGCGGGTACAGCCGGCGCCCGATCAGCGCGTCGCCGCCCGCCCCGGCCTGGAGTCGGACCAGATGGTCGACCGTACGGCGGGCCGCCGGGCTCTCCGGGTGGAAGAAGGCCGAGCCGTGGTCGCCCTCGATCACCGTGATCGTCCCGCCCGGCCGCAGCACCCGGCGCAGCGCCGCCAGGCCGGCCGCCGGGTCGGGCAGGTGCTCCAGGACGAAGCACAGGAAGACGTGGTCGAACGCTCCGTCGGGGAAGGGCAGTCGGTGCAGGTCGCCGTGGTGCCAGGTGACCTGCGCGGCGGGCGCTTGGGCCGCCACCCGGGACCGGGCCCGGGCCAGCGAGTCCGCCGAGAGGTCCGCCGCCGTCAGCAGCACCCCGGGGCTGGCGGCCAGCAGGTGCACCGTCTGCGCCCCCACCCCGCAGCCCGCCTCCAACACCCGGCTGCCCGCCGGGTACGACGTGCCCGCGTGCAGCAGCTCGGCGAGGGTGTCGGCCTGGTCGCCGAGGCGCTGCGCCTCGATCTGCGAGTAGCCGTGGACGTAGGGGCCGGGGTGGGCGCTCGTTCGGTGGGTGTTCGTTCCAGTGGTCATGGCCCAACCCTCGCGCCACTATGGACCGGTGAACAGGTCCAAAGACGAGGCAGTCGACAGGTCCAAAGAGCTCGGCGCCGACTTCCTCCAGCTCGACGCCGCCGACGCCCCGCCCGGCGGCCTCACCGACTGGCTCGCCCGGCGGCTGCGTGACGCCGTCGCCGACGGACGCCTCCCGGCAGGTAGCCGACTGCCCGCCAGCCGGGTGCTCGCCGCCGAACTCGGCGTCTCCCGAGGGGTGGTGACCGACGCCTACCGCCGACTG
Organism: Kitasatospora sp. NPDC018058; assembly: GCF_044327205.1. Lineage (NCBI taxonomy): Bacteria > Bacillati > Actinomycetota > Actinomycetes > Kitasatosporales > Streptomycetaceae > Kitasatospora > Kitasatospora sp. NPDC018058. The sequence goes on along the minus strand of NZ_JBIRFA010000020.1, from coordinate 60,315 downwards.
GCCGAGGCCGGGCAGGTCGCCGGCCGGGGCAGGGGCGGCACGGTGGTGGTCACGGGCCCGACCCCCGCCGCCGCCCCGCCCCGGCCCCGCCCGGCACCCGCCCTCTTCCGCGAGGACCCCGGCCCCGAGGTCTTCGACCACCTGCGCGTCGCCCCCGCCCGGATCGACCTCACCCCCGGCGTGCCGGACCTCGCCGCATTCCCGCGCGCCGCCTGGCTGCGCGCCGAGCGGGCCGTCCTCGACCAACTCGCCGCCCACGACCTCGGCTACGGCGACGTACGCGGCGCCCCCGCCCTGCGCGAGGCCGTCGCCCACTGGCTCGCCCGCAACCGGGGCATCCGGGCCGACCCCGAGGAGGTGCTCGTCGTCGCCGGGACCGCCCAGGCCCTCGCCCTGCTCGGCCGCGCCCTCGGACAGTCGGGCATCACCGCGGTCGCGGTCGAGGACCCGGGCTCGCTCGGCGCCCGCCAGCACCTCGCCCACTGGCTCGCCGCCACCCCACCCGTCCCCGTCGACGCCGAGGGCATCCGGGTCGACGCCCTGCGCGCCACCGGCGCCCCGGCCGTCCTGCTCACCCCCGCCCACCAGTACCCCACCGGCGTCGTCCTCGGCGGCGAACGGCGCCGCGAACTCCTCGGCTGGGCAGGCGAAGGCGGCCTCGTCATCGAGGACGACTACGACGCCGAACACCGCTACGACCGCCCGCCCGTCCCCGCCCTCCGGGCCGCCCTGCCGGACCGGGTCTGCTACGCCGGCAGCATCTCCAAACTGCTCGCCCCCGCCCTGCGCACCGGCTGGCTGCTGGTGCCCCCGCGCCTGCGCGACGCCGTCCTGGACGCCAAGCGCTTCGCCGACCTCGGAAACCCGGTGCTGCCCCAGCTGGTCCTGGCGCGGCTGATGGAATCCGGCGAACTCGACCGCCACCTACGGCTGCTGCGCCGCCGCCACCGTCGCCGCCGGGACGCGATGATCGACGCCATCCGCACCCACCTCCCCGCCGCCACCGTGCACGGCGCGGCGGCCGGCCTGCACCTGATGCTCACCCTGCCGGAGGAACTCGGTTGCAGCGACACCGAGTTGGCCACAGCGGCGCTGGCGGCAGGCGTGAAGGTGCAGCCACTGTCCTGGCACGCCCGCCTCCCGTACCCGCCGGGCCTGGTCCTCGGTTACGCGGCGCGCTCGCCGGGCGAGATCGAGGAAGGCGTGGCAGCACTGGGGGAGCTGGTCCGGCGCGCGGGACAGCCGGGCTTCCAGGGCCACTGGCCCGGCGAGATCTTCGCTTGACGTGGCGCACGGAACGCCGCCGGACGGAGTGGTCACGGCGAGAACATCGCCGACGGCACTGACATATCCGCCGTTCAGCCCTGCGGACGCCACCAGGGGTCGGCCTCGATCCGGGCCAGTTCCGCCTCGTACCGCTCGGCCTCGAAGGTGAACTCCAGCAGGGGGTCGACGACGTCCTCGCCGTTGACCCGGAGCCGTACCTGGGGCCCAGGGGTGGCCCGGCGCCAGCACCTGGATTTCCAGCCGATCGAAGATGCGATCACCCTGTGCTGCCAGCGCGGGCGGTCACGACGTTCTCCCGGGCTGCCGGACCGCCGATCCCTGGGTACGCTGACGGACCGGATGCCGCTGCTCACCCTGGAGGCGTGATGGCCCTGTTCCGGCGTGTTGCCCGGCTCGGGTCGGTACTGCTGGTGCTGGGGGCCGCGCTCGGGCCCGTCCCGGCCGGGTCGACGACGCGTGGCGGTGGGCTTCCCACGGAAAGGACCGCAACGGTGATCGGCCATGACCAGGACTCCCGTCAGCTCGCCGGGCGTCGGATCGTGCTCTCCTACCCGGGCCCGACACCGCCGCCCGGGGTGCTCCAGACCCTCCGCGATGGCCTGGCCGCCGGGGTGATCCTGTTCGGCGAGAACATCACCAGCACGTCGCAACTCGCCGAGGCTGTCGCCCAGTTGAAGCAGGCATCGGCCGAGGCGCCGCACCCGCGGCCGCTGCTGCTGATGACCGACCAGGAGGGCGGCAAGGTCCGCCGCCTGCCCGGCGCGCCCGAACTCTCCGCCCGCCGCACCGGAACGGCTCCGGATCCGCTCGCCGCCGCCCTGGACGCCGGCACCGGCGCCGCCACGACGCTCAGCGACGCCGGGCTGAACGTCAACCTCGCCCCGGTGCTCGACGTCTACGACACCCCGGACAACTTCATCGACCACTTCGAGCGCTCCTACGGCCAGGACCCCTCCCGGGTGGGCGAGTTGGGCCGTGCCTTCCTCACCGCCCAGCAGGGCCTCGGCGTCGCCGCCACCGCCAAGCACTTCCCGGGTCTGGGCTCGGCCGCCCGCGACGAGAACACCGACGCCCGCCCGGTCACCCTCCCCGTCCCCCTGCCCCAGCTCCGGACCCGCGGCGAAGCCCCGTACCAAGCCGCCATCGCGGCGGGCGTGCGCCTGGTGATGGCTTCCTGGGCGATCTACCCCGCCCTCGACCCCGACCGTCCGGCCGGTTTCTCGCCCACCGTCATCCAGGGCGAGCTCCGTGACCACCTCGGCTTCGACGGCGTCACCATCACCGACGCCCTCGAAGCCGACGCCCTCACCCCCTACCGCGACACCGGTACCCGGGCCGTCGCCGCCGCCTCGGCCGGCATGGACCTGCTGCTCTGCTCGGCCCGCGACCCGCAGCAGGCCGAGGACGCCACCGCCGCCCTGGCCGCCGCCCTCGATACCGGCCGCCTCGACCGCGCGGCCTTCGCGGCCGCCGTCACCCGTGTGGACGCACTGAGGGACGAGCTGCGCTGATTCGGGCGGCGATCCGCGCCTCGCCGCTCACCCCGGGGTGAGCGTCAGCACCATGGCGACGCCGGTCGACGGTGGCGGCAGAAGACGCGGAGCCGCTGCCGAACGGAGGAGTCGGACTGTGCCCCGGTCCTGCTCCGCCGACGGTCGGGTAGGCCCGGGCCGGCTAGTGGGTGAGCAGTGTGCGCAGGTCGATGAGGCGGTAGCCGCGGGCGCGGGCGGCGTCGATGATGCGGGGGAGGGCTTCGGCGTCGAGGCAGGTGTCCGGGCCGCCTTCGTCGGTGGCGCCGACGTGGAGCTGGAGGACGGCGCCCGGGGTGAGGGCGGCGAGGGCTCGATCGACGGCACGGTCGGCGGTCATGCCGTGCCCGGGGCCGAGGTAGCCGTTGGTGTCGGCGGTGTACTCCAGATCCGCGTAGCCGAGCCCGTTGACGGTCGCGACGGCCTGCGGGGTGGTCGCGCTGTAGGGGAAGCGGAAGAACGGCAGGGGGTCGGCGCCGCCGGCGCGGCGGATGGCGGTGTCGGCTCGGCGCACCTCGGCACGGGCCTGGTCGGGGGTGAGGGCCGTGAAGTCCGGATGGCTGTAGGAATGGTTGCCCAGGCCGTGGCCGGCGGCGGCGATGGCGCGGACGGCGTCGGGGTGGCGGTCGGCGAAGTCGCCGGTGGGGAAGAAGACGGCCGAGGCGTCGCGGTCGCGCAGCACGGCGAGGACGGTGTCCAGCCCGGTTTCGTTCCAGGTGGCGTTGAAGGTGAGGGCGAGGACGCGTTCCTCGGTGGAGATCCGGCGGATCTCGGCGCCGAGCAGCGGCGCGGGTGCCGGGGCGAAACCCACGAGCGCGGCGGGGGTGAGGAGCGCGAGCAAGGCCGCGACGGTGGTGCGGAGTCGGTTCACCCCGGGTTTAACGCGGCGACGCCCGGGGTGGTGCGGGCGTTCGCCCGTTCGCGCGGGAACGCGTCATCGAAGGTCTGCTTTCGGTCGCGTCGCTGGTTCGAAGGGGGAACCGGGATCAGGGGGTTGGAATCACATGGCAAAGTTTTGGTCATGGCGCATATGAAATATCACATGTGCCACATCACCTGTCCTTGACTCGTTTCCTCACACCCTCCGAAGGGGGAGTCCATGAACCGCATCATGCGTATCGCGGCGGGCGCGGCCGGCGCCGTCACGCTGCTCGCGACGCCCGTGTCCGCGCTCGCCGCCACGCCGCAGGCCGCCACTGCCACGGTCACGACCTGCGGCTGGTCCGGGCTGCAGGCCGGGCTGTCCACCAAGGTGTGCGCCGATGTGACCGGCGACGGCGTCGTGCTGTACGGCCAGATCGGGCTGGCCGGGCCGCCCTCGCCGGGGACGCCGTGGCCGCCGGCGCCGCAGGAGCTGGCCACCCGGCTGTCGGCCGAGGTCGTCGGCGGTGACTCGCTCGGCGCGGTGTCCGGGCGCACCGTTTTCGCCGTCAGTACGGTCCGGGTGAACGGCATCGCCGCCACCGTCCCGTGCGGGTCGGTCGTGCACGCCGCCTTTGCCGTCGAGGGGGGCTTCCGAGGACCGGCCCCGGTGACCCTGGATCTGCCGGTGCGTTGCTGACGTCTCGTCACTATGACTGCCGAGCCCGGGAGTTGGCAGCATCCCGGGCTCGGCCCCGGTCTGTGTCGAGATCCTCGGCGGTGTGGGGCGGGTCACCTCCCGCTGTGACGACTTGAAGAAATCTTCATCTGTCGCGATGATGCCTACCGGCCGCGGCGTGGACCCCGCCCGGTCGGACGACCACCGAGCAGGATCCGAGGAGGGAGCGGACTATGCCGGTCCCGCTGTACCAGGCCAAGGCCGAGTTCTTCCGCACTCTCGGGCACCCGGTGCGGATCCGGGTGCTGGAGCTGCTCCAGGACGGACCCCGACCGGTGCGCGAGCTGCTGGCGGAGATCGAGGTCGAGCCGTCCAACCTCTCCCAGCAGCTCGCGGTGCTGCGCCGCACCCAGCTGGTCACGGCCACCCGCGAGGGCAACACGGTGGTGTACGCGCTCAGCACCCCGGACGTCGCCGAGCTGCTGCGCGCGGCGCGCCGGATCCTCACCGAGCTGATCACCGACCAGGGCGCGCTGCTCACCGAGCTGCGCGCGACCGGCGGTCGGGCAGCCCGCTGAGTCCGCAGTCCGCACCCGCGCCCGACCCGACCGGCCGACCCGAGGAGAGCCGCACCATGAGCGACAGTGCCAGTGACAGTACGAGCGAGGAGAAGCGCCGCCGCAAGGCGATGCTGATCCGCGCGGGCATCTACATCTTCGCCACCCACCTGTTCGCCGGCTTCGTCCTGCTGCTGTTCGCGCTGGGCGACCGCAAGTAGCAGCCGTCGGCAAACGGGCCGCCCGTAGCGCGCGGCGGGCGCTCAGCGCGGCTGTGCGTCCGGCACCAGGTAGCGGTCGCTGGTGCTGGTCCAGGCCTGGACTCCCGCGACCAGCTCCCGGGTGCCGTCCAGGTACCAGCGCCCCGCCGGGTGGCGGCGGCGCAGTTCGCGGCGGAGCTCCTCGTTCTCCTGCCACAGCCGTGAGACCCGGGTGCGCACCGCGCGGACGGCACGGCTGCGGGTGCAGCCGCGGACCCGTTGCAGGGTGAGGACGGTGTTGAAGGCGGCCGCGCTCTGGCGTTCCTCCCGCTCCAGGGAGTAGAGGTCGTTGATCAGGGTGGCCGCGTCGGCCGTGTTGGCGCGCAGCCGGTGCAGCGCGGGCTCCGCGTGCAGGGCGGCGGGGGCGTCGGTGCCGTGGACCCGTTCCAGTATGTTCATGAACGGATAGAGGCAGCTGCCGTGGCGGCGAAGCCGCATGGTGTCCGCGAGGCTCAGCCCGAGGGCGGGGACGGTGCCGCGGGCCCGGTGTTCGGCCTCGGCGGGGAAGGTGGCCAGACAGGCCCGCCACTCGCGGGCGGCCCGGGCGCGCCAGGCGGGGGACATCGAGTCGGTCTGGCGGTCCCAGAGCTCCCGCCAGGCGGTGAGCAGCCGGCCGCCGGGGGTGGCCGAGGAGGCGGCCGAGGGGGCGTCGCCGTCGAGGGCGGTGATCAGCGGGTCGACCAACTCGCGGGCCTCGCCGGGGTGGCGTCCGGGCGGGCCGTCGAAGCGGTCGTCCAGGATGGTGAACCAGCCGAGCATGTCGACCAGCAGGTCCAGGTCGCTGCCGCGGGTGTTCGGGAAGGCATGACCGATCAACTCGTGCAGCGCGTAGGCCCGGTAGCCGGGCAGCTCGTCCGGGGCGAGCAGGCCGTGGCGGACCGCCCAGTCGGTGTGCCGGTCGGCGGTGGCGCGCAGTTCGGCGGGCGGGCGGTGTCGGACGCGGGCGGCCGGAGCCGCTGCGGCACCCGTGAACGGGCACCGGCCGGCCGCCGCCCGCGCGGTCACCGCCCGCTCGGTCACCGCCCGCTCGGCCGCCGGAGCGCCCGTGCCGCGATCCGCCGGAGCGGCCGAGCGCGGCGCCAACCGGACCCGCAGCCCCTGCGCCTGGACCGTCGTCCACACCACCTCCCGGGCCCGCGCCCCCGGCACTGCGACCGGCCGCCAGCGGCGCAGGATCGCCGCCGCCGCGACGATCAGCTCGGCCCAGGCGAAGGCCTCGCCGATGCACTTGTGCTTGCCGGCCCCGAACGGCAGGAAGGACGGCCGTCCGACCCCGCCACCGTCCTGCCAGCGCTCGGGGCGGAAGGCGAGCGGCTCCGGGTGCTGCACCGGGTCGCGGTGCAGCGCGGTGAGGCTGTAGAGCAGTTCGGTGCCGGCCGGGATGCGGTACGGGCCGAGCTCGACCGGCACCCGGGCGGTGCGCATCAGGAAGGCGTTGGGCGCGTGCAGTCGCACCACCTCCTGGGTGACGCTGCGGGTGTAGGTGAGCCGGGCGAGCGCCTCCGGGGTGGGGACGGTGCCGGCGGGCAGGTGCTCGTCCAGTTCGGCGAGCAGGCGCTCCTCGACCTCGGGGTGGCGCAGCAGTTCGTCCAGCAGCCAGGTCAGGGTGGTGGAGACGGTCTCCGTCCCGGCGCCGAACATGGTGATCGCCTCGGAGCGGACGTCGGCCTCGGTGAGCGGACGGCCGGTGGCCGGGTCGACGGCGGCCCGCAGGAGGGCCGGCAGGGTGCCCCGGCGCTCCGCCGACGGCGCCGGACCGGCGGGGCCCGAGCGGCCGTTGACGGCCTGGTCGACCACCCGGTTGAGCACCCGGACGGCGGCGTCGAAACGCCTGTTGACGGGCAGCGGCACCCTGGCGAGCGCCGGGTGCGGGTAGAGGGACTGGACGATCTGGCCCTTCACCATGTCCGGCAGCGCCCGGTGGAAGGCGAGGGTGGCCTCCTCGCTGAGCCTGGCGTCGAACAGCGAACGGGTGACGATCTCCAGCGCCAGGTGGTTCATCTCCTTGGCCACGTCGAGGACTTGGCCGGGCCGCCAGCGTCCGGCCCGTTCCTCGGTGACCTGGTGCATCACGGCCAGGTACTCGGCCATCCGGTCCGGGCCGAAGGCGGGCTGGATGATCCGGCGGCGGTCGCGGTGGGCCTGCCCCTCGGACATCAGCAGGCCGTCGCCGAAGGCGCTCTTCAGGGTGTCCTGGACGGCGCCGCGCGGACAGTCGTGGGCGAGCGCGACCAGCAGGGTGTGGACCAGCCGGGCGTCGGTGACCACGCAGACGGTGCGCGGCCCGAGCCGGATGCGGACCACGCCGCCGTGGCGGGACAGCGAGCCGAGGAAACCGAGCGGGTCGCGCAGCAGGGCGGCGGCGTGGCCGAGGCCGGGCACCGCGCCGGGGGCGAGCGGGGGGACGGCCGAGCGGGTCGTGGAGGGTGGTGTGGTTCTCGGGGGGACGATCCTTTTCCGCGTCTCTGCCAGCAGGGCATCAGTCAGCAGGGTCATGGCATTACCTCTCACCAGGGGGCCGGTGTGGGCGGTGCCGGGGAAGGGCACCGGCGGGCCGGCCGGGAGCCGGGGACCGGCGAGCGCGGACCCCGCGTGCACCACTGCGGGGAGGGCGCATGTCATGGGAAACGCGCCGGTTCCACGGGCGTTGCGCCGAACACCGGTGGATCACTCCAACGGTCGATCGGTCGGAGGTCCGGACCCCGTTCCGGAGGAAGCGGCTGACCTGCGGAAGCCGACGCCCGCGGACCCGCCGAGGGGGGTCTTTGGACCCTCGCCACCCCGGCGTGCGACGGCCAGCATGGTACCCGGAGAAGGAGGAATCTGATGACCCGTCTGCGCCACCGGCCCGCCCTCGACGTCCGGGTGGAGATCCGCGGCGAGCTGCCGCGCGAGGACGCCGAGTACGCCCGGGGCCGGGCGCAGGACACCGCCGCCGTCCTGGGCCCCGACGCCCACGCGCTGCGCCTGCGGCTCACCCGCACCCGGGACCGCTCGGTGACCCGGCCCGCGCTCGCCCAGGCCGGCGTGGAACTGGACGGCGCGGGCCCGGTCCGGGTGCAGCTGGCCACCGGCACCGTCCGGGAGGCCGTCGACCTGGTGCTCGGCACGCTGGCCGGCCGGGCCGTCCGGCTGCGCGAGCAGGGCGACATCGGCCTCGCCGCCGCGTACGAGAGCGCCTACCGCCCGCAGTACGCCGACCGCCCGCTGGCCGAGCGGCGGATCGCCCGGCGCAAGACGGTCGTGCTCGCCCGCCGCACGCCCGAGCAGGCCGCGCGCGAACTCCTGACGCTGGACCGGCGGTTCCACCTGTTCGCGGACGCCGCGACCGGGCGGGACAGCCTGGTGCAGCGCTGCCCGCTGAGCGGCGCGGTGCAGCTGTGGTCGGTGGACACCGACCCGGCGCCCCCGCTGGATCTCGCCGAGACGGCCCGCCGACTCTGGCTCACCGGCCGACCGTTCGTCTGCCACACCGACCCCGGCGACCGCCGCGCCCGGGTGCTCTACCGGCGCTACGACGGCCACTACGGCCTGATAACGCCGGTGTCGGACAGTCGGAGCGGGGCAGGAACCCCCTCGGCACAGGACTGATCAGAGAGATTCCACAACGCAAGACTCCACCGACGCCACGACAGGGGACCGGGACCATGGACTGCGACGACGAGGTCATGCTGACCGTCCGGATCACCGCCGCCGAGCGGGCGCTGCTGCGGTACCTCACCCGCGGGCACGGCGGCGACGTCTCCGAGGTGGCGGTCGACGGTCTGCTGGAGGTCGTCCCGGCGCTGTACGACGACGCCTCCGTCCTGCCGCTGCTGCGGGTCCTCGCCCGGCCCGCGCCCTGCGCGCTGACCCTCTGGCTGCCCGCCCCGGTCGCGGACCTGCTACCACTGCTGGGTGAGCGGCTCGCGCGCACCGGCGGGCCCTCGGCCGGGCCGGCCAGCGCCGCGCTCTCCGCCGCCCTGCGGCTCTGGCTCGCCGGGGACCGCGCCGTGCTCGCCGCCGGACTGGCCCGGCTGCACGGCGGCTGCGGCGCCGCCGGGGCGACGGCTGTCGAACCGGCCCGGATCGGGGCCGCCGCGTGACCGGCGAACAGGGGTGACCGGTCGTCGTGTGACGGGCGACACCGGCATGTTCGGGGCGGAAACCTGCCTGGTCAGAGCCCTGGTCAGGGCCCTGGTCGCGGCCCGCCGACAGGTCTAGCGCTCCGTCACGGCCGTCGGAGTCACCGGTCCCGGGACTCCGGCCGGGTGGCCGCCGACACCCCCTGCCGGGGAACGCACACCCCCCGAGTGCGCTCCCCGGCACCCTCATGTGCGCACCTGTAGGCCCGCATCCGCTGCGCCCGCATCTTTTTTGTGTCGTTGCCTTCGTGCCCGCACCGTCGCGTCCCCGCATGCCCGCCACCCGACATCTCGAACGCGCCGAAGAATTTCGCAAGAGGTTTCTGTTATTCCCACCCGTCCCAGCCGCTCTCCGGAGTGTCGGAAGGTCTGAGCGTCCCTCACCACTGGGCGCTCGGGTCGTCGCACGAGGAAAGGAACGCGATGGGACACCGGAGCAGCGAGCTGCGTCGGCGCAGGCGCCGCAGGCTTACCCGTAGGAGCGTCGTTGTCGCCGCAGCGGTGGCAGCCGCACTTGTTGCGGGAACGTTGGGCCTGCGCACGGCGCTGGAGCCGGCCGCGCACAGCGCCGTCGCAGTGGCGGACGCTCCGGCCGATCGGGTCGCCGCGGTCGCCGACGGCGGCGACGACGGCGGTCCCGGCGAGACCGGCACGGCCGAGGGCGGTACCAAGGCGCCCGCCGCCCCGAAGCGGGACGAGAAGGCCGCCCCGCCCAAGGCGATACCCAAGGACCAGCCGGAACGAGGGCTGGTCTACACGGGTTTGAACCTGCCGAGCAGCGACCGCTGCGGCAACATGCTGGAGGTCACCGGCAGCACCCAGTGCAGCCACGGCCCGGACGTGCCGCCCAAGGACGTGGACATCCACAAGGACGTCCAGCCGGTGGCCGCCCCGGCCGCCCAGGCGCCCGCGCTCACCCCGGCGGCGAACGCCCAACCGCCCGCCGCCGCCGACCTGCTGAAGGGCGGCGCGCCCGTCCTCGACGCGACGCAGAAGGCGCTGCTGAGCGACTCCGGCACCGCGGCTGCCCCGCAGGGCGCCCCGTCCCAGGCCCCGGCCGGCGGCTCGGGCCTGGTCTGCGAGGGTGACGGCAGCAGCGGCAACCGCGTCCAGGTGGTGTACGTGCACACCCCGGGCAACGACCGCTTCGCCCAGTACCTGTCCTCGTTCAAGAAGTGGGCCGCGGACGTCGACGTCATCTACAATGCCAGCGCCCAGGAGACCGGCGGCGTCCGGCACGTCCGCTTCGTCACCGAATCCGACTGCACCGCCTCGGTGTTGAACGTGCAGATCTCCGACTCCGAGATCCAGGACTTCAACGCGAGCAACCGGGCCCTCGCCGCGCAGGGGTTCAACCGCAAGGACCGCAAGTACATGATGTTCACCGACGCCAAGGTGTACTGCGGCATCGGCACCTTCGCCGGCGACGAGCGCCCCGGCCAGGACAACCTCAGCAACTTCGGCCCCTCGTACGGGCGGACCGACTCCGGCTGCTGGAGCGGCTCCACCGCCGCGCACGAACTCGGCCACAACCTGGGCGCGGTGAACAACAGCGCCCCCAACTCCAGCAAGGCCGGCCACTGTACGGACGAGTGGGACATCATGTGCTACTCGGACGCCCCCTACTACCCGCAGATGCGGACCGTCTGCCCGGACCGCGCCCATGACGACCGGCTGGACTGCAACCACGACGACTACTACAACACCTCGCCCGCGCCCGGCAGCTACCTGGCCACGCACTGGAACGTCGCCAACAACCGCTTCCTCATCGCGGGCAACGGCACCGGCCCGAACCCCACGCCCACGCCCACGCCCACGTCGACCCCTACGGCTACAGGATCGCCCACCCGCACGCCCTCGCCGTCCCCGACGCCCACCGGCAGCCCCACCGCCACGCCGACCGGCTCCCCGTCGCCGACCGCGACCCCGACCACGGGAGGCAACGCCCCTGACGTCACGACCAGTCAGGTCACCCAGAACTCGGTGATGCTGAGCTGGACCGCCGTCCCGGCCGCGACCGGCTACGACGTCCAGCTGAACGGCCAGACCATCGGCACCGTCCGCTCGACCGTGGTCGGCGTGGTCCGACTGGCCCCCGGCACCTCCTACACCGTGGCCGTCGCCGTCCACGACGCCGCCGGAACCGTCGGCAAGCCCGGCCGCGCGACCACCTTCAAGACCCTCGCGGACGCGGGCCGCCCGCAGCCCAGCACCCACTACACCATGGTCAACGGCCTCACCGGCCAGGCCGCGGACCTGTGGGGCAGCTCGATGAACGACGGCACCGTCGCCATCGCCTACCAGCGCACCGGCTACGCCAACCAGAAGTGGGTCTTCGACGACGCCGGCAACGGCGCGGTGCGGATCAAGTCCGTGCGCTCCGGCAAGTGCCTGCAGCTCGGCGGCACGCCCGTCGCCGGGCAGTACGTCGCGCAGCAGCCGTGCGGCGACGCCGCCGCGCAGAAGTGGCAACTCAACGCCACCGAGGGCGGGTTCACCGTCACGGCGGACGGCTCCACCCTGGTGCTCGGGCTCAGTGACCGTTGGTACTACGGTGGTTGGCTGTTGGAACTGCAGCAGCCGAACGGCCGGCCGTACCAGAACTGGTCGCTGCTGAAGACCACGTAAGCACGCTCGAACCCGCACAACACGGGTGCGGCCGCCGTCACCACCCGACGGCGGCCGCACCCGGCACTACTGTGCCAAGCACCCTCACCCCCACCGCCCCGAGGAACGCCCGCCATGCGAACCCGCCCGCTTCTCGCCGCCCTCGCCCTCTCCGCCGCGGCCGTCCTGCCCCTCGCCGCGCCCGCCGCCGCCCACGGCGACTCCGTCCACCTGGACCTCACCGGCCAGCAGAACGGCCACGTCAGCACTGTCGCCACCTGGGAGAACGACCACGACCTGGTCACCGAGGAGTTCGCCGGCACGCTCTCCGCGACCGCCGCCGACGGCCGTGCCGTCGGCCCCTGGCGGCTGGTAGCCGTCCCGGGCAGGCCGGGGACGTACACCACCCGCGAGCTGCTGCCCGCCGGGCACTGGCGGGTGACCGTCGACTGCGCGTTCCCCTCCCTCGGCCACGCCGAGCGCGAATTCGACGTCGAGGCGGCCGCGATCACCGACCCGGCGCCGTTGGGCCTGAGCACGGAGTCCGCGCCCACCCCGGTGACGGCGGCGGCGACCACCGCCACCCCCGCCCACGAGACCACCGACAACGCCACCACCTGGGCCGCCATCGGCACCGCCACCGCGGCCGTCCTGATGGTCGCCGCCGGCTTCTGGCTCCGCCGCCGCACGCGCGGCTGACCGCCGCCGGAACTGACCGCCGCCGCAACTGACCGCAGGCGGGGTCTACTTCACGGCCTCGCCGGACTTCGCCCAGTTGTCGTGCAGACGGTCGAGGTAGGACTGCGCCTGCGAACCGATCTTGACGCCCCGGGCGAAGGCCAGCATGTTGCCCGCGCCGGCGTTGTAGCCGAGGGCGAGCAGTTCGTCCTTGTCGAGCGGCGCGCTCGGCCGCGCGGGCAACTGCCCCGCGAGGTCGTGCAGATGCCAGGCGGCGGCCTCGATGGCCAGGTTGCGGTCGTCCGGCAGTTCCTCCCACTGGCGAGAGGCGAACGGGCGGCCCGGCTTGGTGTCGTCGAAGGCGGCCCGGTGCATGTTGGCGATGCCGAAGGAGGCGTCGGGCTTGCCGCGCTGCCAGGCCCGTTCGAGATCCGGGTCGTGCGGCTTGTACGACTCGTTGTAGAGGATCGCCATCAGCAGCTGCGGATCGACCCCGGCCTCGGCGGCGTACCGGCGCACCGGCGCCGCGTAGTCGGCCGGGTCGTAGCGGCCGGAGGGCTTGGACGGCGCGGCCGAGGACGCACCGGCGGACGGCGAGCCGGACGGCGCCGCGGCTACTGCGCCACCGGCGGAGGAGGGGGACGGCGAGGAGGGGGCCGCGGCGTCGTGCCCGCCCCCGCGAACGATGCCCCACCCGGCGGCGACCAGGACGCCGATCACGATCCAACGCCCCCAGCGCGTCTGCTTCCGCTCCTCGCTCACCGCTTCCGGCCCCTCCCCGTCAGCTCGTTCCCTCGTTCGATCGTGGTACAGCCGATCGTGCCTCGCGGCGGGCCTATTCGGTGGGCTTCTGGTCCCCGTCGAGGTTGCGCAGGAAGTCCTTCGCCTTCTCGACACCGGTGTCGATCTGCCCGCTGTACTTGCCGTCCGTGCGGTCGTCGATCACGTCGCCGACCTTCTCCAGACCCTGCCCGAGCACGTCGCTGTGCTCGCGGGCGAGGTCGGTGGCCTTGTCCGCGAGGTTCTTCAGACTCTCAAACATGGTGACGCTCTGCTCCTCTGATGCGTTCCTGTTGGTGTGCCGACGTGGCGGGGATCATGGTCATCCTAACGACGGCGCACCGGGCGGTTCGGCCCTGCCGAACGGCGGCGGGTGACTTTGCTGAAATGGGTTTGTATGCTCCAGCCCAACCTCTACAGGCCTGTAGAAGTTGGGAACGCCGCAGGACGGAAGGCGTCCCGGCACGTGCGGTGGCGTGGTCGCGCCGCCGCAGCCGACACGACCGAGGGATGTGCGCATGGCCGGCCAGCGGGCGAGAACGCCGTACCAGGACGCGGGACCGCGCACCGAGGACCCCGCCGTGCCCGCCCAGCGCTCCCGCGCGGCCGGCGGCGACGCCGAACCGGTCCGGGACACCCGCGCCCAGCGCGCCGGGGCCGCGCGCCGCAGGCAGCAGGCGCGTCGGCGCGACGGACTGCTGGCGGCGCTGGCGGCGGTCGGCGTGCCGCTGCTCGGCGGGATCGCGGACGAGCTGGGCGGCCCCGGCGTCGGCATCCTCTTCGCGGCCGGCGCGGTGCTCGGTACGGCCGTCGCGGCCGCGCTGTGCAGCTGGACCGGCCGCTGGTGGGTGGTCACCGCCGCCCCGATCGTGGTGCTGCTCACGGCGTCGGGCGTCGAGTACTCGTCGAACCCCGACAAGTACCACGGCAAGGGCCTCGGCACCGGCGCGGTGCGCTGGGTGGTCGGGGCGTTCCCGGTGATGGCGGAGGCGGTGGCCGCCGGGCTGGTGGTCATCGTGATCCGGACCGTGCTGGACCGCCGCCGACCCGGCCGGGCCGCCGCCCCCAGTGGAAGGAGTCGCCGTGGCTGAGCGCGGTAACCGCCCCCGCCCGCGCGGCCGGGCGCCGCGCCGAGGGGCCGCCCCGCTGACCGTGGCCGGCCGCACCCTCGCCTGCACCGTCTCGGCCACCGTGCTCGGCGCCAGTGGCTTCACCTGGTACGAGTACCGCAGCCTGGACGACGGCATGATCAAGTCCACCGCGCTGAGCGAGGCCAAGAAGAACGCGCCGCCGCACCTGGACAAGTCCGTCAACCTGCTGCTGATCGGCCTGGACAGCCGCAAGGACATGGACGGCAACGACCTGCCCAAGCAGTTCGTCGAGGACGAGCTGCACGCCGGCTCCAGCGAGATCGGCGGGTACAACACCAACGCCCTGATCGTGCTGCACATCCCGGCCAACGGCGGCAAGGTCACCGCGCTGTCCGTCCCGCGCGACGACTATGTGCAGACCGTCGGCGCCGACGGCAGGACGCACAAGATCAAGGAGGCCTACGGCATCGCCAAGGAGGCCGCCGAGGCGAAACTCGCCGGCAAGGGGCTCTCCAGGGCGGACATGGAGCGGCAGAGCCGGGAAGCCGGGCGCTCGGCCACCATCCAGACCGTGCAGAGCTTCCTGGACGTCCCGATCGACCACTTCGCGGAAGTCAACCTGATCGGCTTCTACGACATCGCCAAGGCCGTCGAACCGATCCAGGTCTGTCTCAACCACCCGGTCGACGATCCGATCATCGCCCGCACCGCCACCCACGAGGGCGGCGGCACCGGCCTCAAACTGCCCGCCGGGATCAGCTCGCTCGACGCCGCCCAGGCGCTCTCCTTCGTCCGCCAGCGCCACCATCTCACCAACGGCGACCTCGACCGCACCCATCGGCAGCAGGCGTTCATCTCCTCCGTCGAGTACAAGCTCAAACAGCGGGGCATCCTCAACGACTTCGGGCAGATGCAGAAGCTGTTCGGGGTGGTGAAGAAGGACGTCGTCATCGACAACGAGTGGAACATCCTCGACTTCGCCCAGCAGGCGCCCAACCTCACGGGCGGCAACGTCGAGTTCAACACCCTGCCGATCGCCGGGTTCAAGACCATCGGCGGGCAGGAGGTCAACACCGTCAACCCGGACCTGATCAAGAAGATCGCCCGACAGCTGTTCAGCCGTGAACCGGCACCCGGGGCTCCGGCGGCCGCCCCGAGCCAGGCCCCGAGCGAGACGGCCGCCGCGGCGCCCTCGCCCAGCGCCGCGCCCAAGTCCGTGGTGGACGTCAACGCGGCGGCGGGCGCGGGCGCGGCCTCCACCGAGTCCAAGGCGCTGGTCGAACTCGGCTTCCAGGCGGGCAGGATCGGCGACGCGCCGGCCAGGACCCGGGCGACGACGGTGACGTACGGCAGCGGCGCCAAGGCCGGCGCCCAGCAGATCGCGGCGCGCTACGGGGTCACCGCCGTCCCGTCCGCCGCGGTCGCGGCGGGCCACGTCGTGGTCACCCTCGCCGCCGGCAGGACGCCGACGCCGACTTCGGCGGCGCCCACGGCGGGCGCCTCGGGCTCGACCGACGGCTCCACCGACCCGGCGGCGGGGCTGCCCATGCAGGGGCCGGCCGTGAAGGCGGGCGGGATCCCCTGCGTGGACTGAGCCGTCGAGGGGCGGGCGCCTACCAGCCGGTCTGGTCCGGTCGGTTGGCGCGGAGGTCCCGCAGGGGCTTCCGATCGAGCACCTCGTCGTGGACGACCCGGCCGTCCACGACGGCACCGACGCGGGGGCGGGCGGTCAAGGGCGCGGGGCCTTCGCACCGTGCACGGCGATGTACTCGGCGGCGAGCCAGGGGCCGAGGTCGTCGACGAGCGTGCCGAGGGCGGCGCGGTCGGCCGTGGGGGTGCGGGTGATGGACGCGGCGAGGCGCATCTGGTCGGCGCGCTGCGGGTAGTAGCCGGCGAAGGCCTCGGCGGAGGCGGTCAGGTCGCTGGTCCAGCCGCCCCAGCGGGGCATGACCAGGGTGAAGCCGGTACGGACGATCCGGCGGGAGACCGTGCGGCTGAGCGCCTTCAGGCCGGCGTCCGAGTCGGCGGCGTCCAGCCGTTCGCGCCAACGGGGGAGGGCGAGGGCGAGGTCGCCGTTGGTCTCACGGGCGAGCAGGGAGGTCGGGCGGTAGCGGGGGAGTCGCCCGGCGAGGTCCCCACCGAGCAGCGGGGTGCACAGGCAGGCGATGAACCAGCCCAGGTCGTGGCGCTCCAACTCGCTGAGCAGCGTACCGGTGGAGAACAGGAGTACGCCGACGCCGTCGATCTGGGGGAAGGTGGCGTCCAGCCCGGCCTCGAGTGCGTCGGCCTCGGTGCGGTCGGCGGGGGTGGGCTCGTGGCGCAGGGCGAGCAGCAGGTCGAGGTCGGAGACACCGGGGACCGCGGTGCCGCGCGGGATGCTGCCGTAGAGGTAGGCGCTGTGCAGCCCGGCGGGGTCGAAGGCGGCGGCGATCCGCTCCCGGGCGGTTTCGACCACCGGCGCGAACTCTGCGGGAACCCGCTCCAGCGAGCCCTCCCGTGCGATGTACCCGTCTTCGTCCAGTCCCCTGTCGATCATGACGGCACTCTGCCCGCCCGAAGCGCGGTCGGCCAGCGAATATCCCCGGCGACCGTCGCCGGGTCGAGTTGTCAGCCGGGTGTGCCAGCATCCGTCGTGCACGAATGCAGAAAGGGTCGGTATGGGCACCTGAGGCATCTGCCCCGAGACGTGCCGCTGCCACCGGCCGTGGTCGGACGGTGGCAGCGGAGGTCGGGCAGCGTCACTGAGCGGCGCTGCTCGTCGTCGTGCCGGTACTCGTGGTCATGCCGGTGCTCGTCGTCGCGCTGGTGCTCGTCGTCGTGCTCTTACTGTTCGGCGACTGGGTGAGCGTCGAGGTGGTGCTGGACGTCCCCGTCGAGGCTCCGGAGGAGGTGTTCGTCGTCGCGGTCGGTGCCGACGGTTTGGCCGAGCTGGTCGAGGCCGAGGCCGATCCCGTTCCGGTCGAGGCTCCGGAGGAGGTGTTCGTCGTCGCGGTCGGTGCCGACGGTTTGGCCGAGCTGATCGAGGCCGAGGCCGATCCCGTCCCGGTCGAGGCTCCGGAGGGCGTGGCGCCCGACGAGGTGGCTCCGGAGGATGTGGCGCCCGACGAGGTGGCTCCGAAGGACGTGGCGCCCGACGAGGTCGCGCCGGAGGACGTGGCTCCGGAGGACGTGGCGCCCGACGAGGTCGCGCCGGAGGACGTGGCTCCGGAGGAGGTGGCACCCGACGAGGTCGCCCCCGAGGTGGTCGCCGGCCGAGACCCGGACGTGGCGCCGGAGGCCGACGTCGTCCCCGACGGCGTGGCCGGCTTCATCGGTGCGGGCGGCGGGACACCGGGTGCCAGCGGCCCCTTCGGCGCGTCGACGTGCTGGTCGACGACCTCGATCCGCCCGGTCTGGCGGGCGAACCAGCCGCCAGTCTCGACGTTGATCAGGATGATCTCGGTCACCGGCTGCGGCGCGGGGACCACGATGATCAGGGTGGTCGGCTGGAAGCCCGGCCACGGGTGCCCGATGTACTTGGCGTTGGAGACCAGCACCGGCGGCTTCATCGGGTTGCCGCACGAGCAGCGAACCCGGGGCACACCCTGCGCGTCCACCAGCACGGCGGTGCCGGCCTGGAGCGCCGACTGGTACTCCGTCACCACGCCGCTCTTGTAGGTGTGGTTGGTCACCCGGGTGTCCACCCGCAGGTACGCCGAGGTCAGCGAGCGCAGGTAGGACGGGATCGCGGACTGGTCGATGCCCGCGGCGGAGGACCAGGCCCGGCCGACGTCGCCGGTGGAGACCATCGTGATCAGCCGCTCGGTGTCGCAGCTCGGCTTGGACATCGTCCCGGCGTACAGCCCGTTCGAGGTCCCCTGGACGCTGTGCAGGGCCGCCGGGGACGTGCTGTGGGCCGTCTGCCCGGGCGGCTGCGTCTGGGAGGTCGCCCGGGAGGTCGTCGGGGAGGTCGCCCGGGAGGTCGCCGGTGGGGTCGGCGGTGGGGTCGCCTGGGAGGTCGCCTGGGCGGGAGCGGGTGCGCTCACCGGGTTGGTTTCCACCGATGGGGTGAACGGGTCCGGGCCCGGGTCGGCCGGCGCCTGCAGGGCGACCTCGTTTGCGGTCGGGACCGTCTCGGTCTTGGTGCCGCCGCCCTGGTCGCTGACGATCAGCACGGTGGCCACCACGGCCGCCGCCAGTGTGGCGGCGGCCGCCGCCAGGCCCTTCCCGGAACGCCACCACGGCGTGCGCGGCCCGCCACCCTTGCCACCGCCCGCAGGCGGGCCGGAGGGCGGCGGGGGTACGGACGGCGGTCCGGACGGCGGTCCGGCCGTACCGCCACCCGGCGGGGGCCCGGCGAGGGGGCCGGACGGGGGACCGGCCGGCGGGCCGACGGGCGGCTCGTTCGGCGGGCCGGAGGGAGGCGGTTGGGAACTCATCGAGGCTCCGTTTCGCAGGCGGCCGGCGCGTACGGCCGGCACGGGAAGCTCCTGCCATATCGGGTTCCATTTCTCCCCCGCTGCCCGTTCGCCGCAACAGCAGGTTTCGCGGTCGTCGCCGAGCGTGCCCATCCGCCGTCGGTCACGCTGGGAACCGACACCCCGGGGAACCGACCGCCGGGAACCGATCGGGCCCGCGGAGCCAGAGGAGGCGGCATGCAGCAGCCCACCACCCGGGCCGCGGGCCCGCCCGGCGCCGCACGCGGCTGGCTGGACGCGCTCGCCGTGGTGCTGGCCGGGCTGGTCGCGATGGCGGTGACGGCCGCGCTCGGCCTCTGGCTGGCCGGCGCCGGCGACCTCCCCGAGGGCGGCTTCCCGCCCGTCCTCGCCGCGACGATGGCGCTCGCCGTCGGCGGATCCGTCCAACTCGACGGCGGCGCGGGAAGTTTCGCCGCCGTGGACGCCGGCATCACCGCGATGCCGCTCACCGTCTCGCTGGTCGGCGCGGTCGCGATGGCCGAGGTGTTCCTGCGTCAGCTGCGCTTCCGAGCGGTGGCCGGGGGAGGCGAACTGCTGGGCCGCATCGCCCGGACGGTGGTGCTCTGGGTGCTCGCCCTGGTGCTGATCACTGTCGTCGCCACGCACACCTTCGTGATCCAACTCGGCGGCGGCCTGGTGCAGTCCATCGGGGGCGCGCTCGGCCTCACCCCGGAGGTCGGCTTCCACGCGGACGGCCTGACCACGATCGGCATCGGGCTGGCCTGGCTGCTGTTCGTCCTCGCGGCCGTCTTCGCGGTCTCCCGGCGGGCGCCGCTGCCCGGCATCCTGCTGCGCTACCAACTCGCCGTCCGCCCGGCCGCGTTCGCGCTCTGGATGGTGCTACTGGCGTATGTGGCGATCGGCGCGGTGGCCGGGGTGCTGACCGCGATCGTGCACGGCAACGCCCGACAGACCCTGGCCGTGGTGCTGCTCGCCCTGCCCGATCTGGTCTGGCTGGCCTTCGGCATCGGGCTCGGCGCCCGGTGGCACGGACAGCTGGTCGGCGCGCTCGGCCTGCCCGTCCCCGAACCGCTCAGCGCGGTGCTACGCACCCCGAATGGTGAGGAGGCGACCGTCGACCTCGGCACCCTGGCCGAACACGACGCCCGTAGCTGGTGGCTGCTGGCGGTGGCCGCCGTGCTGCTGCTCGCCGCCGCCTTCCTCGCCGCCCACCGCTCCCCGCGCACCGTGCGGCTCTGGCAGCACGCCGTCCGCTTCGCCCTGGCCACCGCCGTCACCGTGCTGCTGGTCGGCCTGTGGACCCGGATCGACGCCCACTACGGGCTCTCGGTCCTCGGCGTCGGCCTCGGCCAGGGCGGTCTCGCCGACCTTCTCAACACCGTCCTCGGCGGCAACAACCCGGTGGCCGGGCTCGGCAGCGGCAGCCTGACCCTGCTCCTGGAGTTCTGGACGGCCGTCCCGCTGGCGGCGGGCTGGGGGCTGCTCACCGGAGCGCTCGGCGCGCTGCTCGCGGCCCGGTTCCGGCATCGCGGCGAGGTGACGGAGAGCGGCGGCTGAGACCGCCCGCCGAAAGGTTCAGACCGCCCCGGCGATCAGGATGACCGCCGCCGGGACGGCCTGGCCCAGGGCGCCGCGCCACAGCTTCGGCTCGGACACGAACAGGGTGATCCCGCCGGCCACCATGAACGCGCCGATGTAGAGGATCACGGGCCGCCCCGACCCGGCGTGCCCGGTGTGCAGCAGGACCAGGCCCGCGACCAGGCCGAGGGCCAGGAAAAGGTTGTAGAAGCCGACGTTGAAGCGCCACAGCCGGACCTCCGGGGCGTCCGCCGTGCTGCCGGTGAGCAGGTAGCGCACCCGTGGGTGCCCGTACAGGTAGCTCTCCAGCGGCCACACCACCAGGTGGATCGCGGCGGCGAGCATGGCGAAGACCTGGCTCACGGCGTTCATGGTCGGCGGCTCCCTCTGGCTCTCGGGGCAGGACGGTCCCGGCGGTTCAGTTCCGGGGTGGTGGGTGGACCGCTGACACGGCCCAGGCGGGCGGCTCGGGGACCCGGAGCAGGCCGGGGTCGACCACCGGGACGACCTGGGTCGGCGGCCCGCCACCGGCCCACGGGGCGGGGACGATGGCCGCCCGCAGCTCGGCGACGAACTGCAGACAACTGGCGTACCGCTCCCCGGACACCTTGGCAAGGGCGCGGGAGACCACCGCCGCCACCGCCGACGGGAGGTCCGGCCGGTGCTCGCTCAGCAGCGGCGGCGGGTCGTTGAGGTGGGCCCAGAGCAGTGCGAGGTCGCTCTCCCGGCGGAACGGCGGCGCACCGGCGAGCATCTCGAAGACCACGCAGCCCAGGCTGTACTGGTCACAGCGCCCGTCCAGCGGCTTGCCCGAGATCTGCTCGGGCGCCGCGTAGTCCAGCGTTCCGACGATCTGGCCGACGCTGGTCAGCCCGCTGAGCGACAGGGACTTCTTGGTGAGCCCGAAGTCCGCCAGGTAGAGGTGCTCGGGGTGCTCGCTGTCGGTCCCGGCGGCGACCAGCACGTTGCCCGGCTTGACGTCCCGGTGCACCAGGTCGTGGTCGTGCGCGGCGTCCAGCGCGGAGGCGATCTGCAGCGCCAGCCGGGCGGCGCGCTCGACGGGGAGCGGGCCCGCCCGGTTCATCAGTCCGCGCAGGTCCCCGCCCTCGACGTAGCGCATCGCGAGATAGAGGATGCCGTCGTGCTCGCCCGCCTCGAACACCGGGATGATGTGCGGGTGGTCGATCGCCGCGGCGGCCTCGGACTCGTGCATGAAGCGCTGCCGGAACACCTCGTTGCGGGCCAGCTCGGGGGCCAGCAGCTTGACCGCGACGGTCCGGCCCAGTCGCAGGTCCTTGGCCCGGTAGACCACGGCCATCCCACCGCGCCCGATCTCGCCCTCCAGCCGGTAGCCCGCGACCTTCCGTCCGACCAGTCCGGCGGGCAGGCCGGTGGTGGTGGGCGGCTGGGCGGGGATCACGGCTCGCCGGTCCGGGTGGGCGCGTACGGGCTGCGCACCGACGGGGTCGGGGAAGCGGGCGCGGGCCCGGGCGCGGGCGCTTGCGGAGGCGAGAGCGCGGGCTGTGGCGAGGGCCGGTCGGTGGCCGCGTAGGTCTGCAGCTGCAGCCCGTCGCAGTAGCACCAGCGGTCGTGCACCGGGTCGAACACCCAGAGCTCCTCGCCGTCCGCCACCAGGCCGATCCGCAGGCCGCGGGCCCGCTCCCGGAAGGACTCCAGGTCCAGGACGCCGACCGCGAGGTCCTCCAGCAGGGCGCGGTAGCGGGTCAGCGCGGCCTCGGCCTCGGCGAGTGCCGGGCGCGGGTCGGCGGTCCGGGCGGGCGGGCCCCCGGCGGCGGGCGGCGGCTGGGGGAGGGCCACCAGCAGGCGGCCGTCCACCCAGGTGGTCCAGCCGTTGGCGCAGAGCACCTGCGCCCAGTCACCCTGGCCGGTGATCAGCCGCAGCGGGAGCAGCGGGTCCAGCCGGGCGGAGGGTCGCGCCGGATCCGGGGCCGCCCAGGTCGCCATCCCGGTCGGCGGCGCGACATGGGTGGGGCGGAACGCGAACTCGTCCATCGGCGGCTCTTCCTCCGCCGCGCGAGCCGGAGCCGGGGGCAGGGGCTACGTGCGGCACTCGCACCACAGTTCGGTTCCCACTCTACCGGCGGGGGCCGGGGCGGCTACTTGCGCATGATCGTCGGCTCGTGCCGCCGCAGCAGGGCGAGCACCACCGACCCGTACGCCGCCGCGAGGACGGGCAACACGACCATGCTGAGCACCCATCCGGCGCGCTCGTGGCGGAACATCGGGTCCGCGGTGATCGGGGTCGGGACGGTGAGTTGGCTCAGGTCGACGGTACGGGCCATGGCTGACAGGCCCCACCGGGACGGAATCAGCCAGGCGAACTGCTCCAGGCCGGGCACGCCCTGCAGCTTGAGCATCAGGCCGCTGAAGACGATCTGGACGATGGCGAGGAGCACCAGCAGCGGCATCGTGGTCTCCTCCTTGTCGACGAGCGCGGAGACCACCAGGCCGAGCGTCATCGCCGAGAACGCGAGCAGTGCGACCGCGATGATCAGTTCGGGCAGCTGGGGCATCAGCACGCCGGTCGTCACCGGGGGCGGGGCGTTCGGCCGCGCCTGCGCGGTGAGCGTGACCCCGGCCAGGCCGACCACGGTCAGCACCGCGGCCTGACCCACCGTGATCGCGCCGAGCACCACCACCTTCGAGACCAGGTAGGCCGAGCGGGACAGTCCGACCACGCGTTCCCGCCGGTAGATCGCGCGCTCCTTGACCACCTCACGCACCGCGTTGGCCGAGCCGATGAGCACACCGCCGAGGCAGAGCGTGAGCAGGCAGTTGATGGCGTTCTCATCGGTGAGCCGCGAGCCGGCCATCACCCGGCACATCAGGCCGATGATGAACGGCAGCGCGACCATGACGGTGAGGAACAGGCGGTCGGCGGCGAGCACCGCGGTGTACCGGCGCACCAGGGTGCCCAACTGGGCGAGCCAGCTCTGCGGCTTCTCGTGGCCGATCGTCGGGGTGGACGCCACTGGATCGTGCAGCGGGTGCGCCGCTTCGGCCTTCACGTACCGCTGGTACTGCGGCGAGGCGCGGAACCGCTGCCGACAGATCCCCTCGGCGTCGTTCTCGAACGCCTCGAAGGCCTCCGGCCACTCCTCGTAGCCGAAGTACGCCAGCGCCTCGGTCGGTGGCCCGTAGTAGGCCGTCCGGCCGCCGGGGGCGAGTACCAGCAGGCGGTCGCACACGTTGAGGCTCAGCACGCTGTGCGTCACCACGACGACCGTGCGGCCGTCGTCGGCCAGCCCGCGCAGCAGGTGCATCACCGAGCGTTCCATGCCCGGGTCCAGGCCGGAGGTCGGCTCATCGAGGAAGAGCAGCGAGGGCTTGGTGAGCAGTTCGAGGGCGATGCTGACCCGCTTGCGCTGGCCGCCGGAGAGACTGGCGATCACCTGCTCCTCCCGCTGGTCCAGGCCCAGTTCGTGGATCACCTCGGAGACCCGGGCCTCCCGCTCCTCCTTCGCGGTGTCACCGGGGAAGCGCAGCTCGGCGGCGTAGGACAGGGCCCGGCGGACGGTCAGCTGGGTGTGCAGGATGTCGTCCTGCGGGACGAGACCGATCCTTCGACGCAGCTCGGCGTAGTCGTGGTAGAGGTCGCGCCCGTCGTACAGCACGGTGCCCTGGTCGGCGGGGCGCAGCCCGGTGAGCGCGTTGAGCAGGGTGGACTTGCCCGCGCCGCTCGGGCCGGCCACCGCGAGCAGCGCCTTCTCGGCGAGCGGGAAGCTGACGTCGTCCAGCAGCACCCGGTGGTCGGGGCCGACCCGGACGACCAGGTGCTGGACGTCGAGCGAGATCTCGCCGGTGTCGGTGTACTCGACCAGCCGGCCGTCGACCAGGCAGAGCGCGGAGTGGCCGATCCCGACGATGTCGGCCGGGCCGACCGGGGCGCGCTCGACCGGACGGCCGTTGAGGTAAGTGCCGTTGTGGCTGTCCAGGTCGACGATCTCGTGTCCGCCGGCCGGCAGTTCCCGCAGCTCGGCGTGGTGCCGGGAGACCACCAGGTCGTCCAGCACCAGGTCGTTGTCGTCCGAGCGGCCGATGCGTACGGTGCGGCCGGGGAGTTGGAGGACGGTGCTCGGGCTGCGGAAGACGCCGGAGGACTGCGGGGTGAGCAGGGCGGTGTGCTCGCCCGGGGCGGGGCCGGGCAGCTCGGTGAAGGTCGCGGAGGGGCCGGTGGCCGGATCGCCGAAGTGCAGCCGGGTGCCGGGGCCGACGTCCTCGCGGCTGATCCGCTGGCCCTGGTCGTAGGTGCCGTTGGTGCTGCCGACGTCCTCCAGTAGCCAGTGGCCCTCGGCGGCGCGCAGCACCGCGTGGTGCCAGGAGACCCGGGGGTCGTCCAGGACGATCTCGCTGGTCGGGTCGCGGCCGAGGTGGTAGGCCCGGGTCGGGTCGACCAGCTGGGAGTGGCGGTCGGTGACCAGGACGAGGGGCGGCGCGGTGGGCGCGCCGGGGCGCTCTCCCATGCTGGGCAGTCTATCGCCGCCTCCGGTGAACGGCCTTTCCGGACTGCCTTTTCGGCTGCGGGGATTGGGGGATTGGACTGGACCACTGAGGGCCGGATCGTCGCCGGACTGTCCGCGCTCACCTGGACGAGGGAGCGCGGGCCGGTGCGATCAGCTCACCCCGACGAGTCCTCGCGCCCCTCGGCGTGCCCCCACGGAAGGTCCCAGGAGCAGGCCGAAGTCGCCCCCGAGGTGAGCCCCCACGGGTTCGGCACCTCCTCCTCGTCCCCGCTCTCCCCGCCCTGCAACGGCAGCCGGTCGATCACCGCGACCAGCGCGGGCGGCAGCTGCGGCGCCAGCCCGTGGTGCACCCGGGCGAGGATGTCGCGCCGCACGTCCTCCGGCAGCAGTGGCCTGCCCATCAACAACGGCCCCGGCGCGGGCGGGCGTTCGGCCGTGGAGAGCTGTTCCGACCAGGCCCGCCAGTAGTCGGCGTCGTCGGTCTCGCCGAGCTTGAGGTGGTGCAGGTGCAGGCAGTACGCGGCCGTCCCGCTGCCCGAGCCGGCGGCGAAGCGCCACCAGAACTCGGCGCCCTCCTCCTTGCCGGTGGCGTACAGCAGCGCGCCGAACACCTCCGCTCCCTCCGGTTGGATCCGGCGCGCGTTGACCAGCAGGTCCAGTCCCCGGGAGGCGCACGGCGCGCCCAGCACCAGGGCGACCACCAGGCCCAGTTCGAAGGCGGCCTGCTCGTGCTCGGTGGGCAGGTGGGCCGGGGCGGCCGTCAACCGGGCCTGCCGCAGGGCCGCGATCCGCTCGGCGTGGGCGCGTGCGGGTCGGGGCACGTGGAACACCGCGCGCCCCCCGCCGACGGTGCACGCCCCGTTCGGTGCCCGCTCCTCGTGGCCGGTGGTCACAGTTCCCCTCCCCGGTCCGGCAGTTCGCGCACACCGAGCCGGAGTGCCAGTCGCTCCCGGGCGTGCCGGAGGTTGGAGTGCACCGTCGCCACCGGCCGTCCCAGGTACGCGGCGATCACCTTGGCGTGCAGACCCAGCAGATAGCGCAGGATCACCACATCCCGTTGCCGGTCCGGCAGTTCGAGGATCGCCGCGTACAGCCGTACCTCATCGGCCTCGCTGTGCAGCAGCCCGTCGGCGACCCGCTTGAACGCCCCGATCACGGCCGCGAAGGTGACCGCCTCCACCTCGACCGGCTCATCGGCGGCCACCCAGTCCGCGACGTGCCGGGTGGCCAACCGCCAGGCGTACGCGGCGGGTTCCTCGAACCGCAGCACCTGCGGCCAGCTGCGGGCCAGGTCGGTCTTGACCGCCTCGACCACCAGCGCGGCGTCGGCCCGGCTGCCTATCCGGGTCAACGCGAGGGCGTGCCAAGCCGGTTGGTGGGTCTCGCAGAACGCGGCGTAGGTGAGGTCCAGGCGCAGGCCGACGCCGCTTTCGGTCGCCCACTGCGTCCCGGTCCCGCCGGTGTGCTCCACCGCCGCCCCTCCCCGGTACCCGTGCACGGGGGCACCCCTGTCGATCGTCATCGAGCCTGCTTTCCGTGGCCGCCGGCTACTCACCGCGCCACCCGAGGGTCGGGCCGTCCGTGCCCATCCTCATTCCATCAGGCCTGTCACTCCAGGCTGCAAATCGAATACAGATTGTCATCTCATGGGATGTAGCGATTCGTTGAGCCCGAGTGGAGACGATTGGCCCCCGGACAGCGTGGGCAGCAATCGGACGGTGTCCGCGATGCCGAGGGGGGAGTGAGATGAGTCTCTACGACGGAGTCGACCTGCGGTTGAACGTGCCGCATTCAGCCCGCATGTACGACTACTTCCTCGGTGGCTTCACCAACTTCGCCGCCGACCGCGAGGCCGCCGGGCACGTCCTCGCCATCGCGCCCTGGGTGCACGACGCCGCCCGGGCCAACCGTTCCTTCATGCACCGCTCGACCCGCGCCCTCGCCCTGGCCGGCATCGACCAGTTCCTCGACATCGGAACCGGCATCCCCACCTCGCCCAACCTGCATGAGATCGCCCAGGGCGTCGAACCGCGCGCCCGGGTCGTCTACGCCGACAACGACCCGATCGTCCTCACCCACGCCCAGGCCCTGCTCACCGGCAACCCCGAGGGGCGCACCGCGTACGTCGAGGCGGATGTCACCGACCCTGTCGGCCTGCTCGCCGCACCCGGTCTGCGCGACACCATCGACTTCAGTCGCCCGGTCGCGCTCTCCCTCAACGCCCTGCTCCACTTCGTCCCCGACGCCCACGGGGCCTACGAGCTGGTCGACCACCTCAAGTCCGTCCTCGCCCCGGGCAGCGCCCTGGTGATGACCCACCTCACCGCGGAGTTCGCCCCCGAGGAGATCGGGCGCGTCATCGGCATCTACGAGGCCGCCGGCACCGCCGTCCAGGCCCGCGCCCGCGCCGAGTTCGCCCGCTTCTTCGACGGCTGGAGCCTGCTGCCCCCCGGCGTGGTCCCCATCCCGCACTGGCGACCGACGGCGGACGAGCCACCCCTCTCGGCCTCCGAGTCCACCGGGTACGCGGGCGTGGCGCTTCGGCCCTGACCCGTCGGACGTCCCCGATTGTTGACGAACCATCGGAGCGGCCACCGCGTCCTGTCGAACAAGGACGCGGTTCGCACCGCGCGATTCGGACAGAGGGGAACCATGTACGCGCAGTCTTCGGAATCCCGGCACAGCCGCCGCTCCGTTCTGGCCCTCGGCGTGGGAGCGGCGGCGGTCGCCGTCGCGGCGTCGACCGGCGGAACGGCACACGCGGCGGACGGGCTCGACACCCACCGCTCGCTGGCCGAGCTCGAACAGGCGCACTCCGCCCGGCTCGGCGTCTACGGACGCAACCTCGCCACCGGCCGGACCGTCCGCTACCGGGCGGACGAGCGGTTCCCGATCTGCTCGGTGTTCAAGACCGTCGCCGTCGGCGCCGTCCTGCGCGACCTCGACCACGACGGCGAGTTCCTCGCCGAACGCATCCACTACGCCCAGGCCGACATCGACCGCGCCGGCGGTGCACCCGTCACCGGACTGCCCGCCAACCTGGCCGACGGCATGACCGTCGGGGAGCTCTGCGCGGCCGCCATCGACCACAGCGACAACACCGCCGCCAACCTGCTGCTCCGCGAGCTCGGCGGACCGACCGCCGTCACCCGCTTCTGCCGCTCGATCGGCGACCGGACCACCCGGCTGGACCGCTGGGAGCCCGAACTCAACTCCGCCGAGCCGGACCGGACCACCGACACCACCAGCCCTCACGCCATCGCCCGCACCTACCGCCACCTGGCCCTCGGCCGCGCCCTCCCGCCCCGGCAGCGCGAGCACCTGCTCACCTGGCTGCGCGGCAACACCACGAGCACCCACCGGTTCCGCGAGGGCCTGCCGCAGGACTGGACGCTCGCCGACAAGACCGGCACCGGCAGCTACGGCACCACCAACGACGTCGGCATCGCCTGGACCCCGGCCGGCCACCCGGTGGTCCTCGCCGTGCTGACCACCAAGCCGACGGACCCGGCCGCCCGGGCGGACGAACCGCTGGTCGCCAAGACCGCCGCACTGCTGGCCACCGCGCTCGGCTGATCCCGTGGTCCGGCGCCCTCGCCTGTTCGAGGGGTAGCCGGGCCTGTTCCGACACGGGCGGGGCGCGAGGGGAAGCCATGGCTGGAGAGGGCGCCCGTTCCGGCCATGCGCCCCTGAAACCCCTGAAGAAGGAGAACGGTCATGCGTCGTCGTGTCGCGGCGGTCGGCCTGCTGGCCACCGCCAGTGTGTTCGCGCTCGCGGTTCCCGCCCAGGCAGCGACGGGAGTCCTGATCGTGAACGGTGTGCCCCACGAGAACCCCCAGCGGGGCTGCTATGCGACCTCGTCGCCGGTTTCCCTCCAGAACCGCACCCATTCCATGGTGCTGGTGCACGCCGCGGCGAACTGCCAGGGCCCGGTGACCGCCGAGGTGGACCCCGGCCACTCCGCCTCGACCTTCGGCGCGAGTTACTTCGTGTTCTGAGCGCCGGGGCGGTCGGCCGCTGCGGGGGACTCCTGCCGGCGGGTCGGGCCACGGGTACCCGTCATCCGACCCACCGGCCCCGCTCGGCCTGTCGAGCCCGGAACGACCGTCACGCCCACCCGGCTCACCCGTGCGCCCCCGCCACCCCGGGCACAGACTGGTGGTGACACCGATGCCGCCCGGCGAGGCTGGAGAGGCATGCTGCTGGGACTCACCACCGCGCTGGTCGCCACCGTCTGCTTCGGCTTCGGGGCGGTGTTCCAGGCGCGCGGGGCGCGCTCGGCGCCGCGGGCGGACCGGGTGCGGGCGGGCCTGCTGGCCGCGTTGCTGCGGTCCTGGCAGTTCATCGTCGGCACCTTCCTGGACATCCTGGGCTTCGTGCTGAGCATCGTCGCCCTGCGCAGCCTCCCGCTCTTCCTGGTCCAGGCCGTCACCAACGCCAGCCTCGCCGTCACCGCCCTGGCCGCCGTCCGGCTACTGGGTGCCCGACTGCGCCGCAGCGATGTCGGGGGCATCCTCGCGGTCGTCATCGGCCTCACCCTGCTCGCGCTCGGCTCCGGTACGGAGGGCCGGGAGTACGCCCCGGCCGCCTTCCACTGGGCGCTGCTGGCCACCACGGCCGTCATGCTCCTGGCCGTCCTGGTCCTGGTCCGCCGGGACGGCACCGCGGCGGCGGTCGGGCTCGGGTTGCTGGCGGGGGTGGGCTTCGGGATCACCAGCGTGGCGGTGCGCGTCATGGACACCTCCGGCCTGGTCGGCGTCCTGACCGATCCCGCCGCCTACGCCCTGGCCGTCGGCGGGCTCGGCGGCTACCTCGCGTACGCCCTGGCCCTGCAGCGCGGCACCGTGACGGCCGCGACCGCCGCCGGGACGGTGGCCGAGACCTTCGGCCCGGCCCTGGTCGGGGTGTTGTCGTTGGGGGACGCCGCACGTCCGGGCTTCGCCTGGTGCGCCCTGACGGGCTTCGCCGTGGCGGTCGGCGGAACGTTCCTGCTCTCCCGGTTCGGCGAGCTGGAGGGCGAGTCGGCCGAGCTGTACGCCCCGCAGGCGGACATCGAGGCGGAGCCCGTCGTCCCGCCCCGGTAGCCCGGACGGCTCTGCCGTGCGAAGGTGACGTGCCGGACAAATCGGACGGTGGAACGCCCACGGAGCGGAAGGTGCACGATGGCGGAGGAAGTCCAGCCCCGATCCCGGCGGTCGGAACCGACCGACCGGCCCGTCGTGCTGATCACCGGCGCCTCCTCCGGCATCGGACTCGTCACCGCCACCCGTCTGGCCGACGCCGGCTGGCGGACCCTGCTCTCCGGCACCGACCGCGCCCGCCTGGACGCGCTCGCCGAACGCACCGGTGGACGCGCCCTGCCCGAGGACCTCAGCAAACCCGACGGCCCCGCCCGCCTCGCCGAGGCCGCGCTCGCCGAGACCGGCCGGGTGGACGCGCTGATCGCCAGCGCGGGCCTCGGCTGGCGCGGGCCGTTCGCCGAGACACCCTCCGACACCCTGGACCGGATGATCGAGGTCAACCTCGCCGCCCCGCTGCGCCTGGTCCGCCTCCTGCTGCCCGGCATGCTGGAACGCCGCCACGGCCGGATCGTGCTGCTCGGCTCCATGGCCGGGCAGGTCGGTGTGCGCGACGAATCCGGCTACGCGGCCACCAAGGGCGGCCTGGCGATGTTCGCCGAGAGCCTCTGGTACGAGCTGCGCGGCACCGGCGTCGGGGTGCGCCTGGTCCTGCCGGGAGCGGTCGACACCCCGTTCTTCGACCGGCGCGGGACCCCGTACCATCGCGAGCGGCCGCGCCCC
The DNA here is from genome assembly GCF_044327205.1 of Kitasatospora sp. NPDC018058. Lineage (NCBI taxonomy): Bacteria > Bacillati > Actinomycetota > Actinomycetes > Kitasatosporales > Streptomycetaceae > Kitasatospora > Kitasatospora sp. NPDC018058. The sequence continues at coordinate 29,580 of NZ_JBIRFA010000020.1, read as the reverse complement.
GTCCCGGCTGAGCGGGTCGCGGACACGGTCGTCGCCACCATCACCACCGAGCGTGACCGCCTCTACGTGCCGCACTGGCTCGGTTTCCCGGCCCGGATCCACGGTGTCGCGCCCAGCGTGTTCCGGCGGATGGCCTCCCGCTTCGGATGAGCCTTCGGGTGACCACGGCCCTCGCCGCCGCGGCGGGCCTGGAGTTCCTGCACCTCGCCCCGGCGGCGGTCCGTCTCCCGCCGGTGCGCCGCACCCTGGCCCGCCGCACCGCCGGGTACGGCTCCGACCCGCGCCACCTCGCCCTGACCTTCGACGACGGCCCCGACCCGCGCAGCACCCCGTACGTCCTCGACGCCCTGGACGAACTCGGTGCCCGCGCCACCTTCTTCCTGCTCGGCGCGATGCTGGAACGCGCTCCCGCGCTCGGCCGCGAACTGGTGCTGCGCGGCCACGAGGTCGCCGTGCACGGCTGGCACCACCGGCAGCAGTGGTACCCGGCCCCGGCCCGCGACCTGCGCGAACTGCGCCGCGCCACCGAGGCCGTGACCGAGCTGTGCGGCGCCCGCCCGCTCTGGTACCGCCCGCCGTACGGCGTGCTGACCGCCGGCCCGGCCCTGGCCGCCCGCCGCCTCGGCCTGCGCAGCGTGCTGTGGACGGCCTGGGGCCGCGACTGGACGGCCGAGGCCACCGGCGCCTCCGTCTACGCCTCCGCCCGCCCCGGTCTCACCGGCGGAGCGACCCTTCTGCTGCACGACTCCGACTGCACCTCCGCCCCCGATTCCTGGCGCGCCACTCTCGCCGCCCTCCCGCTGATCGCCGCCCACTGCCGGGGCCGCGCCCTCACCCTCGGCCCGTTGCGCGACCACGCCGTCCCGCCTCTCGCCCACCGCCAGGGCTAGTCGGGACGACGGCGCGCCGCCGGACCAGGGCCCGGTGGACGCAGGCCGCGCGGCGGACGCGTCGTCAGGGCGGCACCACTCCGACAACGCCCGCACCCACCCCGACCGCACGAACCCGTCCGCGCCCACCTCGCCTGGAGCCGCCCCGCCCGCAGCCACGGCCGCCCGCGCCGGGCTGCCGGGCTACACCAACCCCACCCGCTCCAGCGCCGCCCCGAAGCCCTTGCGCCACCCGTCCGGCGAGGCCCCGACCGACGGCTGCGGCTCCGGCCGCCCCAGTGCCGCGAGCGCGTTGCGGACCACCTCGGCCGGACGGGCGGTGGCGACATCGGCGTGGCCGAGCTCCAGTTCGTGCTGGAGGTTGTCCCGCCCGTGGCCCTGCACCACGTCGAGCAGCAGCAGTCGCCGCCCGAGCGCCCGGGCCTCGCTGCAGGTGTCGCCGGAGCTGGTGACCACCAGGTCCGCGGCCGCCATCAGCGCCGGGATCCGGTCGGTGTAGCCGAAGGGGTGCAGTCGGGGGCGGCCGCGTGCGGCCGCCCGCAGCCGCCGCTCCAGCTCCTGGTTGCGCCCCGCCACGGCCAGCACGTGCGGCCCGGCGGAGGCGAGCGAAGCGGCGGTGCGGGCGATCGGCCCGAGCCCCCAGGAGCCGGACATCAGCAGGACGCACTCGGCCTCCGGCGGGACGCCCAGCTCGGCGCGCGCCTCGGACCGGCCCGGCGCCCGGTAGAACGGCTGCCGCAGCGGGGCGGGCACCACGGCGATGTCGGCGTCCGGCCGGTAGCGGCGCACCGCGCAGGCGGCGACCTCGGAGGTGACCAGGAACACGTCGGTGCCGTCCTGCACCCAGAGCCGGTGCGGCGTGACGTCCGTGCAGAACACGAAGTGCGGGAAGTCCCGGTCCGGCAGCTTGTTCACCGCCGAGGTGGCGGTGGCGAACACCGACACCACCAGCTGCGGCCGTTGTGCCCCGACCAGCTCCCGCAGCGCGGGGACCAGCCGGGTCCGGGCGGCCGCGTCGACGAGCAGGGCGAGCCGCGCGCCCGGGCGTAGTGCCGAGAAGTGAAAGGCGTCGTAGGCCCCGGGCAGGTCGAGCAGCCGCCGGAAGACGGCCTCCCCGGCGGCGCCCGAGCGCTGCCCGAGCAGGGCCATCGCGTCCACGGTGCTGGTGGTCCAGCCGCGTTCCCGCAGGGTGTCCGCGCAGGCCTGTGCCATCACGTCGTGGCCCCGGCCGAGCGAGCCGGAGACCAGGAGGGCGTGCGGCATCGGGCGGCCCCGGTCAGCCGGCGGCGGACGCGGCGGCGGAGGTCCGGTACCAGTCGGCGTACCGGCGCACGCCGTCGGCGAAGTTGGTCCGCGGCGACCAGCCGAGCAGCCGCTTGGCCTGGGCGGAGGAGATCCGCCGCCCGGTGTAGTCGGCCTTGCGGCCGTCGATGTGCTCGATGGTGACCGGTCCCAGCAGCCGGTCGACGGTGTCGGCGATGTCGCGCACCGAGACGGCCGTCGAGCCCTCCAGGGCGAAGGTCTGGTCCTCGGCGTCGGGGGAGAGGGCCCGGACGTGGGCGTCGGCGAGGTCCTCGACGTAGACGAAGTTGCGGCTCTGCCGGCCGTCCCCGGCGATGGTGATCGGCCGCCCGGTCAGTGCCGCCTGGACGAAGCGGGCGACGACCAGCTCGTCGCGCATCCTCGGGCCGTACGGGATGCCGTAGCGGAGGATGGTGAAGTGCTGCCCGTACAGCTCGCGGTAGCTGTGCGCCAGCATCTCGGCGGCGAGCTTGGTGGCCACGTACAGGTGCCCGCTGTGCTCCAGCTCGATCGGCACGTGTTCGTCCAACTCCTGCTCCTCGCCGTCTAGTTGCTCGTCGGTGAGGGCGGCGCCGTAGACCCACACGGTGCTCGCCAGGACGGTGCGGCTCAGGCCGCTGCGCCGGGCGGCCTCCAGGACGGCCTCGGTGCCGTCGATGTTGGTGCGCACGGCCCGGACCGGGTCGGCGAAGACCTGCTCGACGTCGGCCATCGCAGCGAGGTGGTAGACGACCTCGCTGCCGGCCAGCGCCGAGGTCAGCGCCGGCAGGTCGAGGACGTCGATCCGGGCGTGCTCGGCGTCGGGGTGGAGGTATTTGTCGTTCGGGTCCACGGCGAGGACTTCGTGGCCGGCCGCGATCAGGTGGTCCACGACGTGTGAGCCGATGAACCCGCAGCCACCGGTGACGGCTATCCGCACGGTCTTGTTCCCTTCGCTCCGGCTACCCGGCCATCCGCCGGTGCACCGCCGAGACGGCCTCGATCACCAGCTCCGCCTCGTCCTCGGTCATGTCGGAGTGCACCGGCAGGCAGACCTGCCGGGCGCAGACGTCCTCGGCCGCCGGCAGCGGCCCGCCCCGGTACGGCTCGAGCACCGGCTGCAGGTGCAGCGGCAGGTCGTACACCTCGCCGGACAGCCGTACGCCGTACTCCTCGGCCACCGCCCGCTTGAACGCGGCGCGGTCGACGCCGGGCGGCAGCAGCGCCACGTACTTGTAGTAGTTGCCGCGGCAGCCGGCCGGTTCGAGCACCGGCTCCAGCCCGTCCAGGCCGGCCAGTGCCGTGTCGTAGCGGCGGGCGACGGCGCGGCGGGTCTCGATGAACTCCTTGAGGCGGCGCAGGTGCACCGTTCCGACGACGGCGTGAAGCTCGCTCATCCGCCAGGAGTAGCCGAGCCGGACGTGGTGGTTGGTGCCGAAGGAGCCCTTGCCCTGGTCGCGGTAGATCCTGGCCTCGTCGCGCAGCTCCGGCGACTCGGTGAGGATCATGCCGCCCTCGCCGCTGGTGGTGACCTTGGTCGGGTAGAAGGAGAAGGCCCCGGCCAGGCCGAAGGTCCCGGCGGCACGGCCGTTGTAGCTGCTGCCGTGGGCGTGCGCGGCGTCCTCGATCAGCGGGATGCCGCGCTGGTCGCAGAGGGCGCGCAGGGCGTTCACCTGCGGGGTGACCAGCCCGCCGATGTGGACGAGTACGACGGCCGCGGTATCCGGGGTGAGGGCCGCGGCCAGGGTCTCGGGGGAGAGCGCGAGGGTGGCCGGGTCGACGTCGGCGAACACCGGGCGGCCGCCCGCGTGGACCACCGCGCCGGCCGTGGCGTAGAAGGTGACGGCGGGGACGACCACGTCGCGGCCGCGGACGTCGACGGTGCGCAGGATCACCTCCAGCGCCGCCGTGCCGCTGCTCACCGCGACGGCGTGCGAGGCGCCGTGCCCGGCGGTGAAGGCCTGCTCGAAGCGCTCGGTCCACGGACCGAGGGTGAGCGCGCCGGTGGTGAGCATCTCGGTCACGGCGTCGGCGACGGCCGCGCGGTCGTTCTCGTCGAACACGATGCGGGCGGCTGGAACGCCCATGGGGCACCTCCGGCGGCGGGCTGGGGTCAGCACCGATCGGGTCGGATCAACCCGAACCATACGGAAACGGTCGGGCCAGGCACATCACGCTACTTCGCCCGGGCGGCCCCGGCCCGTCGTCGCCGCCCGCCCAGGTGACCCGGGACTGCTCCCGCCGTAGGGCACCACCCTGCTCCCGGCTGCTTCCGGGCGAGCCTGCGGCTGCTTCCGCCGCAGGGCGTGCGCTCCTCCGTACGGGGGAGGGGCGTACTGCGTCCGCAGTACGCAAACGGCCTGCGCAGGGACGACGACGGAGCAGGGGGCCGCGATCAAGGATTGGTCATGCTGCGGGCGGACCGGGTCCGCCCTCGTTCACCCGTCCCCGCCCCCGAACCCGAATCCGAAGGAGTCCGCTCTCCCGTGGCCACGTTCCTCTACCGCCTGGGCCGATGGGCCTTCGTCCGGCGCCGGCTGGTGACCCTGCTCTGGGTCGCCGTGCTGGCGGCCTGCGGAGTCCTGGCGGCCAAGGCGCCCGCCGCCCCTGACGACGGCTTCTCGATGCCCGGCACGGAAGCGCAGAAGGCCTTCGACCTGATGAACGAGCGCTTCCCCGGCGGGCACGCCGACGGAGCCTCGGCCCGCCTGGTGTTCGTCGCGCCCTCCGGCCAGAAGATCACCGCGCAGTCCAACCAGCAGGCCGTGGAGAAGACGGTCGCCGAGCTCGCCCACGCCGAGCAGGTCACCGGCGTGGTGGACCCGTTCAAGATGCAGGGCGCCGTCTCCAAGGACGGCACCACGGCGTACGCGACGGTCAACTACTCCGCCAAGGCCGGCGGACTCTCCAAGGGCGCCACCGGCGCCCTCCAGCAGGCCGCCCAGCACGGCCGGGACACCGGGCTCAAGGTCGAGATCGGCGGCAACGCGCTGATGGCCAAGCCCGAGGCGGGCGGCAGCAGCGAGGCGATCGGCATGGCGCTGTCCGCCGTCGTCCTGGTGATCACCTTCGGCTCGCTGGTCGCCGCCGGCCTGCCGCTGCTCACCGCCGTGATCGGCGTCGGCCTGGGGATGTCCCTGATCGCCGGGCTCGGCAGCACGCTCGGCCTCTCCTCGACCACCGGCACGCTGGCGATGATGCTCGGCCTCGCCGTCGGCATCGACTACGCCGTGTTCATCGTCTCCCGCTACCGGGCCGAGCTCTCCGAGGGCCGTACCCCGCAGGAGGCGGCCGGCCGGGCCGTCGGCACCGCCGGCTCCGCGGTGGTCTTCGCCGGTCTCACCGTGGTGATCGCCCTCGCCGGGCTCTCCGTGGTCGGCATCCCGCTCCTCGCCAAGATGGGCATGGCCGCGGCCGGCACCGTCGTCATCGCCGTGCTGGTCGCGCTCACCCTGGTGCCCGCGCTGCTCGGCTTCATCGGCCGCAAGGTGCTGCCCCGCAAGGTTCGCAAGGCCGAGGGCCCCGCCCAGCCGGCCGGGGCCAAGGAGAACGGCGGCGCCCGCTGGGCCCGCTTCGTGCTGCGCCGCCCGCTCGCGATGCTGGTGCTCGGCGTGATCGGCCTCGGCGCGCTCGCGGCCCCCGCGCTCGACCTGCGGCTCGGCCTGCCCGGCGACGAGGCCAAGCCCACCTCCACCACCCAGCGCCGCGCCTACGACCTGCTGTCCGAGGGCTTCGGCCCCGGCTTCAACGGCCCGCTGACCGTCCTGGTGGACGTCAAGGGCACCGCGGACCCGAAGGCCGCCGCGGGCGAGGTCGCCAAGACCGTCTCCGGCCTGCCCGGCGTGGTCACGGTGACGCCGCCGATGTTCAACAAGGCGGGCGACACCGCCCTGCTGAACGCCATCCCGGCCACCGGCCCGGCCGAGGCCGCGACCAAGGACCTGGTCCACACCATCCGCGGCCACGCGGCCGGCCTGAACGCCTCCACCGGGGCGACGGTCCTGGTCAGCGGTACGACGGCGATGAACATCGACGTCTCGCAGAAGCTCACCGACGCGCTGCTGCCCTACCTCGCCGTGGTCGTCGGCCTCGCCGTCCTGCTGCTGCTGGTGGTCTTCCGCTCCGTCCTCGTCCCGCTCAAGGCCGCGCTCGGCTTCCTGCTCTCGGTGGCCGCCGCGCTCGGCGCCGTGGTCGCGGTCTTCCAGTGGGGCTGGCTGGCCGACCTGATCGGCGTGGAGCAGACCGGCCCGGTGATGAGCATGATGCCGATCTTCATGATCGGCGTGGTCTTCGGCCTCGCCATGGACTACGAGGTGTTCCTGGTCACCCGGATCCGCGAGGGCTACGTGCACGGCGAGCAGCCCGGTGAGGCCATCGTCACCGGCTTCCGGCACAACGCCCGGGTGGTCACCGCCGCCGCCTTCATCATGATCGCCGTCTTCGCGGGCTTCATCGGGATGAGCGAACCGATGATCAAGATGATGGGCCTGGGCCTCGCCGCGGCCGTCGCCTTCGACGCCTTCGTGGTCCGGATGACCATCGTCCCCGCCGTCCTCGCTCTGCTCGGCCGCCGTGCCTGGTGGCTGCCGCGCTGGCTCGACCGGCTGATACCGGACGTCGACGTCGAGGGCAGCAAGCTGCACGCCGCCGCCCCCGAGGCGGCGGCCCCGGTCCGCGAGTCGGTCACCGTCTAGTCCCGGCACCGCCCGGCACGAACCGGCACCGCCCGGCGCTGCGCGGACCGGTCCCTGCCACACCGCAGGGACCGGTCCGGCAGCGGTCGGCTCGGACACCGGTTCGACCTCCAACCGTTACCGTTGCTGTCAGGGCGCCGTCCGCGCGGCGGCCCCCGACCCGGCGCGCCGCACCCCACCCGGGGCGCGGCGCGGCACGAACTGGCAGAACCCGGCGAGGGTGCGGCCAGGGCACCCCGACCCGGAGAGCACGACCATGAGCGACACCTGGCAGCGCCTGCGCCGCGACCACCCCCGGCTGCTCGACGCCGTCGGCGGCGCGGCCATGATCGGGATCACCGCCCTCGGCGCCACGGTCGACCAGACCAGCGGGCGCTTCACCCCGCTCGACCCGGCCACCGGCGTCCTGGCGCTGATCGCAGCCGCAGCCGTGTTCCTCCACCGCCGCCACCCGCGCGCGGTGGTCGTCGTCACACTGCTCTGCACCATGCTGATGACGTCGACCAGCCCTCGGCTCACCCCGATGCTGGCCACGCCCCTGCTGCTCGCGCTCTACTTCCTCGCCGTCCACACCGACCGCTCCACCGCCCTGCGCGCCTCGATCGTCACCGCCGTCCTGCTCTTCGGGATGTCCCTGCTGGCCGGTCCGGGCGGCCCGATCGGCGAGCGGATCAGCGTGCTCGCCTGGGCCCTGCTGCCCGGCGCCCTCGGCGACTCCATCCGCAACCGCCGCGCCCAGCTCGCCGAGATCGAGCAGCGCGCCGAACGCGCCGAACGCACCCGCGAGGAGGAGGCCCGTCGGCGGGTCGCCGACGAGCGGATCCGGATCGCCCGCGACCTGCACGACGTCGTCGCCCACCACATCGCCCTCGCCAACGCCCAGGCCGGTATCGCCGTCCACCTGATGGACACCCACCCGGTCCAGGCCCGCGAGGTGCTCAGCCACATCGCCGACTCCACCGGCTCCGCCCTCCAGGAGCTGCGCGCCACCGTCGGCCTGCTGCGCCGAGCCGAGGAGCGGGCCCCGCTGGAACCCACCCCCGGTCTGGACCGCCTGTCCGAGCTGATCAACACCTTCGAGCGGGCCGGCCTGTCGGTGCGGCTCACCGTCGAGGGCGAGGCCCGGCCGCTGTCGCCCGGCGTCGACCTCACGGCGTTCCGGATCCTCCAGGAGTCGCTGACCAACGTCGCCAAGCACGCCCACGGCGCCGACGCCGAGGTCACCCTCTCCTACAGCGGCAGCCGGGTCGCCGTCAGCGTCGTCAACAGCCGCCCGCCCGCCACCGGGCGCCCCCGTACCACCCTGCTGCCCCAGCCGGCCCCCGGCGAGAGCGGCTTCGGCTTGATCGGCATGCGTGAGCGGGCCGGCGCGGTCGGCGGCCGGCTCACCGCCGACCGGCGGCCCGACGGCGGCTTCCTGGTCCTCGCCGAGCTGCCGCTGCGCACCGGCGCCCGGGACGACGGCGCCGTACGGGCGGAGGACACCGCCCGGCCCGGCGGCGCCGCCCGGTCCGGGGAGCCGGACCGCCCCGACGAGCCGGCCCGACCCGCCCCCGCCGTCCGACGGGACTGCCCGGTGCTGCCCGACCGCTTCACCCGCCCCGACCGCGCCGCCCGCCCCGAGCGCTCCGTCCGACAAGCTCGCGCCATCCGAAAGGACAACGACCGCACATGACCATCCGCGTGCTGCTCGCCGACGACCAGGCCCTGCTGCGCGGCGCCTTCCGGGTGCTGATCGACGCGGAGGAGGACATGGAGGTGGTCGGCGAGGCCGCCGACGGCCGGGAGGCGGTGGAACTCGCCCGGGCCACCAAGCCCGACATCGTCCTGATGGACATCCGGATGCCCGGCGCCGACGGCCTCGGCGCCACCGCCGAGATCTGCGGCGACGAGGAGCTGTCCGGCACCCGGGTGCTCATCCTCACCACCTTCGAGATCGACGAGTACGTGGCCCAGGCGCTGCGCGCGGGCGCCGGGGGCTTCCTCGGCAAGGGCGCCGACCCGAAGGAGCTGCTCGCCGCCGTACGCACGGTCGCGGCCGGCGACGCCCTGCTCTCGCCCGCGGCGACCCGGGCGGTGATCGACCAGTTCCTCGCCCAGCCCGATCCGGCCGCCGTCGCGCCCGCCGAGCGCCTCGCCGTGCTGACCGCCCGCGAGCGCGAGGTGATGTCCATGGCTGCCACCGGGCTCACCAACGAGGAGATCGCCGAGCGGATGTTCGTCAGCCCGTTCACGGTCCGTACCCATGTGCACCGGGCGATGTCCAAGCTCGACGCCCGTGACCGGGCCCAACTCGTCGCGATCGCCTACCAGTCCGGCCTGGTCCCGCCCGGCCGCCCGTCCTGACGACCGCTCACCCTGCGTGCCGACCGGCCGCAGATGTGCGGCACTTGATTGCTGAGCGACAGTCAAAATGTGAACCGGAAAAGCAGTTCGAGATCTCACCTGACCGAAAACGGCCTCCGAACTGGTGTATCGGCGAGTAGTCTGCCGATGACTCAGAATGAGGAGGACGTTCGTGGAAACCAAGGACACGGCAGGCGAGGTGCGGATTCTCCAGCCGTTGCCCGGACGCAGGGAGGACGGATCGCAGGCGTTCGAGCTGCGGCTCGCGCGGCTGCTCCTCCTGCTCGGGGTCGAGGTCGCGCCGGGTGCGGACTACCCGGGTGCGGCCCGATGGGAGGTCCACAAGGCGCTCGCCGGGCGGTCCGAGCTGCCCGAGGAGTACTTCGAGGCGCTGATAGAGGCCGCGGTCCACGACCCCAACCCGAGTTTCAACCGCCGCTTCGTCGAGCCCGCCATGATCGCCTTCGGTCAGCGCCGGGTCCGCCTGGCCCTGCTCGGCTACCTGCAGACCGGGACCGACCCGGAGCGCGCCGGCGCCGCCCGCGCCTGGTACTGGACGGCCCTGTCGGTCGGCAGCGGTCGCAACGCGACCGCCGACGAGGGCGCGATCGTCCGGGACAGTTGGAACGAGGCCGCGCTGCGGGAGTTCGTCGCCAACGATGACATCGACGTCCGCCGCTGCATCCTCCCCGGTCTCCCGCTGGTGCCGCGCGCCTACCCGGCCGAGCTGCACGCCCTGGTGGAGACGGCCATTGCGATCGCCCAGTCGCACCCCGACGAATACATCCGCCACCGCGTCGAGATCCAGACCGGCCTCTGAGCTTCGGGCGCGCCCGCTTCGGGCGCGCCCGCCCAGGTGCGTACCGGAGCGGTGAATCCCCCCGGATTCCCGTTTCGTCCACGACCCGCCGAATTCGGACGCCAACTGGCCGTTCCCGCCGAATAATTCGTGGGCTTGTCGTCCGATCACGCCGATCCCGGTCGACCGCCATCCGTCGTACGGCGCTGCCACCATGGCGTCATGACCGAGCCCCGGCCCACCGCCGTCCGCCTCCTGGAGCCTGCCCGGCTCCGCCTGGCCGAGGCGGCCTGGGAGCAGAACCGCGCGGGAGCCGATCCGGCGGACTTCCCGCGCGGCAGGCCGCCTTCGCCCCAGGGCTTGCGCGCGACCGCTCGGTACATGCTCACGCGCTCGGGGCCGTGAGGTCGGCCGGAGTCCCCGTGTCGCCGGGCTCCCGCATGCACTCGTATCCCGCGGCCGCCGTCCCCTCTGACTGGACAAGCCGGACACGCTGTGACCGAACGAGACCGGGCAGTCGGCCCGTGGCGGGACGGGCCGACTGGCTGACAGGCTGAAGCCCAGGTCGGCGCCCTGCCACTGGGTGGTCGGGTCACCCCCGTAGGTCCCTTTCGTCGTGCTGCGGGGCCCGTCCCGGCGCAGGATGGAAGCTCCGGGCTGTGCAGCCGGCGGCAGCCGCGACACGGGAGGTCCGAGGCCATGGGGATCGCTATGGCAGACATCCGCGAGTGGCGCGGCCACGCCGTGGTCGACGAGAAGGGCCGCCGCGTCGGCGCGCTGGAGTCGGTCTACGTCGAGACGTCCACCGACGAGCCGTTCTTCGCCACCGTCGTGGTCGGCATGATGGGCAGGCGCCGTCTGGCGTTCGTCCCGCTGGAGGGCGCGGTGGCCGGTCCGGGCTATCTGCGCGTGGCGTACCCGCGGAACAAGGTCCGGCAGGCCCCCGCGATCGGCACCGACGACATCCTGCCGGCCACCGACGAACCCGGGGTGTTCGCCTACTACGAGCTGTCGTACGCTACCGGCGCCGGAGGCGAGCGCCGCCTTGCCCGGCGCTGAGCTCATCGCCGAGCCCGTCGGCGGACTTCCGGGCCGCCCGGGAATGAATACCCCACCGGGTACACTTGTCAATCGACAGTCGATCGGAAAGGCGGCCCGGACATGCAGGTGGACGAGGAGGCGGTTGGCGCGGTCCTGAACCGACTGCGTCGCGCCCAGGGCCAGTTGGCCGGGGTGATCGCGATGATCGAGGCGGGTCGGGACTGCAAGGACGTGGTCACCCAGCTCGCCGCCGTCTCGCGCGCCCTTGACCGGGCGGGGTTCAAGATCGTCGCGAGCGGGATGCGCCAGTGCATGGCCGCTGCCGACGAGGAGGCCCCGCCGATGAGCGAGGCCGAGCTGGAGAAGCTGTTCCTCGCCCTGGCCTGAACCGCCGGCCGGACCCGGCGGGTGCGGCCGACAGCCCAGGAGGGCCGTGACGGATCGTCCGTCGCGGCCCTTCCACATGTCGCGATGATGGTTCCGCCACGGAGTTCCCCGACCGCCCGACGCTCGGTCATGTGTCGTTCACGCGCCGGTCGCTGGTCTTCGGGTGAATGAGGGCCGCCCGTAGTTGTACAGCCAACTGCGGGTGTTCTCCCTCCCAACCTCCGTGACCAGCCGCGCGCGGCCCCGGCACCGTCCCCCGGCGGACCGGGCCCGTTGGCGGCGGACAGGACAACCGTGGCCGCAGGCAGCGCCCTGACCCTGACCTCATCCAGCAGCCCCGCCGAAGGCGACCGGCTCAGCTTCCACTGGACCACCGACGCCCCCGACGCCAAGAACTGGGTCGGCATCTACGACGGCAGCCGCCAGCCCGGCAACGGCGCCTCGCTGCTGTGGAAGTACACCCCCGGCACGTCCGGCGACCTCCAGCTCGACACCTCCGCGCTGACCGGCGGCCCGTACACCGCCTACCTGCTCGCCAAGGACGGCTACGGCGTCCTCGCCCAGACCGCCCCGTTCGGCTTCCTCCCCAAGCCCGCCGTGGTCCGCCCGCACGCCGCCGTCGACTCCTTCACCGCCACCCCCGTCGCCCCGGGCGCGGCCGTGCGGATCAAGCTCGGCGGCCTCTGGTCCCGCCCGGCCGGCAACGCCCCCGGCTCCGCCGCCTACCGCAAGCTCGGCGGTGCGGCCTGGGCCTCGGTCGCCGCCGACGGCACCCTCACCGGCACCGCCCCCGCCACCCCCGGCCGGAACCCCGAGCTGGTCGTGGTCGGCGTCAAGGACAGCACCGGCGCCACCGACACCCTCACCGTCCTGGTCCCGGTCGCGGACCCGGCCGCCCCGCCCCGGCTCAAGGCTGCCAGCTGGAACCTGCACAACGCCGGCGCCGCCTACACCGACGCGCTGGAGAAGCAGCTGCGCGTCGTCCTGGCCCAGGGCCTGGACGTGCTCGCCCTGCAGGAGACCGCCGGCGAGCGGGCCAAGGCCCTGGCCGACGCGCTCGGCTGGTACGCCCACCAGAGCCCGGGCAGCGTCGGCATCCTCAGCCGCCACCCGCTCATCGACCTCACCCCGGCCACCGCGGAGCTGCCCGCCGTCGCCGCCACCGTCCAGCTGCCCGGCGGCCGCGGCGTCCGCTTCTGGGCCGCGCACCTCGACGAGGCCGGCTACGGCCCGTACGCCGTGCAGGACGGCGGCGGCGCCGCCCAGGTGACCGCCGCCGAGAACGCCTCGCTGCGCTTCAAGCAGGCCAAGGCGCTGGCCGAGGCCGTGCGGGCGGACCTGGCCCGGCACCTCCCGGTGGTGCTGGCCGGAGCGCTCTCCTCGCCCTCCCACCTGGACTGGACGGCCGCCACCGCCGCCGCCCACAACGGTGTCGGCGCGCTCAACTGGCCGGTCACCGCGGCCTTGCAGGCCGCCGGGCTGACCGACAGCTTCCGCGAGGAGAACCGCGACCCGGCCAAGGTCCCGGGCTCCACCTGGTCGCCCACCCGAAAGCGGCGCGGCGACCGGCCCGAGCCGCAGGACCGCATCGACTACGTCCAGTACGCCGGGCCGCTGAAGCTGATCGAGGCGCACACCCTGGTCGCCGACTGGCCGCAGCCCGAGCCGAACTCCGCCGCCAACGAGTGGCCCTCCGACACCGCCGCCGCCGTCGCCACCTTCCAGCTCTGAGAGGCCAGTTCGTGATGCCCGAGCTCTCCCGCCGCACCTTCGTCGGCGCCACCGCGGCCGTCGGTGCCACCGCCCTGACCGGCCTGTCCGCCACCCAGGCCCAGGCCGCCCCCGCCGACGAGACCGCCGGCGCTCTCACCGGTACCGTCAAGGACGTCAAGCACGTCGTCGTCCTGATGCAGGAGAACCGCAGCTTCGACCACTACTTCGGCACGCTGAACGGCGTCCGCGGCTTCGGCGACAAGCAGGCGCTCCAATTCCCGGACGGCACCGACGTGTTCCGCCAGCCCGACAGTCGTCGCAGCGACGGCGGGGCGATGCTGCCCTACCGGATGGACACCGCCAAGTACAACGCGCAGAACGCCGGCGGCCTCGCCCACGACTGGGCGACCGGCCACCAGGCCATCAACAACGGTGCGATGAACAAGTGGGTCGCCGCCAAGGGCGAGCGCACCATGGGCTACTTCACCCGGGACGACATCCCCTACCAGTACGCCCTGGCCGATGCGTTCACCCTCTGCGACGCCTACTTCACCTCGCTGGCCGGCCCCACCGACCCCAACCGGCTCTACCTGTGGACCGGCACCGCCGGGCCCGGCCGCGACGGCACCACCGGCCCCTGGATCGACAACACCCCGGTCACCGACAACCCCGTCGCCGACTGGACCACCTACGCCGAGCGCCTGCAGGCGGCCGGCGTCAGCTGGCGGGTCTACCACAACCCCAGCAAGGACGACCGCACCGGCGACTACGACGACAACGCCCTCTCCTACTTCAAGCAGTTCCACGACTTCCCGCACGACGACCCGCGTTACATCAACGCGATGACCAAGTTCGACCCCACCGACTTCGACCGCCACTGCAAGGACGGCACCCTGCCGACCATCTCCTGGCTGGTCGCGCCCTACCTGTTCTCCGAGCACCCGGAGGCCGGCCCGGCGTACGGCGCGCACTGGGTCAACCAGGCGCTGCAGTCGTTGATGTCCAACCCCGACGTCTGGCGGCACACCGTCTTCCTGGTCATGTACGACGAGAACGACGGCTACTTCGACCACATGGTCCCGCCCACCCCCGAGCCCGGCACCCCCGAGGAGTTCACCCACGGGCGCGCCATCGGCCTCGGCAACCGCGTCCCGCTCTGGGTGGTCTCGCCCTGGTCGCGCGGCGGCTGGGTCAACTCCCAGGTCTTCGACCACACCTCGGTGCTGCGCTTCATGGAGCTGGTCACCGGCGTGGCCGAGCCCAACATCTCGCCCTGGCGCCGGGCCGTCTGCGGCGACCTCACCAGCTGCTTCGACTTCGCCGCCCCGGACGCCTCGCTCCCGAAGCTGCCCGACACCAACGCCCTGATGGCCAAGGCCGACGCGGGCGCCAAGCTGCCCGGCGTCGCCCTCCCGGCGGTCGGCGCCCAGTCGATGCCCGTCCAGGAGCGCGGCGAGCGCCCGCACCGCCCGCTGCCGTACCAGCCGTGGGCCGACGTGGCGGTGGACCGCAAGACCGGCAAGGTCACCTGCGTGATGGGCAACGACGGCTCGGTGGCCTTCCCGTACACCGTCTACCCGAACATCCTGTTCCCGTTCGCGGGCACCCCGTACACCGTCGCCCCCGGCGCCAGCGCGACGTACGTCTGGGACGCCGCCGCCACCGACGGCCGCTACGACTTCACCCTGTACGGCCCGGACGGCTTCGTGCGCCGCTTCGCCGGCACGGTGGTCCGGGACGGTCAGGACGGGCAGAACGACATCGGCGTGCCGATCGTCACCGCGGACCTGCGCGGCGACCTGAAGCTCACCCTCCAGGTGGCCAACGACGGCATGACCGACGTGGCCTTCACCGCCGCGCCCAACGACTTCGCGGGCACCGCGCAGACCGTCTGGGTCAAGCCCGGCAAGCAGGTCAACCTGCCCTGGCCGCTGGACAAGCAGGGCCGCTACGATGTCGTCGTCACCGCCCACACCGGCCAGCGCTTCACGCAGCGCTACGCGGGCTGGGTGCACTGACCTACGGCGGGCCCGGCCGGGGGCGCCGATCCGGTGACCCACGGCCGTGGCTCGGCCGCCGTGGCAGAGCCCGCCGCTACCGTCGGGCGCATGCAGAAAATCACCACCTTCCTCTGGTACGACGACCAGGCCGAAGCGGCCGCCCTCTTCTACACCTCGCTGTTCCCCGACTCCGGAATCACCAAGGTCACCCGCTATGGCGAGGCCGGCCCCGGCGAGGCCGGCTCGGTGATGACCGTCGAGTTCGAACTCGCCGGCCGGGAGTACACGGCCCTCAACGGCGGCCCCGAGTTCACGTTCACCGAGGCGATCTCACTCCAGGTGGAGTGCGAGGACCAGCGGGAGATCGACGAACTCTGGGCCAAACTCACCGCCGACGGCGGCCAGGAGGGCCCGTGCGGGTGGCTCAAGGACCGCTACGGCCTCTCCTGGCAGATCACGCCGCGCGTCCTGCTCGACCTGATCGCCGACCCGGACCGGGCCAAGGCCGACCGCGTGATGGCCACCACGCTGCGGATGCGGAAGATCGAGATCCAGCCGCTGCTCGACGCGGCCAGGGGCTGAGGCCGTGACCGCCTACACCCACCGCGCCACCGTCTACCTGCGCGCCACCCCCGAGCGGGTCTGGCACGCGCTCACCAACGCCGACGAGTCCGGCCTCTACTGGGGCCACCGCAACGTCTCCACCTGGCTGCCCGGCGCGCCCTGGGAGCACCAGCGCGCCGACGACTCCGGCATCGCCGACGTGATCGGCATCGTCGAGGTCGCCGAGCGCCCGCACCGGCTGGTCACCACCTGGGCCGGGCCGGAGGAGCGGCGCCCGGGCGGGCCCTCCCGGGTCAGCTTCGACATCCAGCACTGGCAGGACCTCAGCCGCCTCACCGTCACCCACGAGAACCTCTCCGACGAGACCGAGCGGACGAACGCCGAACAGGGCTGGTCAGCGGTGCTGTCCAACCTCAAGACCTACCTGGAGACCGGGCACCCGCTGCCGCAGCAGCCCTGGCTGATGCCCTGACGTCCCGCTGCTGTGGCGCCCTGATGCCCTTATGCCCTGGTGTCCTGATGCCTTGATGTCTTGAGCCTGCGGCAGGATCAGCGCCCGGCCCCCGCCGCCGGGCGCTCCGCCGTTCCGGACGTCCGCCGGCCGGGCCCCCGCTCGCCCCGGACGAAGCGGCGCAGCCCGGCGAACCGCGAGAACCGCTCCCGACTCGCCACCGAGGCCCGGTCGAGCTCCTCCATCAGCCGACGGCTGCGGTGCTCCAGGTCCAGTTCGTCCAGGATGCGGTCCACCTCGGCCAGTATCGAGCCGTGCAGCTGCCAGGCTTCCGGGTGCTCCTGGACCTGGCGCAGCAGCACCTGGGCGACGTTCTCCCGGCAGGCCCAGGCCGCCGCCAGCTCGGCGGTCAGCCGCTCCTCGGCCTCCTCGGCGCTGCGGCTCACCTGAGTGGTGACCAGTACCGCGAAACTGACCATCGCCCCGCCGACGTGCGCCAGCAACTCCTCCAACCCGACCGCGACCTCCGGCGGGAAGAGCCGCTCGCCGGGCCCGCGCCGCTTGGCCAGGTCGGTCAGCGAGCGGGCCAGCACCCGGATCACCACCACGCAGATCTCCAGCGTGTCCAGTCCGGTGCGCAGCACCAGCCGGGAGAGCAGCCCCTCGCTGATCCGGGGGTTGAACCGCAGGCTGTCCTCGGCCTGGCGCAGCGCCGCGTCCACCTCGACGATCGCCTGGTCGAGCCGGCGGGCCTCGTACAGCCGTTCGGCGGCCCGGGCCACCGGGGTGGGGCGCCCCAGCTCCTCGGAGATGTCCAGCAGCAGCTGGCGGGCCCGCCGGGCGAGGTCCTCGATCGAATCCCCGGCGGTGTCCACCCAGACCGGCGGGGCGAAGAGCAGGTTGAACAGCAGGCCGGCGGCCGCGCCGATCAGCGTCTCCAGCACCCGGTCCCAGGCCTGTGAGGCCAGCTTGGTGACGCCCAGGATCAGCATCGCGCTGATCGCGACCTCCTGGACGAACTCCTCGACCCGGACGAACCGGCCGATGACCAGGGAGGCCAGGATGATCAGTCCGAGGCTCCACCAGGAGAGTCCGACCACGGCGCTGAAGCCGATCGCGATCAGCACACCGACCACCACCGAGTTGACCCGGCGGATGCTGGTCTTGAGCGTCGAGTAGACGGTGACCTGGACCACCAGCAGCGCGGTCAGCGGCGCCGTCAGCGGGGCGGGCTCGCTGCTGAGCCGGGTCGCCGCCGCGTAGGCGAGGGTGGCGGCCACGGTGGCCCGCAGGGTCTGGACGACGAAGGGCTCTCGGGCGCCACGGCGGACCAGGGCCGTGAGGGACTCCGGGAAAAGGGCCATGACGGCCTTCTTTCCCCGCAGCCGCCGCTCACACCGCCGTTCGACCGTCCTGCTACCCGATTGACCGCGCCGGAGACGCCGGTCGCGTCTGGCTCTAGTTCAGCTCGCCGCGCCCGTCGGCGCGGTTGAAGCGCAGCTTCCAGGGCGCGAGCGCGGACTCGACCTGGACCCCGATGCTCATCTTGGACGCGCCCTCGATCCGCTCCTCGAAGCGGATCGGCACCTCGCGGATGGTCATCCCGCGCTGGATCACCCGGTAGTTCATCTCGACCTGGAACGAGTAGCCGTTGCTCTGCACGGTCGGCAGGTCGATGGCCCGCAGGGTGTCGGCCCGCCACGCCTTGAACCCGGCGGTGGCGTCGCGTACGCCCAGGCCGAGGATCGCGTTGACGTAGAAGTTGGCCCAGGCGGAGAGCGCCTTGCGGTGCCACGGCCACTCCGAGGCGGTCGAGCCGCCGGGCACGTAGCGGGAGCCGAGCACCACGGCGGTGTCGTCGGTGAGCAGGGCCTCCACCATCGCGGGTATCACGGAGGCCGGGTGCGAGAGGTCGGCGTCCATCTGGACCACGACGTCGGCGCCCTCGTCCAGCGCCCGGGCCATGCCGGCCAGGTAGGCGCGGCCGAGGCCGTTCTTCTCGGTGCGGTGCAGCACGCCGACGGTGCCGCCGGAGTCGGCGGCGAGCTCGTCGGCGAGTTCGCCGGTGCCGTCGGGGGAGTTGTCGTCGACCACCAGCAGGTGCAGGTTCGGCACCGGGAGTTCCGCGAGGAGCCCGGCGAGGACCGGAAGGTTCTCCCGCTCGTTGTACGTGGGGACGACGACAACGACCTTGGGGGAGGCCTCGACCATGTTCTGTTTCCCTCGTGTCCTCGCCGGCCGGCATCAGTGCCACACCGGTCGGTTGTCCGGACGAACTGCGCTGGTGTTAGAGCATGTGAGTCTATCCGGCCCCAGGGCGTCCTCCTGCCCCAGGGTGCCCTCCCGCCCCGGGGAGTGCGGCCGGGCGGATCCCGGCGGGGCGGGCCCGTTACGCCGGGCCGTAGACGGCCGACAGGTTGTCCTGGGCGGGGTGGCTGCGCCCGGCCGGGCCGGAGGCGAAGGCGCGCAGGATGTTCTCGGTGACCTTGCGGACCAGGTCCCCGGCGTGCGAGTCGATGCCGTGGTCGGCCTTGCCGCCGCCGGGCCCGTGCGCGTCCAGGGCCTCCACCCAGCGCATCGTCCCGCTCGCGAAGACCCCGGCGCCGCTCGGCACGGTGTAGTAGGCGGTGTCGGAGTGGGAGCGGCGGCCCTCGCAGACCACGGGCGAGTGGGCGATGACCTCGATCGGGCGCGGGGTGGGGAAGCCGGTGTCCACCCGGTCGTACTCGACGCCGACCAGGTGCGGGAAGGACGCCCCGGCCGCGACGCCCGTCCCCTCGAAGGTCCAGTGCCCCGGCGAGGTGACGACGTACGGGGCGTCCACCGGGTAGCCGTCGTAGATCACGCCGAGCATCGAGCTCTCCGGGTCGGCACCCGGGCCGGCCCGGAAGTCGGTGGTCGCCGGGGCGCCGGCCTGGTGGCCCGGGTCCTGAGCCCAGGCGTCCTTGTAACAGACCACCGTGCGGTCCGGGCCGAGGTCGGTGGGCTCGAAGCGGACCCGGCGGAAGCAGCAGTTGGCGCCGAGGATCGCCAGGTTGGTCCCGGCGTCGCGGGCCGCGACCACGTTGGCCCGCTGCTCGGGGGACCAGTACTCGTCGTGGCCGAGCGAGAGGACGGCGGCGGCGCCGCGCAGCAGCCCCGGGTCGCGGGCCACGTCGATCCCGGTGGTGTAGGCGAGCGGCAGCCCGAGCCGCTCGGCGAGCGCGATCAGCGGCGCCTCGTAGACCAGGAACAGCCCGGCGCCGTGGTCGTAGTCGTACGGCCGGTCGAAGACCACCCGCAGCGAGCGGGTGGCCAGGGTGCCGGTCGGGCCGTTGTAGAGGCTGTAGCCGCCCCACTCGTTGTAGGCCTGCCAGGTCGCCGGGGCGCTCATGACCACGGTCCTCCCGGCGGTGCTCGCCGAGCGGACGGTGAGCGGGACGTAGCGGCGGCCGGGGCCGCCCTCGACGTCCAGGCGCAGCAGGTAGGCGCCCTCGGGCCAGCCGGTGGTGTCCACGGCGAGCGTGCGCGGCCAGCCGGTCAGCACGGTGCGGGTGGCCTGGTCGACGTGCGGCGCGGCCTGCTCGCCGCCCGGGACGTGCTCGCGGCGCCAGACCAGGCGGGCGCGGGCGCCGTCGTACCAGCCCATCCGGTAGGCGGAGACGGTGAAGGCGGCGGCCAGGGTGGAGACGTGCAGGCCGAAGGACTCCCCGGGCAGCACACTGACCCGGTCGGCGAAGCCCTCGACGGCGTCCGCCGGGCCGGCGTCGGTGATCTCCCAGTCGGGGTTGCCGGGCTGGGACTGCTCGCTCTTCAGGCCGACGTGCTGGGCGGTGGTGGGGTCGGCCCTGCCCGGGGTGCCCTGGGCGTCGGGGGAGGGGTTCGGGGCCGCGTCCGGGTGGTGGGTCCCGCAGGAGGCGGCGGTGGCCGCCATCAGACCCAGGCCCAGAATCCCCCGCCGGCTCGGTTCCGCCACCACGGCCTCCCTGTCGTCCGTCGCTGCACCCCGCGGCCGTGGGGTCGCCGTCAACCTCGTGTGTCAATGCGCGCGGTCATCCTCACCCGTTTCGGCCGGTTCATGCCGACCGCCGCGCCGGAGCCGCGATCACGGCCGGACGGCGGCCGCCACCCGGGAGGGCCGGACGGACGGACCCTGGCGTGTTGGCGCGCGGTTCCCGAGCGCCCGCGATCCGGTCACCTAGCCTGACCAGGCCCGCCGTCCGGCGGCCAGCAGGGGGCCCGGAGCCGCGCGCGGCCGGCCGAAGTCGTGGACAGGGGTGTACGTGGTTTCGTCGGGTTCGGCCGAACCGGGAATGGCTCCTCCGACGCGGGGCACGGGATTCCGGGCGTGGATGCTGGAAGGCCTGTCGGACATGGCCAAGCAGCACCCCGGCCCGCACGCCCAGGCACCGGGGCACGAGGGCCAGAGCTGGTGGCGGGTCATGTGCCTGACCGGCGTGGACTACTTCTCGACCCTCGGCTACCAGCCGGGCATCGCGGCCCTGGCCGCAGGCCTGCTCTCTCCGGTGGCGACCGTCGTCCTGGTGGTCGTCACCCTGCTCGGGGCCCTCCCCGTCTACCGGCGGGTGGCCCGGGAGAGCCCGCACGGGGAGGGCTCGATCGCGATGCTGGAACGGCTGCTGTCGTTCTGGCAGGGAAAGCTCTTCGTACTGACCCTGCTCGGCTTCGCGGCCACCGACTTCATGATCACCATCACTCTGTCGGCTGCCGACGGTGCCGCGCACCTGGTGGAGAACCCGCACGTGAGCAGTGTGCTCGGCGGGAGGCAGATGCTGGTCACGCTGGTGCTGGTGGCCCTGCTCGGCGCGGTGTTCCTCCGGGGCTTCGGGGAGGCGATCGGGGTCGCCGTCGTGCTGGTGGCGGTCTACCTGGCGCTCAACGTGGTGGTGGTGGTCAACGGTCTGTGGCACGTCCTGAAGTCGCCGCACCTGGTCACCGCCTGGTCGGACGCCCTGACCGCCGAGCACGGCAACGCGATCGCCATGATCGGCGTGGCGCTGACGGTCTTCCCCAAGCTCGCACTCGGCCTCTCCGGTTTCGAGACCGGAGTCGCCGTGATGCCGCACATCAAGGGCGACCCGGAGGACACCGAGCAGCGCCCGACCGGCCGGATCCGCGGCGCCCGCAAGCTGCTCACCACCGCTGCCGTGATCATGAGCATCTTCCTGATCGCGACGAGTTTCATCACCACCGTGCTGATCCCTCCCGACGCCTTCAAAGCCGGTGGGCAGGCCAATGGTCGCGCGCTGGCCTACCTCGCCCACAAGTACCTGGGCAGCTCCTTCGGCACCGTCTACGACGTGTCCACCATCGCGATCCTCTGGTTCGCCGGCGCCTCCGCGATGGCGGGCATGCTCAACCTGATGCCCCGCTACCTGCCGCGCTACGGCATGGCCCCGCACTGGGCGCGCGCGGTGCGGCCGCTGGTGATCGTCCTCACCCTGATCGCCTTCCTGGTCACCTGGATCTTCGACGCCAACGTGGACGCCCAGGGCGGCGCGTACGCGACCGGTGTGCTGGTGCTGATCAGCTCGGCCGCCATCGCGGTGACCATCGCCGCCCACAAGATCGGGCAACGCCGCTGGCGGGCCGGTTTCGCGGTGATCGCCGCGGTGTTCCTCTACACCACGGCCGCGAACATCGCCGAGCGGCCGGACGGCGTCAAGATCGGTGCCTGCTTCATCGCCGGCATCGTGATGGTCTCCTTCCTCTCCCGGCTGAAGCGGTCCTTCGAGCTGCGCGTCACCCGCGTGGACCTGGACGACGTGGCGGAACGGTTCGTGCGGGACTACATGCACCGCCCGTTGCGGCTGATCGCCAACGAGCCGAACAGCCGGGACCTCGCCGAATACCGCGACAAGCTCCGTCAGATCCGCAAGGACAACGACATCCCGGCCGAGGACGACCTGGTCTTCGTCGAGGTCACCGTGCTCGACCCGTCCGACTTCGAGGCCGCACTGACCGTGCGCGGCGAGGTGCTGCACGACCGCTACCGCGTGCTGTCGCTGGAGAGCTCCAGCGTGCCCAACGCCCTGGCGGCGCTGCTGCTGCAGGTGCGCGACCTGACAGGGCAGCAGCCGCACATCTACTTCGAGTGGACCGAGGGCAACCCCTTCGCCCAGTTCCTGCGGTTCTTCCTGTTCGGACAGGGCGAGATCGCGCCGGTCACCCGCGAGGTGCTCCGCGAGGCCGAGCCGGACCGCACCCGGCGGCCCGCGGTGCACGTGGGCTGAGACGGTTCAGTCCTCGTCGTCGAAGGGCTCGGCCGACCAGCGGAGCGCCGCCCGGTCGTCGCGTATGTGCGGCAGGAACTCGGCGACTTCGCCGAGGTGAAGCCCTGGTTCGACGAGTCCGCCGGAGATCTCCGTCGGGCATCGGCACACCCTCCCGTCCGGGCCCGTCCGGTGAGCCCTGGCGGGAGTCTTGCACCTGCCACTGACAATCCGGCCTGACGCCGGGTCAGCGGGGTGGGCGGGACTTGCTCCAGGCGGGTGCGACGAAGGCCACCAGGGCCACGGCGAAGCCGAGTTGGAGGAAGTGGCGGATCCAGTCGATGCCTGCGGTGTGGCGGACGCCGATCCAGCCGGAGACGGCGTTGCCGAGCCAGGCCCCGGCGGCGCCGAGCAGCATGGTCAGCCACCATGGGATCGACTGCGGTCCGCGCAGGATCAGCTTGGCGAGCACGCCCAGCACGAAGCCGATGAGCAGAATCCACAGGAGCTGGAACATTGCGGTCCACCTTCCCGGCGCGCCGGAGGGCACCGGCGCGCCGAATCGCCGAAGGCGCGGTTCGTCCCATGATCACCCGGTTCGGCCGAACGGGCATGTCGGCGGGGCTCCGGAGGTGACGGTCACCGGCGCTGACCGGTCCGGGTCGGACAAGGGCGAGAACCCGCCGCCGGTGGGGCCGGAAACGCACTGTTCGGCGGGTTATTCGTACCGGTAGGAATGGGCCCTGGCGCGGACACGCCGCGCCACCCGAGAGGAGCCGCTCCAGTGACCCGACTTCGTGCCGCCGTCCTCACCCTCGGCTGTACCGCCGCCGCGCTGACCCTGACCATGGGCACCGCCCAGGCGGCGCCCGGCGACACCAGCACCACCTGCTCCTCCTCGCTGACCCCGGACGGCTACGTGGACGTCCAGTGGTGGAACAGCGCCGGCTGCGGCTCCGGGTTCAACCCGAACACCAAGAAGATCATGCAGCTCACCGGCTACCCGGTCGGCACCGTGGTCAACGCCTGCGCGTCCACCTGGCCGCCGGCCGGCTGGACGATCGTCA
This sequence comes from Kitasatospora sp. NPDC018058, assembly GCF_044327205.1. Taxonomy (NCBI): domain Bacteria; kingdom Bacillati; phylum Actinomycetota; class Actinomycetes; order Kitasatosporales; family Streptomycetaceae; genus Kitasatospora; species Kitasatospora sp. NPDC018058. Next base: position 6,135 of record NZ_JBIRFA010000020.1, on the reverse strand, counting down.
GCAGCTTCTACAGCCCCGGCTGCCAGTACTCCTCCGTACCGAGCTTCAACAACAACTCCTGGCAGCTGAAGCGCGTCTCCTGACGGCTTCCGACAGCGGCCGGTCGCAGCGGTCCGCGGGGCCTCAGAGCTCCCGGACCGCCGCGACGGCCTCGCGGACCTCCGGGTGCGGGTCCTCGGCGAGGCCGTCCAGCAGCTCGGCGACACCCGGGGTGGACCAGCCGTAGACGGCCCAGACCAGCTCCCTGCGCACGCCCGGGTCCGGGTGGTCGGCCAGTCGGGCGAGGAGGTCCACCGGGCCCCGGCGGCGCAGGCCGAACCAGTGCAGGGCGGCGTGCAGCTCGGCCGGATCGCCCGGGTCGCCGGCCGCCTCGATCCGGGCGAGCAGGACGGGGACGGGCGGCGGCGGGCCGTCCAGTGGGTGCGGGTGGCGTTCGCGCAAGCGCCGGTCGCCGTAGCCGCCGCGCAGGCGGCAGCCCGCGCAGTTGCAGGGGCGGGTGCCGTGGGCGTTCGGGAGGTAGCGCCAGCCCGCGACCTGCGGCACGGCGCGGATCCGGTGCACCTCGCGGGCGCCGAGCGCGCGCGGTACGACCACCTCCCAGCCGCGCGGATCCGTGAGCGCGCCGACCCTCGCGACCGCCTCGGCGGCCGAGAGCCACTTCTGGGCCTCCTTGGCGCGGTCCCGGTAGTGCCCGACCAGCACCTGCTGGGTGTCGTCCAGTCGGACGTGCACCGCGACCAGCGACCCCTTCGGGCCGAACCGGGCCAGCTCGCGCAGCCACTGGTGGGTGAGCGTGAACGAGGGCAGCACCGGGAAGCAGTACACCCCGCGCACACCGCCCTGGCCCCGGCTGTCGGCCCGGAGGCCGGCGCGGCGGATGCGCGGCGCGTTCGCCGCGGCAGTCAGGTGTACGAACATCGCCATGGGGCGGGATGCTAGCCGTCCCCGGGGGTGCCGATCGAGCGGTTATCGCGGCGGTCGGGGTTCCGTCCGGCGCGCGATCAGGGCCGCCAGGCCGTCCAGGATGCGGTCCAGGCCGAAGTCCAGGGCCTGGTCGTGCCCGCCCGGCTCGGCCATGGCGGCGGCCAGGGCGGGGTAGCGGTCGGCGTGCCGGTGCACCACGGTGCCGAGGGCGGCGAGGAGTTCGGCCTCGGGGGAGCCGTTCGGGCCGACCGCGCGGGCCTGTTCGGCGATGCCGCGCACGTGCCCGGCGAGCAGCACGGCGGCGTCCATCCGCTCGGCGCCGGTCAGCCCGTGGGCGTCGAGGGCGGCCACCACCCGCTCCAGCCAGGCGAGTTCCTTCGGACCCGGCACCCGGGGGCCGACGGTGGCGTCCAGCAGCCAGGGGTGCCGGGTGAAGGATGCGGCCAAGTGGTGGGCCCAGGCGGTGAGTTGCTCCCGCCAGTGGGCGCCATCGGCGGGCGTCGGCGGTTCGTCGACGGCCGACTCGACCATCAGGGCGATGAGTTCGGCCTTGCCGGGGACATAGCGGTAGAGCGACATCTTGGTGAAGTCGAGCAGTGCGGCCACCTTCTGCATGGAGACCGCGCCGAGCCCCTCCGCGTCCGCCACCTCGACGCCGGCGGCGGCGATCCGTTCCAGGCTGAGGGTCGGCTTCGGTCCCCGGGTCGGCTTGGCCGGCGGGCCCCAGAGCAGCCGCACCGTGTCGTTCGCAGCCTCGCCCATCGTGTCCGCTCCCGTCCTGGGGGTTGCCTGTCCGCGCCAACTGTGTCTACCGTACACAGCAATGAACAGTGTCCGCGAGACACAGTTACTCGACCCTCGACGTTCGACTCCCGAACGTCGACCATCGGACGGAGTGGTTCCCATGAGCGGCTTTGCACACGGCGCCTGGGGTGGTTCCCCGCGCGATTCCCGCCGCGCCAAGGTGCTGATCTCGGGCGCGAGCATCGCCGGTCCGGCACTGGCCCACTGGCTGAGCCGGTACGGCTTCGAGGTGACGGTGGTCGAACTCGCCCCGGCGCTGCGCGGTGGCGGCCAGAACGTCGACTTCCGGGGCCGCACCCACCTGACCGTGCTGGAACGGATGGGCATCCTGGAGGAACTGCGAGCGCTCGACACCGGTGGCAGCCCGATCACCTTCGTGAACCAGGACGGACGGCAACTGCTGCACCTGCCCGCCGAGTTCGCCGGCGGCGAGCTGGAGGTTCCGCGCGGTGAACTGGCCCAGCTGCTCCACCGCCACAGCAGCGCCCGCGCCGAGTACCTCTTCGGCGACTCGATCACGGCCCTGGAGGAGACCGCGCATGGCGTCCGGGTCGCCTTCCGGCACGGTGCACCCCGCGAGTTCGACCTGGTGATCGGTGCCGACGGGCTGCACTCCAACGTCCGGCGGCTCGCCTTCGGCCCCGAGCAGCGGTTCGTCCGTCACCTCGGGTACTACGCGGCCACCTGGCAGCTGCCGAACGACGGCGGCCTGCCGGCCGGCGGGGTGAGCCTCAACGTGCCGGGTCGGCTGATGTCCGTCGGGGCCGACCACCGCGACCCCGCCCGGGCCGGGGCCTTCTGCCTGTTCGCCTCGCCCGAGCTGCGCTATGACCGCCACGACTCGGAGCGGCAGAAGGCGCTGATCCGGGACGCCTTCGCGGGCCTCGGCTGGCGGGTGCCGCAACTGCTGGCGAGCCTGGACGCCGCGCCCGAGCTGTACTTCGACTCGATCAGCCGTGCCGACGTCCCGACCTGGTCCACCGGCCGGACCGCCCTGCTCGGCGATGCCGCCTGCGGCGCCAGCATCGGCGGCATGGGCACCGGGACGGCCGTGGTGGCCGCGTACGTCCTGGCGGGGGAGCTGGCACTGGCCCGCGGCGACCACCGCGCGGCCTTCGCCCGGTACGAGCGGCTGCTGCGCGACTACGCCCAGGGCTGCCAGAAGGGCGGGGACCGGACCGGTCCGTTCCTGGCGCCGCGCACCGCGACCGGGCTGCGGTTGCGCAACGCCGTGCTGAACCGGCGGTGGGCGCTGGACAAGATGCTGGAGCTGGGCAAGCAGGTGTCGAGCGTCGAACTGCCGGACTACGGGCAGGCGTTGGCCGACCGGGTCAGTGCGGCGGGCTGATCCGGTCGCCGTTGTCGAGGAGCGCCTCGGCCCGGACGGCCACCCGGGCGGGGCGTTCGAGGGCCAGGGCGCGGTCCGGGGCGGCTCGCTCCGGCCCGTCGGCTCCGTGTTCGCAGGTCAGGGCCATTGGTCCCACCCGTTCAGCCCCTTGGCCCCTGGCGATCTACGCCGTTCGGGGCCATGCTGCGGGTACCGGCCGGGACGATCCGCGCCCGGTCCGACCAGCACCGTTGGACGAGGTGAACCGGCGTGCGGCATGCCACCGTCGAATCCGTGATGACCAGCCCCGTGGTCCGGGTCGCGCCCGAGACCGGTTTCCGGGAGATCGTCGCGCTGCTGACCGACTACGACATCACCGGCGTGCCGGTGGTCGACCCGGAGGGGCGGCCGCTCGGCGTGGTCTCGGAGGCCGACCTCCTGCGCACCCTGGCCGCGCAGGAGGACCCGGGCGGTCTGCTGCCCGCGCCCGAATCGGCGAAGGCCGGGCCGGGCGGCGAGATCACGGCGGCCTACCTGATGACGGCCCAGCCGGTCTGCACCACGCCCGACACCAGCGTGGTCGCGGCGGCCCGGCTGATGAGCCGGCACGGGCTGAAGCGGTTGCCGGTGCTGGACGAGGAGGGCCGGGTCATCGGCATGGTGAGCCGCGGCGACCTGTTGCGGGTCTTCCTGCGCGAGGACCGGGTGATCCGGCGGGAGATCGTCGAGGAGGTGCTCGGCCGGATCGACGGGGTGAGCCCGGCGGAGATCGGGGTGGAGGTCGACCAGGGTCGGGTGGTGCTCAGCGGCACCGTGCCCGAGGCGCACCTGGTGCCGGTCGTGCTGAACCTGTGCCGCTCGGTGGACGGGGTGGTCTCGGTGACCGACCGGCTCCGGGCCGGAGGTGCCGCCGCGTCGGTCGGCTGAGCCGGGCCGACCGTCCGGCTGCCGCTTCGGATCCGGCGGACGTGCCGAGCCTGCTCCGGATGTCTCCGGAGCCTGCTTCGGGCCCGGACGGTCCCCTTCGCATACTGCGTAACGTATCGGGTAACTCACTCTGTGTGCCCGACGGTTCGGACTGTCGGGGCGCCGGAGCACTGGGGAGGCGGCCGTGGCGGTCGTGTTCGACGCGGACTTCACTTCGACCAGGCAGTGGATCGCCGGGCGCAGCAGCGCCTACCCCCGGATGGGGCCGACCAACCGGACCGACCACAAGCTGGACTACCTGAGTCACCAGTACTGTCCCGGTGGGGTGTTCGCCGCCGTCCGGCGGCCCATCGGCGGGCTGTGGACCTGCAACCTGCTGACCACCGAGGGCAGTCCGGAGCGCTTCCAGGTCCGTACCGGGGACGTGCTGTCCGCGCGGGTCACGCTGCCCGTCGAGCTGGGCGCCTGGCCGGCGATCTGGACCTGGCGGGACGGCGGCAACGAGGTCGACATGTTCGAGTACCACCCGGACAACCCGGACCTGTTGGAGATCTCCAACCACGTCCGGGGCGGCTTCCGCTACTGGCATGGCGGCAGCGTCGGGATCGAGCCGGGGGCGACCTTCGGCCTGCGGGTGCTGCTCGGCGCGCACTCGGTGGACTGGTACGTCGAGGACGAGCTGGTCTACGCGGACCTGCACGGCGTGGGGACCGGTTGGCATGCCTACCTGATCGTCAACCTGTCGGTGGCGGACGGGACCTACCACGACCAGCCCCCCTTCGAAGGACCGAACCGGCTCAGCTGGGTCTGCCACAGCCTGCAGGTCGAGCGCTGACCCGTCGGTCTGGGGAATTCTCGGCGCTCGTCGGTTTCGCGGCGCGCTCGTGGGTTCGCAGCGTGCCCGTTGGTTCACGGTGTGTGCGTCGGTTTCACGGTGCGAACGATGCGGTGATCGGGCCGCCCGGGCCGGAGCGCTGGAACCAGACCGCCCGGCGGTGCGGGCCGATGTGCGCGGGGTCGGTCACGTACAGGTCGTCGCGCGGGGCGCGCTCGTTGCCCGGGGCGAGCGCTGCGTCCACGGCCCGGTCGGCGATGGCGCGCAGCAGGGCGGCGGCGGTGGCCTCGGCGGCGGCGGGGGCGATGGCGAGGGCGGTGAGTTGGGTCCAGAGCGCGATGGACACGTAGGCGATCGGGGAGCGGCCGAGCGCCTGGTGGGGGCCGTGGTCGGTGTGGCGGCGGAGCGTCCCGGCGGCGACGAGCTGCTCGGGGGAGCGGTGGCCGTCCGACGGGTGGTAGCTCATGGGTGGCAACGCTACCCCGGGGTCGGGGGTGCGAGCGCCGTGACGTTTTCTCAGCCTCTCTTCACAGCGCTTTGACCGGTCGCGGGCGCACGATGGTGGTAGGGCGCTGATCACCCCGGGCGGTCCCGCTTCCTTTGTGGCGCTGCTCCCGGCGCGACGGCGCCTCCGGCGGCCCGGCACCCCGGGCGGTACGGCACCTTGGGAGGCCCGGCACCTCGGGCGGTACGGCGCCGGTCACCTCGGCGGGCCCCGACGGGCCGGAGGAGGAGGTCTTGATGAGGCACTGGCACGGGTACGGGCCCGGCCACGGACCGGGTGGTTGGGGCATCGCGGTGATGGCGATCGGCGCGCTGCTGATCCTGGCGCTGCTGGTGCTCCTGGCCATCGCCCTGTTCCGGTACATCTCCCGCTCGCGGCAGCCGGTTCCGCGCGGCCCCGTGGCTGCGGGCGCCGCCGGGCCGGGGCCGGGCGGACCGCCCGGTTGGGCGCACGGTCCGACCCCGGAGCAGCTGCTCGCGGAGCGGTTCGCGCGGGGTGAGATCGACGCGGAGGAGTATCGCCACCGACTGGAGACGTTGCGATCGGCGGACGGGCCGGGCAGCGGCTGACCGGGGGGCACGGAGTGCGTCCGAGGCCCGCCACGTGTGCGGCGGGCCTCAGCGTTCGGCTGCCGGGCGTCGGTGCTCGGTCGGCTCACCTGGTGTACCCGGCTAGCCCGACTCTCCCGATGTGCGCCCGACTCATTCGGCTTCGACTTAGGGCGTCCGCCAGTAGGTGCCGAGCTAATTGGTAGTAGCAGGGCAGGCACGGTTCGCCCGATCATGGAGTTCTCTACGCTTCATGATCACCGGG